>DAOTYS010000037.1:0-9176 GCA_034434575.1 Thermoflexales bacterium
GCCTGAGCGCATGTCTTTCCTTCGCTTAACAAGGCCAGGCCGCGCGCGCGTCGTGCATCAGCAACTGCATTTGACCCTTTTATTCTCATGCGGCCTATTTTGACACACACGACATTGTCTTGTCAAGACTCAGTAACGCTCTTGCCGCAGCCGCTCTCACCCACGATGCCCAGCGTGTCGCCTTCGTCGAGGCTGTATGAAATGCCGTTGACCGCTCTCACCATGCCGTCTTTGGTGAAGAAAGCGACTTGCAGGCCCTTGATTTCGAGAAGTGGAGCCATGTCGATTTTGGATTTGCGATTTTGGATTGTGGATTGACGGTCGGCCCTCGCGCAGACCTTTTGCTTTTTGCCGAAGGCCCTTGTCTGCACTCTGCAATCTGTCGTCTGTCGTCTGCTGTCTGACTACTGACTGTCTGACTACTGACGACTGACGACTGACTACTCTCTACACATTCACATTCACGTCAAGCGCCTCGCGCAGACCGTCGGCCAGGCCCTGAAAGGCGAGCACGGTCAGGGCGATCATGAGGCCGGGGACGAGAAAGATGTGCGGCCAGTATTGCCAGTAGCCGGCGGCCTCTTGCAGCATCTGGCCCCAACTGGGCGTTGGCGGGCGCACGCCCATGCCCAGGAAGCTGAGGCCGGCTTCGGCAAACACAATGCTGGGAATGCTGGCGGCGAAGCTCCACAGCAACAAGGGCGCGATTTGTGGCAGCACGTGCAGCGCCAGCACGCGCAGGGTTGGCAAGCCAAGCGCCTGGGTGGCTTCGATGAAATCCTGCTCGCGGATGGAGAAGGTCATCCCGCGCACCAGCCGGGCCGAGCCAACCCAGGATGTGACTGCCAGCGCCACGATCATGTTTTGAATGCTGGGCGAGAGCACCATGACCAGGAAGAGGACGATGAGATACCACGGCAGGGCCGAGAACATGTCGATCAAGCGCGACACGATCCAGTCGATCACGCCCCCGGCGTAGCCGGCGATCAACCCCAGCGGCACGCCGACCAGCAGCGCCAGAATGTTGACGGAAATGCCGACGATCAGCATCGGGCGCGCGCCGAACATGATCCGGCTCAAGAGGTCGCGGCCCAGGTTGTCGGTGCCCAGGGGGTGCTCGATGGAGGGCGGCATCAGCGCCTGAATTGGATTGATTTTGTCATAGGGGTAGGGGGTGAGCACTGGAGCAAGCACAGCAATGGCGATGATGAAGACGACAAAGACCAGCCCGAAGATGGCCAGCCGGTTGCGGCGGAAACGCCGCCAGGCGCCGGCCCAGAAGCTGGCGTAGCGCACAGGCTCGTCGGCCGGCGTGACAGTGGGCAAAGCAGTCGATGTCATGTTACTTGCGCTCCGTGATTCGCACGCGCGGGTCGATGATGCCGTACAGCACGTCGGTGATGAAGTAGGTCAACATGATGAGCACAGCCCAGAAGATGGTGATGCCCAGGACAAGCGGATAGTCGCGGTTGGAGCTGGATTGAACGAAGTAGCGGCCCAGGCCGGGCAGGCCGAACACGACCTCGATGAAGATGGAGCCGGTCATCATGCCGGGAAACAAGGGCAGGAATGAGGTGATCATCGGGATGAGGGCGTTGCGCAGGACGTGACGGGCGATCACAGCCGCTTGACGCAGCCCCTTCGCATAGGCGGTGCGCACGTAGTCGGAGGACATGGTGTCCACCAGACATTGACGCGTCCAGCGCGCCACGCCGCCTGTGACCGGCAACCCATAGGCGATCACCGGCAACACCAGATGTTGCGGCCCGCCCCATCCGCCCGACGGCAGCAGACGCCATTGTGCGGCAAAAAAGTAAGCCAGTAAATAGGCCAGCACGAACGACGGCATGGCGGCGATGATGACTGCATAGCTGGTCACCAGGTTGTCAAGCCAGCCATTGCGCGCCGCTGCCGCGACCATGCCGAGAATGACGCCAATTGCAAGCGCAAACAAGCAGGCGATGCCGCCGACGATCGCGCTGTAGGGCAGCGCCTTGGCAATCAACTCGGTGACGCTCAATTCCGGCGCTGTGAAGGGGCGGCCAAAATCCAACAGGATAGCGTTGCGCAGCCAGATCAAATATTGTTCGACTACCGGCTTGTCCATCCCATATCGCTGCCGGAAAATCGCTTCCTGCTCAGCTGATAACGGTATCTGGGCGTTGGTGCCCCAGGGTGTGCCGGGCACCAGTCGTGTCAACGCAAAAGTCAGGATCGACAACAGCAGCAGAGTGATGAGAATTCCGAACAGCCGTTTGGCGGTATAGCTAATCATCAAACCTCGATGGGAAAACGGGGCGAGGTGATAGCCTCGCCCCTTGAACGACGGTTATATCGAGGTCGCTGACGCGACTGTTATCCGACGCCGGCGCGACAAGCCGGATCAGTCCAGTAGATGCCTTCGTAGGCGTGCGGGCAGCCCACGCCGCCGCCGCCCCAGAAGGAGTATCCGTCTTTGTTGGGTTGCAGGGTTTCGCCTTTGGCGTTGCACGGCCACAGCATAATGCTGAATGGGCTGTGCAGGAAGTAGTAGGCGGTGCTGTTCACCAGTTGCGCTTCCACCTCGGCGATGGCTGCGAAGCGCGCGGCGGGGTCGCGCAAGGCGTTTGCTTTGGCGTATGCCTCGTCCCAGGCCGGGTCTTTGTGCGGGTGCCGTCCGCCGTTGGTCACAAAGACGTTGAGGAAGGTGGCCGGGTCGTAGTAGTCGAGCGAGTAGGCCACATGGTAGATGGGCGCCTTCTCGCCCTTGCCCTGGTACACCTCGGCAAACGCCTGGAAGTCTGCCGGCTTCAACTCGATCTCGATGCCCAGGTTTTCCTTCCAGCGCGCCTGGATGGCCTGGCACATGGTGAGCTGAATGGGCGTTGGCTGGCGGATCCACATCTCGAACTTCGGGAAGCCTTTGCCGTCCGCGAAGCCGGCCTTCGACAGCAACTGCCGGGCCGCCTCGGGGTTGTACACATTGGGGTCCAGCTCCTTCAACTTGTCGCCGGTGTAGCCGGGGAAGCCCTTCGGCAGAATGCCCCAGGCCGGGTTGGAGAATCCGCGCCAGATTTCGCCCACCAGCGTCTCTTTGTCGATCGCTTTGCACAGGGCCAACCGCACATCGGGGTTGTCCAGGGGAGGGAACGCGCCCGGCATGGTGTTGAAGCCCAGGTAGTCCGTGTAGCTGGACGGTTGCGGGTGGGACTCGGCGCGCAGCACGGGATTGGCGTTGATCAGGGCCACCTCGGCTGGCGGCGTGTTGCCGTCGATAGCGTAGGTCTGGATGTCGCCGGCGATGTAAGCGGCAATGCCGCCCGGCAGCGGTTGCTCGCGGATTTCGGTCACGTAGGGCCGGCGAATGCCCTTGTACGTCTTGTTCAGCGTCCACTTGTGCGACACACCACGGTTGAACTCGGACAGGATGAACGGCCCGGAGGACACGTATCGCTTGGGATCGAGCGCCCAGTTTTCGCCGGCGGTTTCCCAGATGTCTTTCTTGGCAACCTGGAACCAGGTGCCCAGGCCCGGCAGATAGGGCGTGTAGGCTTTGGTTGTGATCCGCAATGTGTAGTCATCGACAGCTTCGATGCCCAACTGCTCCGGCGGGACAGAACCATTCATCACTTCGGTGGCGTTCTTAATATCGGTGTAGAACCAGCCAAAGTCGTAGCCGCGCGCCAGCGACCAGCGCAGGGTGTACACCCAGTCATGGGCTGTGATCGGCGTTCCGTTGCTGAACACCAGGTCCTTGCGCAGGGCGAAGTCCCACGACAGGCCATCCTCCGACACGGTCCAGCTTTCGCAGGCCACAGGCACAGTCTCGAGATCGATATTGAGAGTCGTGAGCGTCTCGGCCCCGCCAGCGTGCTCAAAAGCGCGGTTGTACAGCGACTCCATAATATGGCCAAAGCCGCCGCCAACTGCGCCGATGCCGAGCTTGATGTATTGCTGATCCAGAGGCAGTGCGTCGGCAGGCAGGGTCACGCCCAGAGCGTTGGTCGGGCCGGTGGGGGCCGCCGCGGTGACTTCAACGATTTTCTCAACCTCGACGACTTTCTCTTTCTCGACGACCTTCTCAACAGTCTGTGGCGCGCAGGCGGCGAGCGCAGCGCCGGCGCCGGTCAGGCCGGCCAGCTTGAGCATGTTTCGGCGAGACAGCTTTTTATTGGCAGACATGTGACGTCTTCCTCCGTAGGGTTTATGCGATCTGCACTGCAAACTGATTTCGGCCCCGTCCGGCTGCGCAATGCGGGTCGCGCCGGCCAGGGCTTTGACGTGGACTTCTGGCCTCTTGTCTGATGTGCACCTCCTGTTTTTTGACCGTGCGCCACAGTGCACAGTGCTGCGCTAGATCTGCGCCGCTCCTGCGGTCTTTCGGAGCGGGGTATGAACGGGCTCGATGCTCACGAACACAACCGGATTATATACGCCCGACCCGCAGTGGCGAGCGGCCAGTGTGCGGCCACATTCCGGCCAGGTGTCATCGGTTAAGATACCCACCCATGCCAAAGCGAACAGACATCACGTCCATCCTCATCATCGGGTCCGGCCCCATTGTCATCGGCCAGGCGTGCGAGTTTGACTACGCCGGCGTGCAGGCGTGCAAAGTGCTGCGCCGCGAGGGCTATCGCGTCGTGCTGGTCAACTCCAACCCGGCCACAATCATGACCGACCCGGAGTTCGCCGACGCAACCTACGTGGAGCCGCTGACGCCGGAGTTGATCGAGAAGATCATTGAGAAAGAGAAGCCCGATGCGCTTTTGCCCACCGTCGGCGCGCAGACTGCGCTCAACCTGGCCACCGAAATGGAAGAAGCCGGCATTCTGCGCAGGCACGGCGTGCAGTTGATCGGCGCCCGGGTTGATGCAATCAAGATCGCCGAAGACCGCCAGTTGTTTAAGGATGCCATGCTCTCCAATGGCCTCAAAGTGCCGCTGGGCGAGACTGTCGCCAGCGTTGAGCAAGCTGTGGCCTTGATTGACCAGGGTCTGTTGACCTATCCCGTGCTGATCCGGCCTTCCTTCACCCTGGGCGGCAGCGGCGGCGGCATCGCCTACGACGAGGCCGACCTGCGCGCCAAAGTGCGCAAAGGGTTGCACGAAAGCCCGGTTCATCAGGTGTTGATCGAGCAGAGCGTGATCGGCTGGAAAGAGTATGAGCTGGAAGTCATGCGCGACTACAAAGACAACTTTGTGGTCGTGTGCTCCATCGAGAACATCGACCCGATGGGCGTGCACACCGGCGACAGCATCACGGTGGCGCCGGCCCAAACGCTGACCGACAAGGAACTGCAACGCCTGCGCGACATGGCGAAGATTGTCATGCGGGCTGTGGGCGTGGAGACAGGCGGCAGCAACGTGCAGTTCGCCGTCGATCCGCGCACCGGCGAAGCCCTGGTCATCGAAATGAACCCGCGCGTGTCCCGCTCCTCGGCGCTGGCCTCGAAGGCGACCGGTTTTCCCATCGCCAAGATCGCCGCCCTGCTGGCGGTCGGTTATTCACTTGACGAGATTCCCAACGACATCACCAAAAAGACGCCGGCCTCGTTCGAGCCGTCTCTGGATTACGTGGTGGTGAAATCGCCGCGCTGGACGTTCGAAAAGTTTCCCGGCGCTGATCCTACCCTGGGGCCGCAGATGAAATCCGTCGGCGAAGTGATGGCGATCGGCCGCACGTTCAAGGAGGCGCTGAACAAGGCTGTACAGGGCCTGGAGATTGGCAAGTCTGGCCTGGAGGGCGGGCGCGCCGCCGAAGGCTCCCTTGAGTATCTGGCTGTCCCAACAGCCAGCCGGCTGTTCGATGTGGCCCAGGCGCTGCGCGATGGCGCTGCGCTGCAAGACATCTGCGCGGTGACCGGCTACGACGCCTGGTTTGTTGCGCAGTTGCAGGAGCTGATCGAAACCGAGCGCGCGCTCAGCCGGCACACGCTGCAATCCCTGCCGGCTGATCTGCTGCGCCGCGCCAAGCGCGAAGGATTTGGCGATGCTTATATCGCCCGTCTGCTGAACGCCGGCGCGCCGGCGGGACAACCACCCGTCACCGCCTTGCAAGTGCGCGCCCGCCGGCGCGAACTGGGCATCCGCCCCAGTTTCTATCGCATCGACACCTGCGCTGCTGAATTCGAATCCTTCACGCCCTATCTCTACAGCAACTACGACGGTTACGACGAGTCTGAGGTCACCGACCGGCCCAAGATCATTATCCTGGGCGGCGGGCCGAATCGGATCGGGCAGGGCATCGAGTTCGACTATTGCTGTGTGCACGCCTGCTTTGCGCTGAAGGAACTGGGGTTCGAGACCATCATGGTCAATTGCAACCCGGAGACGGTCAGCACCGATTACGACACCGCCGACCGGCTGTATTTCGAGCCGCTGACGCTGGAGCACGTGCTGAATGTGTGGGAGAACGAGAGCGGAGCCGGGGAGCAGAGGAGCGGGGGAGCGCAGGAGCGCGGGAGCGAAGGAGCGGGGGAGAAACGCGCTGTGCCAGTGTTGGTGCAATTTGGCGGGCAGACGCCGCTCAATCTGGCCCAGGCGTTGAAGCAAGCCGGCGTGCCGATCTGGGGCACCTCACCCGAAGCGATTGCGCTGGCTGAAGACCGCCAGCAATTCGCGGATGTGTTGCGCGAACTGGATATTCCGCAGCCGGAAAACGGCACGGCCATGTCTCTCGAAGAGGCAAAGGGTGTTGCCCACCGCATCGGCTACCCGGTGCTGGTGCGCCCGTCCTACGTGCTGGGTGGCCGGGCTATGGGCATTGTCTACGACGACGACGAATTGACCGAGTACATCACCGAGGCGACTGCCGTTTCACCGAATGCGCCGGTGTTGATCGACCGCTATCTGGAGGATGCCTATGAGATCGATGTGGATGCGGTATGCGATGGCCGGCGCGTGGTGATCGGCGGCATCATGCAACACATTGAGGAAGCCGGCGTGCACAGCGGCGACAGCGCCTGTGTGTTGCCGCCCTACAAGGTGAGCGAGTATCACCTGAACACCATTCGGGACTACGTGGAGCGCATCGGCCTGCGCATCGGCGTGCGCGGCCTGATGAATGTGCAACTGGCGATCAAGGACGATATCGTGTATGTGCTCGAAGTGAATCCGCGCGCCAGCCGGACGACGCCCTATGTCAGCAAGGCAACTGGCGCGCCGCTCGCCAAGATTGCCGCGCGCATTGCCGCCGGCCAGACCCTCGAAGAGATCGGCTTCACGCGCGAGCCAAAGCTGGACGGCTTCTTTGTGAAGGAAGTCGTGTTGCCCTTCAACAAGTTCCCCGGCGCGTTCGTGCGCCTGGGGCCGGAGATGCGCAGCACCGGCGAGGTGATGGGCCATGCCTCCACCTTCGGCCACGCCTTTGCCAAGGCGGAACTGGCAGCCAACAACAAGCTGCCGCTCAGCGGCAACGTGCTGATCACGGTCAATGACTTCGACAAGGGCGCCATCACCAGGATCGCCCGTGATCTGCACCAACTGGGCTTTCACATTCACGCCACGCGCGGCACAGCCGATTGGCTAAACCGGCTGGGCATTCCAGCCACGATCGTCAACAAGGTGAGCGAAGGGTCGCCGCACGTGGTTGATCTGATTCAGCGCGATGAGATCGATCTGGTGATCAGCACGCCGCTGGGCCGGCGCGCCTACACCGACGGTCAGGCCATCCGCGCTGCCGCGACGATGAACCGCGTGCCGTTGTTGACCACGTTGAGCGCTGCTGCGGCGGCGGTGAACGGGATGCGCGCCCTGCGCGCCAAAGAATTAAAAGTGCGCAGTTTGCAGGAGCACCACGCGGCGTCGCAGTAGGGCAAGCCGCCGGGCTTGCCTTGTAAGCCGCCGGGCTTGCCCGTTGCGGCGTGAGAGCGATTGCCGCGCCGTAGGGCAAGCCGCCAGGCTTGCCTTGTAAGCCGCCGGGCTTGCCCGTTGCCGTGTGACAGCGAGCGCTGCACCGTAGGGCAAGCCGCCGCGCTTGCCTTGTAAGCCGCCGGGCCTGCCCGTTGCCGTGTGACAGCGAGCGCCGCACCGTAGGGCAAGCCGCCAGGCTTGCCTTGTAAGCCGCCGGGCCTGCCTCTATCCATCCAGATAGTCCGGCTTGATATACGTCCACTTCCAATCCTGCCAGGCGTGTACGAGGTGCGCCTTCACGGGGTTGTTTGCAACATAAGCGATCACCCGTTTCAATTCTCCTTCGCTGCGCACCACGTGGTCGTAACTCTCATGCTGCCAGAAGGCGCCGTGTCTATTCAGCAGACGGTTGGCGAAACCGGCTGTGTAGCTCTTTAACGAATGCAGGATCGCAGGTATAGCGTGGTATGAGCCATCTGCTTTTCGCAGCGGCGAGCAGACAACATGGACATGGTTGGGCATGATGCAATAGGCCAGCAGGTCATATACCCGCCCGTCTCGAAATCGCAGCGCGTCTGCGACAAAGCCGGCCAGCCGTTCATCCTGTAGCCAGGTTGGCCCAGAGAGTGCGGCGGCCAGTTCGGTGTCCCACTGGTCGAAACGCTTGCGTTGCGCGATGTCAGCTTGCCGGCTTCGTTCCTTCGCATCGGTGATAGCGTCGAGCGCGCGCGCTGCGATTTCTGCTTCGGCTGCCCATCTGGCGAGGGTCTGCCGGGGCAGTGAGCCAGCCAGTCGAAAGGTAACAAACAGGGTGGCGCCCTCTGGTTGAAAGTGGGGCAAGTGCCGGCGATAGAAGATCTGATATTCGAGGGTGTTCATGTGAGGGGAAGGGCAAGCCCGGCGGCTTGCCCTACAGATCGGGCGGCTTGATCGGCACTGGGAAGGGCAAGCCCGGCGGCCTGCCCTACAGCCCCAACGCGCGCGCGATCTCGAGCGCCTTTGCTTCGGTGTCGGGTTTGGCGACGCCGTTGCGCAGTTGCCAGACTTCGACGTGCGTCACGCTCGCTCCCGGCGCCAGCGGGGCCAGCGGCCCCAGTGTCTCCAGCTCGACGAAGGCTTCGTTCTGGTAGCACTCGGCGTTGCAGCCAAAATCGGGATGATTGGCGCCCGGCGTGGGTGTGAAGTGCTTGGTGAAGAGCGTGCCATCCAGCCAGTAGCCAATCCAGCCGTGCGTGTTGAAGTAGCCGACCTTGGTGGCCGGCGCGGGCCGGGTGTGAATCAGCGTCATGCGGTCGCCCAACGCAACGCGGCCATCGGTCAGTTTGGTGTACGGCCAGAAGCTATAGC
>DAOTYS010000038.1:0-2552 GCA_034434575.1 Thermoflexales bacterium
ATCGCCTTCGATGCGCATCGAGATGATGTAGTCGTTCACCAGCGGCCGCGCAGTCAGCCAGTGCAGGTCTACCTTGAGCGATGGGTTCGTGCGGTGGGCGTTCGAGCCGATCAGCACTATCTGGTTGGCGAACGGGATGTAGCGCTGACCATCGCGATAATCGGGCAGGCCTTGGCTGGTCGTGGCTACTCGTATGCCATGCGTCGGTGCAATGTCGAACGCCAGCGAGAGGTATTGTGGCCGCGCCGGCTCGGTCGCCGCGCTCAGCAGCCTGGCCGGGGCGAGCGGGCGGCCGGCGGCATCCATCAGCGCCACCTCGGTCGCCGACCGACCGAGCCGCCAGTGCGTCCACACGCGCAGCCGTCCGGGCAGGCCGGCGTCGTAGTCGGCGCCGATGAGCTGCGGCTGCTGCGGCATCTGGCCCCATGCGTCGCCGAGCGGGTGCTGCGTGGCCGGTGGCCATGTCGCGGGCGTGACGTGGAGCGTGCCCACGGCAGCGAAGTCCGCCCCGTCTGGAGTGCGATATTGCACGAAGCCCGACTCGGTGGCGCGGTAAGCGCCAACGAGCACCGGGTATGCGCCGGGTGACAAATCGAGCGGGATGCCCAACACAACGCGCCGGCCGTGGTAATCGCCCGGGGATGCATTGGGCGCCAGGCGCACATCGGCATTTGCCGCCAGCCGGCCGTCCGGCCGCAAAATGCGCACGGTGATGGAATCGCCCGGCAGCGCCGCCGCGGGCGAATACCAGCCGATGTCCATCTCGACGGCCTGGCCGACTTCCACCGTTCGGCCATCGGCGCCCAACGGCCCGACCACGCGGATGCGCTCGTCAAACAGGACGCTTTGCGCGGCCTCGGGCGGCTGAAAGCGCTCGGCTACCTGCCAAACTGGCCGGCTGCTGAGCGGCAGGGCGCGCAAGCCACGGGCAGCCAGCTCATCGGCGAACAACGAGGTGACGAAAGTGGGCTGCGCACGGGCGCTTTGCCCGGCGCGTTCGGCGAATGTCCGGGCATAGGGCTGCGCGCCGCGCGGGAAGACGTAGCTCACCGTCACGTCTCGGCGCAGGGCTTCCACTTCCTGCAAGGCCCACATCGGCGTGGCCTGGTGCCATTGCGCCAGGATGGCGCCCCCTGGCGGCACGGTGCGCAGGGCGGCTTCTGCCGACGCCCGCGCGCTGCGGTCGCCGGCCAGGTAAGCGAAACTGGGCCAGCGTTGTGCACCATCGCGCCAGGCGAATGCAAGCGCAAGCAGCAGCGCCGCCCCAGACGCCAGGGACAAGATGCGCCACAGGCGCCATCGTCCGCCGTGCGCTTGTCCTGCGGCGATGGACCCGAGGCCGGCGCCCAACATGACGCACAGGATCACCCAACATGGCATGGCGTATTCCACCGTCTGCGGCGCGCGATAGGTTAGGGTGATGAACAGGTGTGTGGCCCACGCCGTCAACCAGGCGGCCCCCAGGGCGGGCCGCTGCCAGATTAACGCGGCTGCGGCGATGGCCATGAGAACCAGCATCGGCGCGCTGAACTGAAAGGTCAGCAGCGTGGGCAACAGCGCCAGTCGGTCGGCCAGTAAAGCCGGCGCGGCAAAGGCCAGCATGTCGCCGGCGAACCCCCGCGCAAAGATGTGGGACAGCAAGCCCTCCGGCGTGGTGAGGTTACCCGGCGCAAAACGCGCGCCCGCCGCATCGCGGATCGGCAAATATAGCCATACCAGTTGTGTCATCACAAGGGCGATCGCTGCGCCCAACGCCGCGCGCCGGATAGCGGGCCGATCCGACTGCCAGGCGGCGACGAGCACGTATCCGCCGAGCACGATGCCGATGAAAACCAGCGATATGTGATGTCCTATCCCCAGGCCGAAAGCCGCTGCGAACAACACCAGCGTCGAGGCGCGCCCGGTGGCGTGGGCGCGCGCCGAGGCGTACAGCATCAGCGCCGCAAAAAGCGCCGTCAGGCTGCGGATGTTGGTGGTGGTCGCCTGCGCCCAGAAGGTGGTGCTGGTGCCGAGGGCCAGGGCGGCCGCGAGTCCAGCCAGCAGCGCAACCGCGCGTTCGCGCGTTCGCCCGTTCGCGTGCTTCAACAGGAGTGCTTTCACAACCGTCATGCTCACCAGCGCTAGCGTTGCCGCCGAGGCCACTACCGACAGGAACGACACACGGGCGTAGGGCGAACCGATTGGTATTTGTGCAAATAGCCAGCCGAGCATTGTGAACAAGGGATAGCCTGGCGGATGAGGGATGCCGAGGGTGATGGCCGCAATCTGAAATTCGCCGCTGTCGGCCGGCTGTACATCGCCGTTGAGGGTGAGCGTATAAAGCGCAATTGCGACGGCAAAAAGCGTCACATGCGCAACGAAATTGAGAATTGAGAATTGAGAATTGAGAAAGAAATTCCAACTCCCGACTCTCAACCGCTCACTTCCGATTTCGTTGCTCATAAACCCGCCTGAATACGGCCAGCGTCTCAACGGCGGTGCGTTCCCAGGTGAACTGAGCGGCGCGCAGCAGCGCGCGCTGGCGCAGCCGTTCGTGCAGGTCGTCTTCGATG
>DAOTYS010000039.1:0-10003 GCA_034434575.1 Thermoflexales bacterium
CCGGCGACGGTCGTGAAGCGCGGGGTGGTGTGTGGCGTATTGTGTATTGCGTATTGGGTGTTGCGTGGCGCGACCAATCGTCAATCGCTCAATCACTCAATCACTCAATCACTCAATCACTCAGTCCTGCCTCGCGCTGCCTCGATCATCTCTGCCAGCCGGCTGCCGGCCGCAAATGCTCGCGCCAGAAAGTCGCGCTCGTCCTGGGCCGTATCGCAGTGCATGTTCGATTCCATGCTGACGCACTTTGCGTATGACGAGCGGGCTATGATACCGGCCAGTCGGGGCCAGTCCACCACGCCGGTGAACGGCAGACGATGCAGATCGCTGTGTCCGTCATTGTCATGCAGGTGAACTGCAACCAGCCGATCCTTCATCGCCTCGAGCTGCTCGAGGCCCCGGCCATGCAGCGCGCCATGCCCGCAGTCGTAGCACAGGCCCAGGTAGTCCGGGCTGTAAGCGGCCAGCAACTCTGCGATGTTCTCATAGTTCCCGCCGGCGTTGCCCGTGTTCTCGATGGCGATGCGAATGCGCCGCGACTGCCCGTAGGACTCAAGCGCGTCCAGAGATCGGCGCAACTGATCCCAGATCAGCGGGTCATTAGCCCGTTCATGCTGATCCGGTATGTGCATGACGACCGCGTTGCCGCCCAGCGCAGCGGTGAAGTCGATGCGGTTTTTGACCAGTTCGACCCCGGCCAGCCGTTCATATTCCAGGGGCGATGCCCAGCGCTTCTCACGTCCGTCGGAAGCGTGTGTGTCGAGCAATTGCAGACCGAAGCCGCGCAACCAGCGCGCGATCTGATCGATCTCAGGCGGCAGATACAGGAAGTCGGTGTTCCAGTGATGGCACCAGTGGACGTGCGAGAAGCCGGCTTCGGCAATCTGCCGCAGATATGGCTCCGGATTGCCGGTGTCTGTGGCGTAGTCGGTTGTAATCGAGAGCGACATGCGGCGCATTATCGCGCACGCGCGCCGGTGTCGTTGTGTCTGACGGAGATGAGAAGGCGGCGGGGCGTCGGCTGGGGCGCTTCTATCTGGCCGGCATGTCGCGGATCAGGCTGGCTGCCACATCGTAACGTCCGAAGGCGGGGATGATGTAGACGCCGCTGATGATGCTGCGCAGCGCCGCCAGCGTTTCAAGCGCGATGCGCGCGCCTTCGGTGCGGGTTTTCTTGCCGGCGGCGTGCAGCCGTTCAACCAGCGCGTCAGGCACGAACATGCCCGGCACTTCGTTGCGGAGAAATTCGGCGTGACGCACGCTGGCCAGCGGCAACAGCCCGGCCAGGATAGGCAGTTGCAGCGGGCCATATTTCGCCTGATAGTGTTCGATGAACGCGCGCGCCTTGTCTGCGTCGAACACCGGCTGGCTGAGGGCGAAGTCGGCGCCGCTGTCAATCTTCTTGCGCAGCAGGCCGGCTTCCTTGTCAAAATCAGCCGGCGTGAGGTTGACTGCCACGCCGACGACGAACGCGCACGGCCGGCCGATCGACGAACCGGCGCTGTCGAGCCCCTGATTCAGCTTGCTTTTGATGAGCTGCGCCAGGCCGGTGGGCACGATGTCGTGGTGGTCGCTGGCCTGCGGATAGTCGCCGATGGATGTCGGGTCGCCCATGATAACGAACACGTTGCGGATGTTGAGGGCGTGCGCGGCCAACAAGTCGCCCTGCACGCGCAGCAGGTTGCGGCCGCGCACCGGGAAGTGCAACACCGTTTCCACGCCGGCCCGTTCCTGGACGCGATGCGCCACAGCCAGGGCGCTCATCCGCATGCGGGCCATCGGCGAATCGGAAATGTCGAGCACCGTTGCGCCGGCCTCGCGCAACATGTGCGCAGTTTCTTCCACCGGGGCTGTGTCGTTGCTCTTGGGCGGTTCGACCTCGACGGTGACGACGAACTCGCGGGTGGCGAGGGCCTGGGCCAGGCGGGTGGGCTGAAATGCCACCGTGATCGCGGCAGTCGGCGCGCTTGCGGGTGGCGCCTCTTCGACAAGGGTGATCTGCCGGGCTGCGCCGGCCTGAGACTGAGCGATCCAGGCGTCGATGGCCCGGCGCATGGCGCGAATGTGATCCGGGGTGGTTCCGCAGCAGCCGCCTACGAGGCGGACGCCGGCATCCAGAAATCGCCGCGCGTATTCGCCGAAGTACTCCGGCGTGGCGGGATACATCACTCGCTCGCCGCGCATCTCCGGGAAGCCCGCGTTGGGCATGGCAGAGAGCAAGGGCATGGCCGACGGGCGATCGGCGCGCGAGGCGTCTGCCGTGTTGATCGCGCGCGCTGTCTCTTTCTCCAGCGCGTGGCGCATGGCGCTGACCACATCGAGCATGCGGCGCGGGCCGGTGGAGCAATTGGCGCCGATGACATCGGCGCCCCATTCCCGCAGGCGCGCCGCAACGTCTGCGGGCGCGCTGCCCAGCAGTGTGCGGTCGTCGCGGGTGAAGGTCATCTGAGCCACCACCGGCAACGCGCACACGGCCCGTGCTGCGCGCAGGGCCTGCTCGATCTCCCCAATATCGGAAAAGGTTTCGAGGATGATCAGATCGGCGCCGGCTTCGGCCAGCGCGCGCATCTGTTCGGCGAAGGCGGCAAAAGCTTCGTCCGGCTTGACGGCCCCCAGCGGCGCAAGTTGCCGGCCCAGCGGGCCGACCGATCCTGCGATAAGCGCGCCGGGTCGGATGGCGCGGGCGGCCTCGCGCGCGAGTTCGACGCCGCGCCGGTTGATGGCTGCGACCTGATCGCTCAGGCGATGCTCGGCCAGCTTGAAGGCATTGGCGCCGAACGTGTTGGTTTCGATGATGTCGGCGCCGGCGCGCGCGTACTCGCGGTGGATTTCTGCGACCACCGCCGGCCGGGTGAGATTCAGCGCGTCGAAACACTCGTCGAAGTCGACGCCGTGCGCGTACAGCAGCGTGCCCATCGCGCCGTCGGCGAGCAGGGGAGAGCGCGTCAGTTGCGCCAGCACGTCCATGTCACTGCCTGCTTTCATTGTTGCGGACGATCCGGCCGGCCAGTTCCATCAGCGATTCTATGCGATCCTGCGGCGTGCCTTTGCTGATGAAGTAGCGCTCGAGCAGTTCGGTTGGCGTCAGGCTCTCGGCGTTGCGCACGCCGATGCGCGAGCGAATCTCGCGCTGAATCTGCTTCTGGATGCCGACGAAGAAGCGCGCCCCGCGCTCACGGATGGCGCGCTCGATATCCCTGGGTCGGAAAGCGGCGTCCTGAGCTTGCAAGAGAGTCACACGCGCGCGCACGACAGCGTTTCGCACGTCGTGGCGCTCGATCGCGCGCAAGACCGCTTCGGTCGGTGTGTCGCCGTCGCGGGTGGCGTCGGCGTCGATGGTGACAAAGCGACGGGCGGGCACGCTCACAAACTCCCAGGTCGTTTCGCCGCGCAGGACGTTCACCCAGCAAAATCCCTTTGGCTCATGCTCTTCGCCGAAGTCGATGCGTTCGAGGCTGCCAGAATACACAACCGGCGGATAGTTGCCCGCGTTGAGTTCCTGATGCTTGTGGATGTGACCCAGGGCGACGTAATCCCAGGCCGGGAGGTTGAGCGCGCTGAGATTGATGACCACATCCTGCCCGATCATCACGCTGCGTTCGGAGCCGAAGCGCGCGCCGCTGACGGTGAAGTGGCCGGCCAGCACTGCCGGCAGGCCGGGGTCCACTTGCCGGGCGAGATGTTGCAGTTCATCCAGGACAGTGGCCGCCAGCAGTTGGTCGAGCTGTTCGGCGTTGAGAGTGCGGCTTTCGTCCATTTGCAGGAGCCGGGCGCGCTGCGGCCAGGGGGCTGTGCCAACCTGGATCACGCCGCGCCGGGTCTGAATGCGATGCAGCTCCTCTTTGCGCCCGACGATGACGTTGGGCACCTCGAGCGTGCGGAAGATGTCCACGCTGCTGGCGCGGTTGGCGATGATGGGGATGTCGTGGTTGCCGACCAGCAACACGATGGGCACGCCGGCCCGCGCCAGGCGCATCACCTGGCGGGCCAATTCGCGTTGATAGGTTGGGTTGGGGTCGCGGGTCTTGAAGGCGTCGCCGGCGAAAATCACCAGGTCGGCTTCGCGGTCGAGGGCTGTGTCCACAATGTCGCGCAGTCGTTGGATGAAGTCGAGCACGCGCTGGTTGACGCCGGTGTCGGGGTCGATCTGGCCGAAGTTCTCCATGCCGATGTGGAGGTCGGCAAAGTGGAGCAGCCGGATGGGTAGTGTCTCTGGCATAGGTGTGGCGGCGATTGTAGCGCAGCCGGGCGTCAAGACCCTGTGGCGCGGCTGGCGCAGGTTGTCCGACATGATCCCCGGCGCCAGGGGCAGGCCGACCGCGAGCCATCCGCATCGGCGCTAAACGGCGCCAAACATTGACGCGCGCCCCGTGAATTCAGGAATTCGCGCAGTTTGACGATAGCCGCCGGCTTCGGTATAATCCTCCCGCTCGATTAGCGAGTGTCAGTGATTTCAGTTCTGCGTTCAGCAGAGGAGGAACAGGTATACCACCGCCCAGAACTCAATATACGCAGCAGTTTCGCATCAACGAACAGATTCGGATCCCGCAGGTCCGGCTGATCGCCGCCGACGGCTCAAACAAGGGCATCGTCGACACGCGCGAAGCGTTGCACATGGCTCGTGTGCAGCACCTCGACCTGATCGAGGTTGCCCCAAATGCGGATCCGCCTGTGTGCCGGATCTTTGACTACGGCAAGTTCATCTACGAGCGCGAGAAAAAAGAGCGCGAAGCCAAGCGGAGCCAAAAGGTCTTCGAGGTCAAGGGAATCCGGCTGCGCCCAAAGACAACCGAGCATCACGCCTACTTCAAGATGCGCGCTGCGCGCCGCTTCCTGGAGCAGGGCAACAAAGTCAAGGTGATGATCCGGTTCAAGGGGCGCGAGGATCAAATCCCGCACGTTGCTCAGCGCATGCTGGAAAAGATCGTGCAGGATTGTTCCGATATTGCGGTGCTGGAGCAGGGGCCGAGCATGGAAGGCAAAACAATGCTGATCGTGCTGGCCCCCACGGCAGCCACCCTGGCGGCGGCCAATTCCAAAGCGACCCAGGCCCGCATTCAGAAGGAACTGGAAGAAGACAAGGCCAGGGGTTACGTTGAAGAGGAAGAAGAGGACGAGGCGGACACCGAAGACGAGGATGAAGCGGAAATCCCTGCCGCGCCGGCCCGGCTGACGCCGGACCAGGAGCGGGCTGCCCAGAAGGCCAGGAACCGCAAGAAGAAAGACAACGAGCGCAGAATGGAGCAGTACGAGTTGCCGTAGCGCTCGAAACACCGAATCGGAAAGACACCATGCCCAAAATCAAGACTCATAAGTCAACGTCAAAGCGATTTCGATTGACCGGCGGCGGCAAGTTGATGCGCACCCGACTGGGCAAAAGCCATTTGCGCCGCAAGAAAGCAAAGCGCGTGAAGGCCGAGCTGGCAGAGATGCACGAGGTCAGCCTCACGTCGCAGGTGAAGCGCATCCGCACGCTCGCGCCGTATCTGGATCAGAAGTAGTCGCCAATACGCAATACGCAATACGTATTACGTACTACGTATTACGTACTGTGTAACCCGAGGGAGAACTGTCAACCATGACAAGAGTAAAGGGCGGCTTCAAGGCTCGCCGCCGGCATAATCGAATCCTGGCCATCACCAAAGGCCAGTTTGGCGCTCGCCACAAGCATTTCCGGCGCGCCAAAGAAGCCAGTCTGCACGCTTTGTGGTACGCCTACCGTGATCGGCGCAACCGGCGCCGCGATCTGCGCCGCCTGTGGATCACTCGCATCAACGCGGCCGCCCATCTCAACGGCACCACCTACAGCAAGCTGACCCACAGCATGAAGTCGGCCAACATCGCGCTGGACCGCAAAGTGCTGGCTGATCTGGCCGTGCATGAGCCGGCTGCCTTCAAGGCCGTCATCGACGCGGCCGGGATTGTGTAAACCCGCGGGCGACGGGATTCCCGGCATACCGCAAATGCTCACCAGGCGTTTGAAGCCCGCCACCCGGCGGGCTTTCTTATTGCGGAGAGCCGCGTGATGGTGTCGCCCCAGAACTCCCGCGTGAAGCTGGCCCGGCAGTTGCAGCAGCGCCGCGACTGCCGCGAGGCAGAAGGGTTGTTTGTGGCAGAAGGGGCGCGGCTGGTGGACGATCTCATCGATGCCGGCCTCCGTCTGGCGTTCGTCGTTCTTTCAGACACGCCCGCTGCGCGAGATTGGCGCGCATCGCGCGACATCCCCGCTGACTATCTAGTCGTGTCCGGGCAAACTATGCGCGGGCTGTCCGGCGAAGTCACGCCGCCGGGAATCCTGGCGGTGTTTCACACGCCGGCCGCCCCGGACCCTGCGGCCGCCCGTTCTGCTCCGACTATTCTGGTGCTGGATGGGCTGCGCGAACCTGGCAACCTGGGCGCATGTCTGCGCGCGGCAGCCGGCGCAGATTGCCGCTACGCGCTGCTTTCGCCAGGTTGCGTCGATCTCTACAATCCAAAGGTCGTGCGCGGGGCTATGGGCGCGCATGCCCGCATTGTCGCGTGGCAATGCCCCTGGTCTGACATTCGCAAAGTCTGCGAGGGCCGCGATGTTTGGGTGGCCGATGCGTCTGGCCAGCGCGACTATGACACGGTGGACTGGCGCCAGCCGAACGCGGTTGTGATTGGCGGCGAGGCTGCCGGCGTCTCGCCGGAGGCGCGCAATGCGGCCACCGGCGCCCTGAGAATTCCCCTGGCGAACCGGGTCGAATCGCTCAATGCAGCCGTTGCCTGCGGCGTAATCCTGTTCGAGGCTGCGCGGCAGCGGCGCCGGGCCTGAATGTCTGCGCCGCCAACTTCTGATGCGCTCCTAAGCCGCCTATCATGCGATGGGATTGACAGCGGTTGCCGGATTTGCTATATATGCCGCGCGCTGGGGAGTAGCCGCCTGCAGTGCGCAGGGCGGCCAATCGTCAGTACGGTGTCACCAACACCCGGTTGGCGTAGCGGGAACGCGCGGCAAGACCATCGCAGGCCTTGAGGCTTGCGTGGTCTTTTTTTTACCTGATGGCCGGTGGCGCGCAAGGAACGCAGGCGCGCCCGGAAAGCAAGGAGAAACACAATGGAGCCGGTTACGGTGGTGATGTTTGCAGCCGGGCTGCTGCTGCTGATTGCCGGCGGCGAATCGCTGGTGCGCGGGTCGTCACGCCTGGCTGCATTGATTGGCGTCTCGCCATTGGTGATTGGCCTGACAGTCGTGGCCTTTGGCACCAGTTCCCCCGAACTGGCTGTCAGCGTCGAGGCTGCCCTGGGCGGCCAGGCGGGCATTGCGCTGGGCAATGTCGTCGGCAGCAGCATCCTGAATGTGCTGTTGATTCTCGGCCTGTCCGCGGTTATCGTGCCGCTGGTGGTGGCGCAACGGATTGTGCGAGTAGACGTGCCGCTGATGATCGGCGTCGCGGTCGTTGTGTATGTGTTTTGTCTGGACAAGGTGGTGGGCCGGCTTGAGGGCGCGCTTTTGTTTGGCGGCATCCTTGCGTACGTGGCCTTTGCGATCGCTCAGAGCCGGCGTGAAAGCCGCCAGATCCAGGCCGAGTATGAGCAGGAGTTTGGCAGTCGCAGCCGGTTCACGTTGCGCGGCATCGCAACCAACACTGGGCTGGTTGTTCTCGGCCTGGCCGCCCTGGCGCTTGGCTCGACCTGGCTCGTCGATGCTGCGGTTGACCTGGCGGTCGCGTTGGGCGTCAGCCAGGTCGTCATTGGATTGACGATTGTGTCTATCGGAACGTCGCTGCCGGAGATCGTTACAACAGTGATAGCGGGCCTGCGCGGCGAACGCGATATTGCCGTCGGCAACGTTGTCGGCAGCAATTTGTTCAACATGCTGGCGGTGCTGGGAGCTGCGGGCATCGTGGCGCCGCAGGGCGTCGCCGTGCCGGAGGCTGTGCTGCGTTTTGACCTGCCGGTGATGGTCGTGACGATGCTGGCTTGTTTGCCAGTCTTCTTCACCGGCTATCGGATTGCCCGCTGGGAAGGCGCGCTGTTTCTGGCGTACTATGCGGCGTATACGGCCTATTTGCTGCTGGACGCCGCGCGCAGCGAATCGCTTCGCCTGTTTAGCACTGTGATGGTTTTCTTCGCCGCGCCGCTCACGGCGATCACGATGGGCGTAGTGACCTGGCGCAGCGTGCGGGCCGGCAGGCGGGCGGAGGCGCGCGCGCCGTGGGCCGGTGAATCTGCGTCACTGGGCGGCGACAGCCACGGTCAGGATCGATAACGAAGACAACGCTGTTGGAGTACTGAGCATGGATGGAATAACGCTAGTGCTGTTTCTGATAGGGCTTGTGTTGCTCATCTTCGGCGCAGAAGCGCTGGTGCGCGGGGCGTCGCGTCTGGCATCCGCTGTGGGCATCTCGCCGCTGGTCATTGGTCTGACCGTCGTTGCATTCGGCACCAGCGCGCCCGAACTGGCGGTCAGCGTGGCCTCTTCCCTGGCCGGCCAGGCTGACCTGGCTGTGGGCAATGTGGTGGGCAGCAATATCTTCAATATTCTGCTCATTTTGGGCTTGTCGGCGCTTGTGGCCCCGCTGATTGTGTCGCAACAGCTGGTGCGGCTGGATGTGCCGCTCATGATCGGTGTGTCTGCGCTGGTCTTTCTGTTTGCGCTCGATGGCAGCATCGCCCGGCTGGAAGGGGCCGTGTTGTTTGCCGGCGTGGTCACTTACACGACTTTTCTCGCCATTCAGAGTCGCAGAGAGTCTAGCAGGGCCGTTCAGCGGGAATACGAACAGGAGTATGGCGCCAGGCCGGCGGGGCTGGCTCAGATCGCCTTGAATCTGGTGTTGATCGCTGTCGGGCTGGGCATGCTGGTGGCAGGGTCGCGCTGGCTGGTGGATGGCGCTGTAGCCCTCGCGCGCGCGCTGGGGGTGGACGAGGTTGTCATCGGTCTCACGATTGTCGCCGGCGGCACCTCTTTGCCTGAAGTCGCCACCTCTGTGATGGCCAGCATTCGCGGCGAGCGCGACATTGCTGTTGGCAACGCGGTGGGGAGCAACATCTTCAATCTGCTGTCGGTTCTGGGTCTGGCAGCCATTGTTGCCCCGAATGGCGTGGACGTCGCGCCATCTTTGTTGGCCTTTGACATGCCGGTCATGTTAGCCGTGGCTATTGCCTGCCTGCCCATCTTCTTCACCGGCTACACGATCGCGCGCTGGGAAGGATTGATCTTCCTTGGCTACTACGCGGCCTACACACTCTACCTGGTTTTCGACGCGACACAGCATGCGTTGCTGCCGGCCTTCAGCAGCGTCATGTTGGCGTTCGTAGTGCCGATCACTGTTCTGACACTGGCAGTGACGGTGTTCAGGCAGATGCGCGCCCCGAGCCTGCCGAAGCGCGCGCGCTGAGCATATCGCCGTTGCCTGAGCTTGTCGAAGGCACCGGCGATGACGGCAGCGGTGGCTGAGCCTGCCGATGCCACCGCTGCCGTTGCCGATCGCTGAACGTGTCGAAGCGGCGCTTGTCGAAGGCAACAGCGCAAGGTCGCTGATGACGCAATACCCAACTATGTTGGAGTTGGCATACTCATGGAACTGATTACGCTGCCCTTGATTGCCTGTGCGCTGGGATCGCTGGTCGCCGGCATACTGGCCACAACGCCCATCGGCCGGCGCGTTCCTGCCCGCGTGATGGGCTGGATGTTGGCGGTTGCGCCGCTGGCGGCAGTCGCGGCGCTGGCGGTGCAGTTGCCGGTTGTCCTCGCCGGCCAGGTCATCCAGTGGCGCATTGACTGGATGCCTACGCTCGGCGTCCAGGCCGGGCTTCGGCTGGATGGACTGAGCCTGTTGTTTGCGCTGCTGGTCAGCAGCATCGGCGCGCTGGTGGTTGTTTACGCCGGCTACTACTTCGCCCCGGCCCACGCCGACCCATCGCCCGTTGTTGATGGCGAATGGCGAATGGCGCATGGTGAATCGTCAATCGTCAATCCTCAATCGTTAATTCCGAATGACGCCCGCTTCTTCCTCTACCTGTTGCTCTTCATGACTTC
>DAOTYS010000040.1:0-34099 GCA_034434575.1 Thermoflexales bacterium
GGACAAGTTGGTTGCCAAAGTTGACGTTCATCGGAAACGCCACGCCGGCGACTTGCTGACCGTCAAACCGTGTGTGGCGCAGCGGCGAATCTATCATGTCGAGCGCGAACTTGCCGGCGACGATCAGCGCAAGAACAGCCAGCGCCACGCCGCCCTCGCGTAGAGTCAATGCGGCCTCAGACGGCGCGCTCTCCAGGCCGGATGCGCCAGAGCGCAACCCGCGCCGTCTTCGCAGCAACACAAACGCGCCGCCGATGCCCATCAGTCCGGCTGTCAGGGAAATGCCGGTTGCCGCGTCTCGCACCGGCGTCGAGCCGAACGTCAGGCGCAGATCGTGGCGGCCGGCCGGCACAACGACGCCAATCAACCCGTGCGGCGCGCGCGTGACGAGCGGATGCGATTGTCCATCCACAGTTGCCTGCCAGCCGGGGAAATTGAAAATGTTGAACGGCACAGTCAACGGATCAGCGGCCTCAATCGTCAGATCGCAGGCCAGCACACTGCACGCGGCATGATGAATCACCGCCCCTGCGGGCAGGGCCGCCGCATCGAATGGCGCAACGGCATTGTCGGGCGGCCACTCCTGCACTGTGGCCGGCAGATATTCGCCCGCAGACAGCGCTGGCGCAGACCATTGCCGCTCGAAGGCCGCAATGTCAGCGCGCGTGGCGCTCAACGCAGGCGGATGGTAGGGCGTGAACTGCCAGGCGAAGCCATAGACCGCAAGCAACGCAAGAGCCGCAGGCAGCGCCACAGCGCGCGCCCGCGCAGCCCGTTGCCACATCCCATCCAGAACGACAAACCCCGCGCCGGCCAGTATCGCGGTGAACAGGCCGGCCAGCCCCAAAAAACGCCAGGGGAACTGAATGAAGCGCAACAACGGCACAGCGTCCCAGACCGGGCGCGACACCTCCAGCGTCATGAGGGCGCTCGTCAGCAGGCCGGCCAATGCAACGACAACCAGGCGCTTCTGGGGCGCTGTCAGGCGCTTCACCCACAGGCCGGCCGCAGCCAGCGCGCCGAGCGCCAGCGCCGCCAGGCTGAGGCTGCGCGACACAGGGAAACTGACCAGGCCGCTCTCCACCGGCGCCGGCGGCGCACACAACTCGACAAGCTGGATGAAGTTGAAGCGATAGTCGAACACCGCCGGCAGGAATGTCTTCTCGATCTGCACCAGATCGCGCTCGACAAAAGCGGGCAGCCAGAAGAATGCCGTCAGTCCCAAACCGAGTCCCAGCATCAGCCAGGCGTGCGCGATGACCGGGCGGGTCATGGCCGGCGCGCCCTCGTTACCGCCTGACGCCGCGCGCGCGAACAGCGGATACAGCGCCAGCAGGGGCGTGAACACCAGTGCGCTGATATTGTGACTGAGCAGCAGGGCGGCATAGCAAAGCGTGAACGCCGCCCCGTAGCGCAACGCGCGCGCAGTCATCCAGCGATGCAGCATCCAGAACGCGAGCGGCGCGAGGCTGAGCGCAAGACTCTCGGCGAACGCGCCGCGATGCAACACGTTGAAGGCCGTGTACGGGGCAGCCACGCACGCCATTGCGGACACCAGCCCCGCCCGCCAGCCCAGCCAATCGCGCACCCATCCCCACATGCCCACCGCCCCGACAATCAACGTCGCCACGAGGATGAGCGTCAACGCGCGCGCCGGCTCGACGCCAAACAGGCGCGGCATCTCCGCCAGGTAGTACAACAGCGGCGCGTAATAGTTGAACAGTGGCGCGCCATAGCCGAAAGCGAGATCGGGCGCCCAACGCGAAAACAGGATGCCGTTTGAGATCAGATGATCGAGCTGCACGAGCCGATACAAATGCAGCAGCGCGTCGTAGCCGCGCGGCAATGAGCCGGCCAACAGCAGCTGGGCCGCGACCAGTCCGATAGCAACTGCGCCGAGCAGACTCAGGCGCGAGAGGAGCGTCGCGCGCGCGGGACGGGGTGTGGACAGGTGTGTCATCTCAAGGCGCAGCATTGGCCGAACGGCGCGCTTCAATGCGGATGGGGGTCATCACCTGCGGCGCAATCTGGCCCTCAGGAGTGTATGGAATCGCCGCCAGGGTGTAGTCGCCGGACGCAAGCGCATCAGTCGACCCGAGCACATAGAACGCCGTGATTGGTTTGTCAAAGGCGAGATAGGGCAGACCGTATGGCGCGAGCATTTGATCGGACTGCAAGACTTGCGCGCCGGCAGCGTCGATTAAGCGCAGCGACACCTGCGTATCCCAGGGCAAATCGGCGCCCGGCGCCAGCCGCCAGAAGCACGCCACCTCCATCCAGGCGTCGCCGGCGTGGGGCAATTCGAATTGATGGCAGCCCAATCCCGTCAGCCCGCGCTGCGCGCCGATCGGCTCCAGACGCGATGACATGCGCGGAAGGCGCTCTGGCAGTGGTTCGTAGGGGCGAAAAAACCGGAAGTGCATCAGCCGCAGACCGTGAAAGTCGGCGGTGTCGAGCGCCGGGCCAAAGGCCTGCGCCTGGCGGCGCAACAGCGATTGGATGAGCCGGCTGGGATCGAGCAAGGTCTCATCATAGAACAACACCCATGCGCCCTGCGCGCCGGCCAGCGCGCGATTGACAGCCGGCATCGCGCTCTCGTAGTCCAGCGCCTCAGCGACATTGAGCATCGGCATTTCGGGGATGGCAAACCAGCGGCCTGGCCCGAAGTAATACTCGAACGTCCACGAGTAGTCCGGCACGATGAGGGTGACTTCATCGGCAGCCAGATGCTCGCGCACATAGCGGGCTGCGCCGCGAAAATCCTCGTTGGCATTCACAGGGTCGGCGCGCCAGCTCGCCCACGACAGGCCGGCGACCAGCAACAGGATGAGTCCCGGCGTTGCCTTAAAAACCACGCTCCAGGTCTGCGCCCTTGCCAACACAGCGCCGGCCAGCGCAGCCAGCATCGGCGCCGTAGCGGAAGCGTAGAGCCACCCGTACTTGCCCGTCCATGCCCCCAGCGCGGCAGCGGCGAGGAGGTACAGGCCGGTCATCATCACCAGACGCCGCGCGGCCGGCGCGGCTTGCCACCCCACAACTATCAACAAGAGGACGCACACCAGCGCCGCCGCCGAAATCGCACACGCGGCGCGCAGACGCGGCATGAGATTGGCGGCCAGCGCCTGCGGCAACAACGCGAAATAGTCCAACCGGCCGGCATAGGTCGTCATCGTCGGCGCAGACACAGACGCGATGACGACAATCCAGATGGCGATCACTGCGCCGGTGATCCCAATGGCGATGAGGGGGCGAGAGTTGCGCCGGCCCCGCGCCAGCCAGAACAGGCCGGCCACCCCCGCCTGCGCCATCACCACGAGCGCGCCCAGCACGTGCGTGGCAAAGCCGGCCACGGCAAAACAGCCCCATATGCCCCAGTCGCGCCAGCGATTGCGGGACAGGCTGCGCGCAACCCCCCACGCAGACAGCGCGGTGAAGAGCATCAGCAGGGCATACATGCGCGCTTCCTGCGACACATCGATGCCGACTGGCAGCGCGGCCACCAACGCCGCGCTCCATGCGGCAGCAGCCGGCGCGCCGGCGGCAACCTCGCGCGCCAGCGCAGCGGCGACGGCGATGGTCAGAACGCCGGCGAACACCGACAGCAGACGCGCGCTGAATTCGCTGGCGCCGGCCAGGCTCACCCACCCGCCCAGCAACAGATAGTGCAATGGCGTGTTCGAGTCGAGGCTGGCGGTCTGCGCCAGCACGCGAGCGGGGCCAAGTTGGGAGAGCCACAGGCTGTAGCCTTCTTCATTAAACAGGCTTTGCGCGTCGAGGCCGGCGACGCGAACGACAAAGCCGGCCAGCGCGATGGCCGGGATGATCCAGTTGAAGCGCGAGGCCGTTTGCGCAGGCATGGGCTTCATGGCAGCACTCGCACCGGCGTGACCACCTGAGGCGAGATTTGCTCGACCTCGGTGTAGGGAATGGCGCGCAGGCTGTAGTCGCCGGCGGGCAGATCGGGCGGCAGCGGGATCGTGTAAATTGCGGTGATGGGTTTGGGATATGGAATGTACGGCAGGCCGCCGGGAACAATGGGCTGATCGGACTGAAGAACCTGCTCGCCCGCCTGGTTCGTCAGGCGCAGAGAAACTTGGGCGGAGATGGGAACCGCGTTATCCGGCTCAAGCGCCCAGAAGCACGCGATTTCCAGGAAGCCGGCGCCTGATCTGATATTGCTGAACTGAGCGCAGCCCAGCGCGCTCAGCCCGCGCTGGCGATCGGTCAGTTCGATGGCAGACTGCGTATCAGGCAACCTTTCGGGCAACGGCTGGTAAGGATGAAAGAAGCGGTAGCGCTTCAGGCGCAGGCCGTGATACTCGTCTGTGTCCATTTGCGGCGCCAGCGCAATCGACTGGCGGGCGAGCAGAGCCTGAGTCAGGCGAGTCGGATCGATCACGTCATCCTGCCACAACAACAACCATGCGCCGCCTTTGCCGGCCAGCGCCCGATTGAGCGCCGGGACGGTGCTGGCGTAATCCAGCGCATGAGTCACATCGAGCACATCATCTTTCGGCAGAGCGTGCCAGCCATCGCCGCCGTAGTAGTAGGCGAACACCGGCCAGTAATGCCCGGCCACAAGAAGGATCGTCTCATCCAGGGCGATCGACTGTCGGATGCGAGCCGCTGCGCCGCGAAAATCTTCATTGAGATAGATGGGGTCTGTATGCCAGGCAAGCAGGCCGACGGCAGACAGAACCGCCAGCGCTGATCCGGCAGGCCGCGCCGCACGGCGCGGCCACAGGGCCAGCGTCACACCCGCGCCGGCGAGCATGAGCGGCGCAACCACAGCGGGGTAACGCTGACCGAACTTGCCGGTAAACGCGCAGAAAGCGCCGATCGCCACAATGGCCGTCACGCACACGCCAGCCACCCACGTCATCGCGCGCCCCCGATTGCGCCAGACTGCCAGCGACAGCGCCGCAAGAATGCCGGCCCCGCCGACGGCAGCCAGAGGAGCTATCAGCCGCGGCTCCAGGTGCGGCAATGACATTGCCGCCAGGCTTTGCGCCACGACAGAGAAGAAATCGAGTCGCGCTGCGTAGGTAACGCCATATGACCGGCCAAAGGAGAGAATGTACAGGACGAACATTCCCATCCCCACGCCGGCGAAGGCCGTGGCGCCCAGCGGCATCAGACTTTGTGGGCGATGCAACCGCCGCCGCCACAGCCACCATCCCGCCACCAGCAGCGCCTGCGCGGCGAAGAAGACACCGCCAATGACGTGGGTGAGGAAAGCGGCCAGATTCCAGACTGCCCACAGCGTCCAACTGCGCCAGGCGCGTGTCCGCAGACTGTGAACAAGCTGGGCGACGCATAGCGCGAACAGGCAGGCCAGAAGCGCGTACATGCGGGCCTCTTGCGCCAGGCTGACCAGCATGGGTGAAAGGGCCATCAACATGGCCGCCGATAAGCGGGCTGCCCGCTGCCGATGCTGGCAGCGCGCCGGCAGGATCGCAAGCGGCGCCGCAAGCGCAACGGTGATCACTCCGGCAAAGACCGACAGTAAACGCGCCGAGAACTCACTCATCCCGGCCAGCCGCGTCCAAACATGCAGCAGCAGATAGTGCAGCGGCGTGTTGAAATCGAGGCTGGCCGTCTGGGCAATGATGCGACCGGCATCATGTTGAGCCAGCATCACGGAATAGCCTTCGTCATACCACAGGCTGCGCGCGTCGAGTGCGGCGATGCGAATCGCCAGGGCCAGCAGCAACACGCCGGCCAGCGCGAGCAGATGCGCCAGCAGGCGCGGTTGGGCGAGTGACTTCGGCATACGACTGAGTTGAGTGTGCGGATTATCGCTCAGCGATCACCCGCACCGGCGTAAACACTCTGGGGGAGATCTCCACTGTTTCCTGCGGCCCGGTGCGGATGTATGGGACGGCGTGAAGCTCGTACTCGCCGGCCAGCAGATCGGGCGGAATCTCCATGACATAGAACGCCGCCAGTGATTTGCCGAGTGTCGCATTTGGGAGGCCGTATGGCGCAGCCAGATACTGATCGGACTGCGCGATCCACGCGCCAGCAGCGTTGACCAGCCGCAGCGAGACGCGCGTATCCAGCGGCAGGCCGGAGAAGCGCGCCAGCGTCCAGAAGCAGGCGACTTCCATCGCGGTGTCGCCGGCGCGCGGTGGGTTGAAGATGTGACACCCCAGCGCGCCCAGTCCATGCGGCAGGCCGGCGGCAGCGTCTATGCGCGACTGAAACGGCGCCGACAACGGTGCCGACAACGGCGCCGGCACAGGCGTGGGCTGATAGGGTTGCGCAAAGCGGACATGGCGCAGCCGAAGATTGTGGAAGCCCGGCGTCTGTTCTTCAAACGCGCGCCCCTGCGCCTGCCGGCGCAACAGCTCGGCCACGATGTGAGTGGGGTCAATGACATCCTGCTGCCATTCGAGCAGCCACGCGCCGGGCGCGCCGGCCAGGTCGCGGTTGAGATGAGGCGCGGCCAGATCGTAGTCGAGCACATGGCTGATGTCGAGCACGGGATCATCGGGAATCGCAATCCAGCCTGTATCGCCGTAATAGTAGGCAAAGACGGGCGCAAAGTGGCCGGAGACCAGCACAACGCGCTCATCGGAGGCGGCGTGCGCGCGCAGGTAGGCCGCTGCTCCGCGAAAGTCTTCGTTGGCGTAGCGCGGGTCAGTGCGCCAGGCCAATCCCCCCAGCGCGGCGAGCATCAGACAGATCGCGCCAGCCAGGGCAGCCAGGCGCGCCCGATGCCGTGTTGCGGCCCCCAGAGCCATGCCCACTGCGACCGCCAGCAGCGGCGCAACGATAGCCGAGTAGCGCGCGGCATATTTGCCGGTCAGCGCGCAGAACATGGCAACGCCGGCCAGACTGAATAGCCCGATCCATGTCACCGTCCGCGCCGGCGTTGATCCGATCAACCATACGGTCAACGCGGCCACGCCGGCCAGCGCCGCCGCCAGTGGAATCAGACTCTCCGGCAGGTTGCGCGGCAGGATCAATGATGACACGCTGCGAAGAAACGTGGCGGCCAGGTCGAGGGGGTCGCTGAAACTCGTGCCATACGCGGATCGAAACGAGAGCAGCCACAGCGTCCACAGGCCGGTGATAAGCGCGAGCAGGGCGATGGCGAGCAACGCAACTTTGAAGTCACGCCACACGCCGGCGGCGCCCGTTCGCCGCGCGCGCCAGAGCGCCGTTGCCATGCGCATCATGACAAAGACGACCTGCGCAGCGATGATGAAGGCAGCCAGCACATGCGCGCTGAAAGCGGCCAGGCACAGCCCCGCCCACGCCGCCCAATCCACGGCGCGCGCGCCGGCGCGCAAACAGCGCGTCACCAGCACTACAAACGACGCAAACGCAAGCAGTGTGACCAGCGCATACATGCGCGCTTCCTGCGAGACGGCCACATGGACCGGCCACAACGCCATCAACGCCAGCGCCCACAGCCCGGCCGCGCGACCTGCGATTCGCCACGCAAGCGGCGCAGCCAGCGCGACCGTGAGGACGCCGGCAAACACCGAAACCAGCCGCGCGCTGAACTCCGTGTCGCCGGCCAGCCGGGTCCAGAAAAACAAGCCGATGTAATAGAGCGGGGTGTTCAGCTCGAGCGGGCCGGCCTGGCTGATGACATGGCCCAGGCTGTGGCGGACAAACATGACGGAGTAGCCTTCGTCGTACCAGAAGCTCTGCGCGTCGAGGCCAGCCACGCGGACGCAAAAGGCGAGCAACAGCAGAGGCAGTGAAATCGCAAGAATGGAGCGCGAGCCAGCCGGCTTCATGACCTGAGCGGCAGATTATAAACAGGCAGCGCGCGATGCGCCGGCGCGGCCTCGATTTGTGTTGCCGGGCCGCGCCGTCAATCGTACAGCAAAAACGGCTGTCGCTCGCGGACAAAGGCTTCAACTTCGGACTGCGCGCGCGCCAGAATTTCATCAATCGGCCGGTCATCGTCCAACATCGCGCGCACCCAGGCGTTGCCCATCAACAAATCAAAGTGAGGATGCGCGCCTTCCCAGCTCTGGGGCAGCCAGGCGAATTCGCGCGGATACAGCCGCCTGATTGTGGCGACGAGTGTGAGGCCGGCGCGCAGCGGCTCGAAAACTGCCGGAGCAAACACATGGCCCTGCGCGCCCTGGCAGACCTCGCCCTGCCATTTGCCGGCCAGCGGGGTGAAGTGCGCCGGGCGAAAACGAACGCCCGGCAGGTGGGCTGCGTTCAGCGCATCCGCCAGGGCGTCGGCGTCGATCCACGGCGCTCCAACTACCTGGAAAGGCAGCGGCGTGCCGCGACCTTCAGACAGGTTCGTTCCTTCGATCAGGCAGACGCCGGGGTACATCTGAACCGCGTCAAAGGTTGGCAGTCCAGGCGAGGGCGGCGCCCAGAGCAGGCCGGTGTCTGGCCAGGCCATGGCGCGCCGCCAGCCGCTCATCGGCACAACGGTCAGGGCAGCCGGCGGCTGCACTCTGGCGTTCATCCAGCGCGCCAGTTCGCCAATGGTCATGCCGTGGCGCAAGGGTATCGGCCAGCGACCGATGAAGGAAGCGTACTGCGGCAAGAGCGCCGGCCCCTCCACATGAATCCCGTCGATGGGATTGGGGCGGTCGAAGACAATCACCGGCAGGCCGGCTGAGGCGGCGGCCTCGAGCACATAGCTGAGGGTCCACACATAGGTGTAGAAGCGCACGCCCACATCCTGGATGTCCACCGCGATCAGGTCCAGGCCGCGCAACATATCGGGGGTTGGGCGCAACGTTTGACCGTACAGGCTATAGGCCGGGATGCGTCGCAGGCCATAGGTCGTCTCGGGCACACTGGCGGCGTCGTCGATCACGGCGTCGATGCCGTGTTCAGGGCTGAATAAGGCAGCCAGATGGCAGAGCGAATCATCGAGCAACAGGCGGCGCGTGGGGCGCAGGTCGCAAGCGACGCCGCTGGGATTGGTCAACAATCCCACGCGCTGGCCGCGCAGCAGAGGCAGGCCGGCGGCCAGATGGCAATCGATGCCGGTCAGAACGCGGGGCGTGTGAGACGGAGACGGCACAGCGGTCATCCCTTCAAAGCGCCCATGCGCACGCCTTCGATAAAGTACTTCTGAAAGGCCAGAAAGAAAATGATCATCGGCAGAGCCGCCATCGTTGCGCCGGAGAAGATCACGCCCCAATCAGTCATGAACTCGGCTTGCAGATTGGCGACGCCAACGGTGAGGGTGTAGTTTTGGGGCCGATTCAGGATGATCAGCGGCCACAGAAAATCGTTCCAATAACGCACGAAGGTGAAGATGGCCAGGGCGGCCATGGCCGGCTTGCACAGCGGCAGAATGATGCTCCAGAAAACGCGCGGTTCGCTGCATCCGTCAATCCGCGCCGCCTCCTCCATCTCGGTGGGCAATGTCTTGATGTACTGGCGCATCAGGAAAATGCCGAACACGTTGGCTGTGCCGGGCAGAATCACGCCGAGCAGAGAATCCATCAATCCCAGCGAGCGAGAGATGAGATACAGCGGGATGAGGGTGACGTGAATGGGCACCATCAGCGTGCTGAGCAGAACGGCGAACAACAGATCGCGGCCCGGAAAGGATCGCTTGGCGAAGGCATAGCCGGCCAGCGCGTCGAACAGAATATGCCACGCGGTGGTGCCCAGCGCCACCACCAGACTGTTGAGCATCCAGTTGAGGTAATAGCGCGTTCCGCCGAACAAACGCTGAAAGTTGTCAAATTGAAAAGCGGGGAGCAGGATTGGCGTGAGGGGTGGCGTGTCGGTGATCGGGGTCAGCGCATTGGCAAACAACCAGTACATCGGAAACAGCGCCACAATCGCCACGCCGATCAACACACTCAATGCGACCAGCCGGCCAGGGCGGGGCCGGCGCGCAGTCAGCCATCGACGACGCGAAAGAGGATAGGCAGACATCGTCAATACTCCACATCGCTGCGCAACAGGCGGAACTGAACAGCCGCCACGGCTGCGATCATGACGAACAGCACCAGCGCCTGCGCCGACGCCACGCCGAAATTCAGGTCTTTGAAGCCGTTGTTGTAAATCTGAGTGACGATGGTTTGGGTGCTATTGGCCACGCCGCTGGGCACCATGACATACACGCGCTCGAACACCTCGAAGCTGGCGATGGTGTAGATCACCACCAGATACAGCGTGGTGGATTTGATCAAGGGAACGGTGATGTGCCGCCATTGCTGGATGGGGTTGGCGCCGTCCAGCTCGGCCGCCTCGTAGTATTCACGGGGAATGCTGCCCATGGCCGCGCTGAACAGAACGACCGCTGTTGCGGGAACGGTAAGCACAGCGGAGAGGGTAACGCTGGCCAGGGCAATGTCGGGATCGGACAGCCAGCGCACCGGCGCCAGGCCGGCCAGCCGCAGCAGATAGTTGGCGAATCCCCATTGGGCGTTGAAGATGTAGGCCCAGGTCATCCCGATGATGAGCGCGCTGGTGACCGCCGGCAGATAGTAAGCCGCCCGAAAGAAGGTGCGCAGCCAGTTGCTCAGCGGTTGAATCAAACTGGCCAGAATCAAACCGATGGTGATGTGAGCCGTGACCGTGACCAGCGTATAGATCAGGGTATTGCCGATCGCCTGGACAAACACACCATTGAGTTGGGTGAAGGCCACGACAAAGTTCTGGTAGAACGGCGAAACCCACTGGCCGCCGCGCGTCAGGCTGTATTTCTGAAAGGAAATCAGCAGCGCCCAGATCACCGGCGCCAGCGTAAAGATCACGAAGGTCAACAGGCTGGGCAGAATAAACGCATAGCTCCAGCCGTGGCGTCTTAAAAAACGGCGCAGATTGGTCATGTGGCAGTCACTCGCGGCAGGCCTGCTCCGGGATGACATCGCGCGCGTCGCGATATCGATTGGCGACGCGCGCGACGGGGCGCCTGCGGGCAACAGCGTTACGGCTGGGCGATCAGGGCATTGGCTTCCTCGGCAATGCGAGCCATGGCCTCAGCCGGCTCGGCCTTGCCGAAGATAACGTTCTGATATTCGGTGTGGAACAAGCGGGTGAGTTTGGGCCAGGCCGGGGTGAGCGGCGTGATCCACATGTAGTCCAGCATCGGCACGAACTCGTCCAGCGGGGGCGCCACTTTCACAGAACGGCGAGCCGCAGGCGCCAGATAGAAGCCGGTGGCGGCCGTCTCGCTGGGCGGCACATCTTCCTGCACCTCGGCGCTGGTCAGGTAGCGCGCCAGATCCATCGCCGCCTGAAGTTTGGCCTTGTCGCTGACGGCGGCGACAGCGATCACGCCAACCGCGCCCACCGTCAGTCGATTGCCATTGTAAGACGGAATGGGATAGATGGCGAAATTGATGCCGTCCTTCTTCAGTTGAGAGCTGAAGCCGGTGGCGTCAACGATCATGGCATACTGCTTGTTCTTCAAGCCGCCTTTCACATCAGCGTCTTTCAAGGCGCCAAAGTCCGGGGGCGTCACTTTGTGCGTCAGCGCCAGCTCGGCAAAGCGCTTCAAGCCAGCGACGGCTTTCTCGTTGTTGAAGCCGAACTTGCCATCCAGAATGGGCCGCACACTGGCATCCTCGTTCATCCACAGCGCCCAGGTGCCAATGACGCCGGGGTCTACAAAGCCGGCGAACCCATACACCTGCTCGCCATTGGCGCGCTTGAAGGTCAGCTTCTTCGCCGTTTCGACGAACTCATCCCATGTCCAGTCTTTGGAAGGCAAAGGAACGCCGGCCTCCTGGAACACATCGACATTCAGATAAATGCCGCTCGGCACGACCCACAGCGGCCAGGCGTAAGCCTTGCCGTCCTTCAAGCGCACAATATCCAGCGCGCTGGACAGGATGTCGGCTTTGTCGGCGTCAGTCAGGTAGTCGTCAATTGGCGCAATCAGATCATCGGCCACAAAGGCCGGCAGACGATCCGAGGGCAGGCGCAGCACGTCAATGCCCTGGCCGCTTTGCAGGGCGGTGGTCAGCTTGGTGAAACCTTCGTCATTGGGCGGGTAGCCGGTAATCTCCACTTTGATGTCGGGATTGTCGGCCTGAAACTGGGCGATGGCCAGGTCGAAGGGGTTGGCGAACTGGTTGCCTGGCGTATAGCCCAGCACCCACAGGTTGAGGACGCCCTTGTAGTCGCTGCTGCTCTTGCGCAGGCCGCCTTTGGGCTGCGCCGCGGGGGCCGCAGGGGCTTCTGCCACAGTTGGCGTGGCCTCAGCCGGCTGGGCCGGTTGGGCTGGCTGGGCTGGCCGTGGGGCGGCGCAAGCCGACACAGCCAGCATGCCGGTCACAAAACACAAGACAAACGTTCGTCGATTCATCTCATCCTCCTCTTCAACTGCTTGAACGGTTGACAACTGGCGACGCGCCGATGAGACCGCCACCGGCAGCGACGACACCACGGATTTATGGGCGCCCATTCGTCGCGTCGGCTGTTCGGCCGGCGTGAGCAGGCGGGCCGGCAAAAGCCGTCTGTCGGGGCGCCGGATCGAGCCGCAGCTCGGCGTAAAACACATACTTGTCGCCGCGATAGTACGACTCGACCATTTCAAAGGGCTGGCCGCTCTGGCTGTATGTCGTGCGATGAATATACAGCGCCGGGCTGCCTGGCTTGACCTTGAGCAGGCGCGCTTCTTCCGGCGGACAGGCAGCGGCCTGGATTTGCTGTTCGGCGCGCGCCGGCACAATCTCACAATGCTCGGTCAACCAGGCGTACAACGAGCGGTGACTCAGATCATCATGCAGGATTTGCCGGCACAGGCGATAGTTCAGAAAGGCCTTTTCCACCGCGATCGGCTCATCGTTGGCGGTGCGGAGTCGCTTCAGCAGGATGACCTGGCGCTGGCGAGCGTCGAGACGCAGCCGGTGCGCCACCAGGGTCGTGGGACGAACCAGAGCCTGCTCCAGCACGATCGCGCCGGGGCGCTGGCCGCGCGCCCGCATATCCTGTGTGAAGCTGGTGAGCTGGCTCAGGCGCTGCTCGATGCGCGGCCGGCTGACAAACGCGCCGCGCCCCTGATCCCGAATCAACCAGCCTTCCTGCTCCAGATCGGCCAGCGCCTGGCGCACAGTGATGCGGCTGATTTCGAATTGATCGCATAGGGCGCGCTCAGAAGGCAACTGTTGACCGGGTGCCCACTGCCCAGACTGGATGCGCGCCAGCAGCACCTCTTTGAGCTGGTAATACAGCGGCAGAGGGTTGCGCTTGTCCAGGGGAGTCGCATCCATCCGGTTCACCAACTGTTTATAATGTAATGACCAGTTGCATTTTAAGCCAGTTCACGATAAAGTCAAGCCCATGTTGGTTTTAGGTCTCATGTCCGGCACATCTGTCGATGGCATCGACGCAGCCCTGGTTGAACTGGACGGCGCGCCGCCCGCCTTGCGCTGGCGCCTGGTGCAACACACCGCTGTGCCCTACCCGCCCCGCGTGCGGGGCGAGATTTTCGACTGTTTCGATCCGCATCGCGGCTCCGCAGAGCGCCTGTGCGCGCTCAATTTCGCCATTGGGCGCGCCTTTGCGGAAGCGGCGCTGGCGTGTGTTCGGGCCGCCGGCCTGCGTATGCAGGATGTGCAGTTGATCGGCAGCCACGGGCAGACACTGTGGCACATCCCCGCCGGCGAAAACGCCTCGACCCTGCAACTGGGCGAGCCGGCCGTGATTGCGGAGATGACCGGCTGCCCGGTGGTCAGCCATTTTCGCGCGCGGGACATGGCCGCCGGCGGACAAGGCGCGCCGCTGGTGGCCTGCGTGGACGCGCTTCTGCTGACGCATCCCCGGCTTGTTCGCACAGCCCTCAACATTGGCGGCATCGCCAACTTCACCTATCTGCCGCCGGCGGATCGCGGGTCAACAGAGGCGCCGTTTGCGTTCGACACCGGCCCCGGCAACATGCTGATCGACGACGCCGCTGTTCGCCTGACTGGCGGCGCGCAAACATTCGACCAGGACGGCCGCATCGCCTCGCGCGGGCGAATCAACCCAACCCTGCTGGACGAGTGGATGGCGCATCCGTATCTGTGCCTGGCGCCCCCCAAGACCACCGGTCGTGAGGTGTTCGGCGCGCCATTTGCCGATCAGGTCTGGCGGCGCGCGGAAGCGCTGGGAGTGCGCGGCGAAGATGTGATCGCCACTTTGACCGCGTTCACAGCCGCCTCGATTGCGCGCGCACACCGCGATTTTCTGCCGCGCCAGCCGGATGAAGTGATTGTGTCAGGCGGCGGCGCGCGCAACCCGGTTCTGATGGATCACCTGCGGCAGATGCTGGCGCCGGCGCGCGTGCGAATCACCGACGAGGTGGGCTTGCCCGGCGCAGCCAAAGAGGCGCTGGCATTCGCCGTGCTGGCTTACGAAACGTATCATGGCCGGCCCGGCAATTTGCCCGCCGCCACTGGCGCGCGACATGCGGTGGTGTTGGGCAGCCTGACACCCGGCTCTGCGCCGGCCATGCCGCCGGCCGTGCCGCCGGCCCAGCCCGTCGCGCTTGGCTCCCCGGATGACGAGCAGACGCTGGCCACAGAGGCTGTTCACCCGGCCAGCGCAAACATCGACACCCTGGACACACTGAGCATGGTGACCCTCATCAACCAGGAAGATCATCGCGCGGCCGAGGCAGTCGCCACCCAGCGTCACGCAATCGCTCAGGCCATCGATGCGATTGCGCAGCGCCTGCGCGAAGGCGGCCGGCTGATTTACATCGGCGCGGGAACGTCGGGCCGTCTGGGCGTGCTCGACGCCAGCGAGCTGCCGCCAACCTACAACGCGCCGCCGGATCAGGTCATCGGCGTCATCGCCGGCGGCGCGGCTGCGCTGACTCAGTCGGCGGAGGGCGCCGAAGACGACGAGGCGCTGGGTCGCGCCGACATTGCCGCGTTGCAGGTGACCGCGCGCGACTGCGTCATGGGCATCGCGGCCAGCGGCGCCACCCCCTACACCCTGGCGGCGGTGCGCGAAGCCCGCGCGCGCGGCGCGTTGACCCTGGCGCTGGTGTGCAACCCCGACACACCGCTGCACCACACAGCAGAGATCGTCATCGCGCCGGTGGTCGGCCCGGAAGTCATCAGCGGCTCGACCCGGCTGAAAGCCGGCACCGCCACCAAGCTGACACTCAACACCATCAGCACTGGCGTGATGATCCGGCTGGGCAAAACCTTTGGCAATCTGATGGTGGACGTGCGGGCGAAGAATATCAAACTTCAGAAACGCGCCCGGCGCATCGTGGCCCAGGCGTGCCATGTTTCACTGGATGAAGCGGACGCCATTCTGGCCGCCTGTGACGGCGAGGTGAAAACGGCCATCGTGGCGCGGCTGGCCGGTGTGACGGCAGACGAGGCGCGCGCCCGCCTGCGCGCTGCGGGCGGCGTCGTGCGCCAGGCGCTGGGCAGTTCAGCTCAATAGCCCCATGCAACAAAAAACCTCACAGGCCAGGAAGACCTGTGAGGTTTGACTTTCATCAGCTCAAGCAGACTACTTCTTCGCGCCGTGCTTCAGCGCCGCATGCGCCGCCGCCAGGCGGGCAATCGGCACGCGGAACGGCGAGCAGCTCACATAGTTGTTGCCGATGCGGTAGCAGAATTCGACCGAAGCCGGGTCGCCGCCGTGCTCGCCGCAGATGCCCACTTCCAGGTCGGGGCGAGTCTTGCGGCCCTGCTCGATAGCCATCTGCATCAAGACGCCCACGCCTTCCTGATCGATCGTCTGGAAGGGGTTGGCCGGCAGAATGCCATCCTCGACGTACTTGAGCAGGAAGCCGCGCTCGGCGTCGTCGCGCGAGTAGCCGTAGGTCATCTGGGTGAGGTCGTTGGTGCCGAAGGAGAAGAACTGCGCCAGCGTCGCAATCTCGCCCGCCGTGACGGCTGCGCGCGGGATCTCGATCATCGTGCCGAACTTGTACTTGACGGTGACGCCCTTCTCAGCCATGACTTCCTTCGCCACGGCTTCGAGTTCCGGCTGCACTTTCTTCAGCTCGTTGACGTGGCCGGTGAGCGGAATCATGACCTCGGCGTGCGGCTCGTAGCCTTCCTGCTTGACGTTGCAGGCGGCCTCGAAGATGGCGCGCACCTGCATCTTGATCAGGCCGGTGAGCATGATGCCCAGGCGGATGCCGCGCAAACCCATCATCGGGTTCTGCTCGTGCATGGCCGTCACCGCCTGCAACATCTCTTCTTTGGCCTTCAGTTCAGCCTCTTCCGCTTCACTCAGGCCGGCGTACTTGCGCTTGGCCTGCAAGTGGCTGGTTTCCTTCAGCAGGTCTTCCTGGCTGGGCAGGAATTCGTGCATCGGCGGGTCGATCAGGCGGATGATGACGGGCAGGCCGGTCATCGCGCGGAAAAGGCCCTCGAAGTCGCCGCGCTGGAACGGCAGCAACTCATCCAACGCCTTCTGGCGGGTTTCATCGTCCTTGGCCAGAATCATGCGCTGCACGATAGGCAGCCGTTCTTCCTCGAAGAACATGTGCTCGGTGCGGCACAACCCGATGCCCTGCGCGCCGTACTGGCGGGCGCGCTCAGCGTCGCGCGGATAATCGGCGTTGGCCCACACCTGCAAACCGCGGAAAGGCTTGCCATTGATCGTGCGCGTCTTCTGGGCGCTGATTTCATCGGCCCACTTCAGCAACGTCACCAGGTCGGTCTGCTCTTCAAAGGAGGGGCTGACGGTCGGCAATTGACCGACATAGGCTTCACCCTTCGCGCCGTCGAGGGAGACCCAGTCGCCTTCCTTGAGCACCTGACCATCGGCGGTGACAGTGCGGGCGGCCAGATCGATCTTCAGCGCGTCGGCGCCGCAGACGGCCGGGATGCCGAACTGCCGGGCCACCACGGCGGCATGCGATGTGGCGCCGCCGCGCGCGGTGAGGATGCCTTTCGCGGCCACCATGCCGTGCACGTCGTCGGGTTTGGTCTCCGGGCGAATGAGAATGACGGCCTTGCCCTCTTCCTTGCCCCACTTCTCGGCCAGATCGGCGTCGAAGGCGAGCATACCGACGGCGGCGCCCGGCGAGGCGTTGACGCCTTTTGCGAGCAGCCGGCCTTCTTTCTTCGCAGCCTTGACCGCAGCTTCATCAAACTGCGGGTGCAGCAGAAAGTCCACATCGGCCGGAGAGACGCGGCGCACCGCTTCTTCCCTGGTAATCAGTTTCTCGTTGGCCTGATCGACGGCAATCTTGATGGCCGCCCTGGCGGTGCGCTTGCCGTTGCGGGTCTGCAGCATGTAGAGTTTGCCCTGCTCGATGGTGAACTCCACGTCCTGCATGTTCTTGTAATGCTTCTCAAGCAGCGCAGCGATCTTCATGAACTGCTTATACGTCTTCGGCATCTCCTTTTCCATCTCGGAGATGGGCTTGGGCGTGCGAATGCCGGCCACGACATCCTCGCCCTGCGCATTCAGCAGATACTCGCCCAGCATCTTCTTTTCGCCGGTCGAGGGGTCGCGGGTGAAGGCCACGCCGGTGCCGCTGTCCTCGCCCATGTTGCCGAAGACCATCGTCACCACGTTGACGGCGGTGGGCAGCGTGCTCTTCCAACCCATTTGCTTCGCGTAGGTCCTGGCCTTGTGGCCGGTGGCGCTGCGGAACACGGCCATGGCGCATTCCTTCAACTGCTCGTACACATCCTGGGGGAAGTCGCGGCCGGTCTCTTGTTTGATGACCTGCTTGAAGATGGCCACCAGTTCCTTCAAATCGTCCGTGGTGAGATCGGTGTCGGACTTATAGCCTTTGTGCTCCTTCATGCGCTCCATCGGCTCGTCGAACTTCTCGTCGGGGATGTCGAGCACAGTGCTGCCGAACATCATCAGCAGGCGGCGATAGGAGTCGTAGGCGAATCGCTCATTGCCGGTGACCTGAGCCATTTCCTCAACGGTCTTGTCGTTCAGACCGACGTTGAGGACGGTCTCCATCATGCCGGGCATGGATTCACGCGCGCCGGAGCGGACGGACACAAGCAACGGGCGCACACCCTTCTTGCCGCCGCCGAACACCTTGCCGGTTTGCTTCTCGACCATTTTCATGGCGGCCAGGGCCTGATCCCATGCTTCTTTGGGAATCTTGTTGCCGGCCTTGACGAAGGCGTCGCACACCTCGGTGGTGATGGTGAAGCCGGGCGGCACCGGCAGGCCGGCGCTGGTCATATCCCACAGGCCGGCGCCCTTGCCGCCGAGCAGGTTGCGCACATCATTCCAGGTCGGCGCGACTTTGGCGACAGCCTTGGTGTCTGTGAACAGGTACACCCATTGCTTCTTGCCGTTTGCGCTGGGCGCGGCGGCCCGGTCAGCTTTGACCGGGGCGGCTTTGGGGGCCGGTTTCTTTGTGGCGGTTTTTATTGCCATTGCTGCAATTACTCCTGATTGTTTTTGAATTCGTGAGGAGGCTGGCGTGGTTGAACGATCAGCAGCCATCACTTGGATTGATTTCAAACTGGAGTATTGTACGCCGATTTGCAGGGCAGGCGACATTGGCACATTGGCATTGGGCGCGATAGAGCAGCGTTGTTGTCCCTGCTAGACTGGGCGCCCTGCACGCAACCAGCGCAGGGGCGGCGTTGTCTTGCTCGCCGGGCCGAAATAGCTTGCGCTGCTGCCGTTGCAGAGGACAGGCAAAGCGATGTCGAATACGTTCGATGTGATGGTGATTGGGGCCGGCTACATCGGCTGCGCCATCGCCTGCCATTTGTCGATGGCCGGCCTGCGCGTCGCGCTGCTGGAGCGCGGCGAGATCGGCGCCGGCGCATCGCGCGCCAACTATGGCAATGTGCAGGTGCAGGACGCGGAGCTGGCTCACAGCCTGCCGCTCACGCTGGCCGGCTGGGCGCGCTTCGATGGGTTGGAGGAGCGGCTGGGCGCGTCGATTGGCTTTCGCCAGATCGGCAGTCTCTTATTGATCGAGCGCGAGTCACAATGGCGCGTCATGGCGGCCCGCCTGCCGCTTCTGCGCGCGGCGGGGATCGAAGCCGAACTGTTGCCCGCCGAACGCCTGCCTGAGGTCGAACCCTTGCTCGATCCGCGCGCTGTTCTGGGCGCGTGCTATCACCCGCGCGAGGGACAGGTCAATCCATTCGCGTTGTTGTGGGCTTACCTGCGACGCGGCCGCGCCGCCGGCCTGTGCGTTCACACTCACACCGAACTGCTGGAGGTGTTGATCCACGGCGGGCGGGTGTGCGGGGTCAACACCAGCCGGGGCCGCTTCAGCGCCGGCGCAGTTGTGCTCACCACCGGCGCCTGGAGCGCGACCCTGGGCCGGCGCCTGGGCCGCAACTGGCCAGTTCGACACGTCTGCGGCCAAGCGCTCGTGACCGAAACCAGCCCGCTGCGCTTGAACAATCACATCGCTTCGGCTGCTTTCTTCGAGGATATCGAAGACGCCGGCGGCCAGGCAGTGCTGGCGATCTCACAGGCGGCGCACGGCAACTTTCTGCTGGGCGAGGCCGCGCATCTCACCACCGACCTGGGCGCGCAGGCCACTCCTGATGGCGCGCGGGCAATCGCGGCAGTGGCCGGTCGCTTCTTTCCTGCGCTGCGCCGGCTGCGCGCGCTGCGGGCGTGGGCCGCGCCGGTGGCCTTCACACCCGATGGCTTGCCCTGCCTCGGCCCGGTGGCCGGTATTGCCGGCCTGTTCGTGGCCACGGCGTTCAAATCCACGGTCATCGTCACGCCGCTGGTCGGTGAGCTGATGGCCGATCTCATCACGCGCGGGCAAACCGAAATCGACCTGACGCCTTTTCTCCCTGACCGGAGTTGATCCATGCGAATCGAGTCCTCAGCGCCAATGTCACCTCTAACCCCCCATCATCGCGGGCGACCCATCACCATCTGGATCGACGGCGAACCTGTGACCGCTTTTGAGGGTGAGACGCTGGCGGGAGTGTTGCTGGCTGAAGGGCGCCGCGCGCTTCAGCGCCACGGGTCATCGCGCGCGCGCGGGCTGTATTGCGGGATAGGCGTCTGTTTTGAATGCCTGGTCATGGTCGAATCCGACGCAGAAGAAGAAGCCGTGAGTGTGCGGGCGTGTGTGACGCTGGCGCGTGATGGGATGCGCATTCACACGCGCGCCATGCAAGAGAATCGTTCATGATCGAGACAACTGATGTGGTCATTGTGGGGGCCGGCGTGGCCGGCCTGTCGGCGCTGGCGTCTCTAGCCGAAGTTGCGCCCACCGCGCGCATCCACATCATCGACAACCACGACCAGCCGGGCGGCCAGTATTATCTTCAGCCCAACCCTGCCTTCAGCGTCGATGGCCGGCTCACGCATCGCGCCGAAGCGGAGACGCTCTTTCAACGCGCCCAGGCTGCCAGCGCACAGTGGCTGTTGAACACGGAGGTGTGGGCTGCTGCGCCGACAGGCCAGGCCGGCGATTCGGGTTGGGCACTGGAACTGAGCGCGCCCGATGGCCTGCGTCGGCTGCGCGCGCGCGCTGTCATTCTGGCCGTGGGGGCCTGTGAGCGAGCGCTGCCTTTTCCGGGCTGGACACTGCCCGGCGTGCTGACCGCCGGCGCAGCGCAAAATCTCATCAAGAGCCAGCGGGTGTTGCCCGGCCGGCGCGTGGTGGTTTCGGGCAGCGGTCCACTGACCTGGGCCGTGGCCGCCAATCTGGCCGAAGCCGGCGCGCAAGTGGTCGCTGTGCTGGAGGCTGCGCCGCGCCTGGTCTGGCGCGGGGCGCGTCATCTGCCAGCCCTGTGGGGGCAATGGCATCGGCTGCGCGAAGGGTTTGCGTATTGGCGCGTCTTGCGCCGCGCCGGCGCGCCGATCTATCTGGGGTGGGCGGCGGTGGCGGCGCGCGGCGAGACGGACGTGCGCCAGGTGGAGATTGCCCGCCTGAGACCAGACTGGCGTCCCATGGCAGGCCCGACCAACCGGCGCATGCTGGACGCCGACACATTGGTGGTGGGATATGGCTTCACGCCGGCGACTCAGTTGAGCCGGCTGATGGAGTGCCGACATGTCTTCGACCGCTCTGCCGGCGTCTGGGCGCCTGTGCGTTCATCAGACATGGCCGCCTCGCAACCGGGGGTATGGATCGCCGGCGATGGCGCCGGCATCGGCGGCGCTGATCTGGCGCGTGTCGAGGGGCAGATCGCCGGCCTGGCAGTGGCCCGACACCTGGGCTGGCTGAGGCCCGATCTGGCGCGATCCAGGCTGGCACAGTTGCAACCGGCTTTGCGCCGTCAGCGACGCTTTGCCGCTCTGCTGGCCGATGTGTTCACGCCCGGCCCCGGCCTGTGCATGCTGGCGCAAGCGGACACGATCCTGTGCCGGTGCGAAGACGTGACGCTGGGTGAGGTGGCGGCAGCCATCGATGCCGGCGCCGGCACGGTCAACGAAGTCAAAGGGCTGACGCGCGCCGGCATGGGCTTTTGCCAGGGCCGCATGTGCGGCGATCTGGTGGCGCGCGCCATTCTCACCGCGCGCGGCCTGTGCGAGGCAAATGACCTGTCGCAGGCCGGCGCAGCGACGCCGCGTCTGCCCGTGTGGCCGGTCAGCCTGGCTCACCTCGCAGCGGCTGGCCGCGCGGCGCCTGGCCGCGCGGCGCCTGGCCGCAGCGACACAAACGAGCGGGATCCCGCGCGCCGCTGAGACGCAAAGCACGCAGAGCAGATTGGGTTCTCTCCACGCCCTTTGCGTCTCTGCGCTGAGCCTGAACTCTGCCGGCGCTAGAGATAAAAGATGCGGCCGGCGTTTTCAGCCAATAGCCGGTCGTTGTGCGCCGCGCCGCCATCCACATTGCCAGAGAGATACACCGGCGGGGTGACACCGCGCGCAATCAAACGTTCGATGGTCTCGGCCATCAGGGCGTGCAGAATGGCAACGCTGCTCACCCCGGAGACCGGGGTGAATTTCTCTGGCAAGCCCTCGATCGAGAGCACCGCGTCACCGGGCGGGGCCAGATTGTCGATCACGATGTCGGCCAGGTCGATCAACTTCTGACCCAGTCTGTTGCGCGGCGTGACCGCAGCCGTGAACGCCCTGGAGGTGACGCCAATCACCAGCGCGCCGAGCGACTTGACATGCGCCGCCGCTTCAACGGGAACAGCATTGCGCCCGGACACCGAGACGATGATCACCACATCGCCGGCCCGGATCGGCGCGCCGCCCAGGGCGATAGGCGCATAACCTTCCAGTTGCTCCATTTTGGAAGTCAGCGTGGGCGGGCGCAGGTCAAGCGTCAGGCCGGGGGCCAGGATCGGGTTCACGAGCATCAGGCCGCCGGCGCGATAGTAAATGTCCAGCACCGGCAGGAGCGAGTGATTGCAGCCAAAGCCAAACAGCGAGCGCCCGTCTGCAATCGCCTGGGCAATGGCTTCGGCGGCGCGTTCGATGGCGCCGGTCTGCTGTTCGATCAAACGTCCGATCAAGTCCTGTGTGCAGGTCAGATAGGTTTTGGCGAGCATGAGTCTCCTCAGAATGAAAGGGATGGACAGAGATTGCGGATGGCGCTACACGCCGGTTTGGTCATACTCGCGCTCGATGCGCTCGTTCACCGCTTGCGCGCCCGGCAGGTTGGCGTTGCGGAAGACATGCGGCACAATGCCGCGCCGGGCGAGCAGGGCCATGACTTCGGCTTCCAGCGCCCACATGATGTACACAAAAGCCAACCCCGAACTGGCGCAGACGCCTTCTTCAATGCCAGGGATGGTCAACAACGTGTCGCCAACCGGCCCGCAATCGTCGATCACCAGATCGGCGACTTCATACAATCGTTTGCCGCTCGGATGCACCGGCTCCAGCGAGCGGCTGTAGGTGATCGAGGTGATGGCGATCACAGTCGCGCCGCGCGCTTTGGCGCCGATGGCCATGCTGATGGGCAACCCGCGCGACCCCGACACCGAATGGATCATCAACACGTCGCCGGGGAGGATCAGGCTTTTGTCCAGAATGTAGTCGATCGGCAGATCGCCCTTGCGATAGGCGGCGTAGTCATAGCGCGACACCTCGCCGGTGCGCGTTTTTGGCAGGGGCTGCTGGTGACGCACATCGAGGTTGATGAGGATGGGGTTGAGCGCAATCATGCCGCCGGTGCGCCCGACGAACTCATCGCGCGTATGGCCCTGGTCGAGCAAGTGCCACACCTGTTTGCGGGCCAGACAATCGGCGATCACGCCGGCGGCGCGCTGAATGGCCGGCAACTGAGTGTCGCGGATGCGCAACAGCACCGCATCCGCCGCGTCAAAGTAGGCTTGCGCCGTCATGGATACCTCCAACACAGATCGGACGGACTACAACAATTCATAGTGTCTGGCGCCATCGAGCAGGCGCCGGCGGGTCTCAGGTTCAATTGGGTCGACGCCGATAGCCCGCAACGCCAGCGCCGCCGAACCGATTACCGTGCACCACACCGGCGGCAGCAGACGGACTTCCGGCGCGCAGCTCAGCACGGCCTGTTTCAACGGCTCGGTGATGATCGGGCCGCAGCGAAAGACGCCGCCATAGGGCAACACGTAGACAGGTTCGCCGGCGCGCGCTGCTTCGCGCAGGCCCAGCAAGCGAATCATGGTGTTGACCTGGAAGGCCAGTTCATGGGCGGCGGCCTGGAACAGCGCGATGGCGACGGGGTCGCCGGCCTGAGCCAGCCGGCACACCAGCGCGGCCACAGCGGCGATCTCGTCGCGGCTCATGGGCCGTTTGCCGCCGCCATAGACGCGATTGACCAGCACGCCGAGGTTGGGAATGGCCAGCATTTCGCACAGGCGCCGCGCAAACAAATCGAATGGCTGGCGCCCGTCGAAAGCGTGCACCAGGCGGCGCAGAGCGCGCTCGCCGATCCAGTAGGCGCTGCCCTCGTCGCCGATGGTCGAGCCGGCCCCGCCGACAGTGCGTTGCGCGCCGTCCGGGAACCAGCCGGCCACCAGTGAGCCGGTGCCGGCCACCACCACCACATCCGGCGCGCGGCCATACACCACCTCGCTCATCGCGCGCGCCGGCAACGCTTCGCCCACCCACTGAATGCGTTGCGCATCGACCTGATGCCGCTCGGCAAAAGCGCGCAAGGCGGCGCTGTCGCAACTCATCGAGCCGACAATGGCGTCGATTCGCCGCGCCTCCGCTTGCCCCCGCATTGCACCGCCCAGCGCATCCGCGACTGCCTGCTCCAGGCTGGCTTCGCTGACAAAATTGCGGTTGACGCCGCCGCCGCGCCCGCGCCCGCACACCTGGCCGTCGTCGCGCACCAGAACGCATTCCGTTTTGCTGCCGCCGCCATCCAGGCCCAGCACGTAACGCCGCTCGGTGTGATTCATGATCAGATTCAACAGGCGCGGGAATGAATCCGCGCTTCAAGCGGGCCGGTTCAGTAGCCTTGTTCGACGTACTGGCGCTCCATCGCTTGCACCGACTCCGGGCCGCCCGGCAGGTTGACGCTGCGATATACCGTGGGCGGCATGCCGGCGGCGACCATGCGCTCGATAACGCCGGCGGTGACCGCCCACAACAGCGCAGCCGCCAGAATGCCCGACGAAGGCAGCGCCTTGTGCGGCAGGCCGGGGACTTCGATCATCGCATCGCCGTAGTCCGTGGGATGGTCGAGTAACAGATCGGTCACCTCGAACAATCGCTTGCCCGATGGGTGCTCGGAGGTCAGTTGAGAGGAATGCGCCACAGCCGTCAACGCAATGGTTGTCACGCCCATGTCGCGCGCCTGCAAGGCCAGCTCGACCTGAAGCGCCGTGCGCCCGCTGACCGAGCCGATGATGAGGACATCGCCGGGCCGGACATGGCTGGCGCGCAACGCAAACGGCACAAATCCCAGTTGCGGGCCGTATGGATTGGGCTGGGCGGCGCGATAGAGATTGGGGTTATCGATGTTCAGGCCCAGGTTCAGCCGGCTGAACGCCACCAGGCCGCCGGCGCGCTTAATCAGCTCAGCCGAGACCAGATGGCCGGTGTCGTGAATATGCACCACGCCCTTGCGCATCAGGCATTGCGCGCATGCCTCGGCGGCCTGTTCAATCTGCCCCATGCGTGTGGCGTGCAGGGCGGCGATTCGAGACTGTATCTGGTTGAGATAGGTTTCTACTAGCGACATGTGCTTGTTCCTCGCGGCCAGGAGATTGTACCGGCGGACGACTTGACCAAAGCCGCGTTCGATCAGATCGTGAAAGAGCCGTTCGAGCCGCGCAACGGCCGGCTCGTCGATGCAGGCGTCGTCCACAAACACCCGCACGAATAGCCATGAATGAAGCGCATCTGTTCGACATCAACGCGATCGAGTGGGCCGATCATCCAACCTTGCCCGGCCTGAAGATCAAGGGTCTGGAGGGCCGGGCCACCCACCCGCACCTGAGTTTCATGCTGGTGCGCGTCGAGGCCGGCGGGGTGATTCCGCGCCACGCGCACGAGACGGCAGCCGAAACAGCCCTGGTCGTGGCCGGGCAGGGCGAGCTGTCTCTGGATGTGGACGAAGCCGGCCACGCCGGCCAGGTCGTGGCATTTGTGCCGGGCGTAGGCGTCTCAGTGCCGCCCGGCCTCTATCACAGCGTGAAGAATGTGGGCGACACACCGCTGGAAATTCTCGCAATCCACATCCCGCCGACCCGTTAGCATCTCGTCCGCCCCTACCAGAACGGTCCAACGCTAGGGCACAATCACAATCGAAAAGGGGTTGGTTTGCGTTGATCGCAGTGGACTGTCCAGTTTTTCAACACCGAGGATATACGTGCCCGCGCTCAGCCCGCTCAGCGGCAAGAATCGACCAACGCGCCCCAGCGCATTTGGGTCGCCCTCCCAATAGCCGTTGCGACGCGACGTGAGCAGAGTCCGACCGCGCGGGGTCGCCAGCCGGGGATGCACAGCCGAACGCGCAGTGCGAGTCGTTCGAACAACCGCGCCGGCAACAGCCTCGGAGCCTGCATCCTGCCGAAACGTGAAACGATAGTATCGATGGTTGAAACTGGGGCCTGACGAGAGCCTTTCGCAGTCTGTGACCTGTGTCGGCTGAGTCACTAGCCCGATCTCGATTGGGTCAGAAAAAGCGCCAGACCCCCGCAATTTCGAGCACGGCGTCTGGCGAAAGGCGAGCGCATCTGCCTGGGCGACCGTAACACCCAGTGCCATCAGCATCGCCAGGCCCCCACACATCGCCTTCACAAGAGACAAACGCTTTTGCACCTCACCCTCCTTCAGACATGGGTCCCACAGCACAACACTGTCAGGTGTCGGACTCCTTTGAGGAGTCCGACACCTGTGAGCCTACTCCTTCAGATACGCGCCATACGGATCGACCGCGCCCAGCAGTTGCAGCCGCACGGGGTCGCCGCTGGCTTTGGCCTCTGCAATGAGGCGCGGCGAAGGCTCGTAGCCCTGCCACACTTTCATCCACACATGGCCGTAGTTGTAGATCAACACTTTGCGCGGCTGGTCGCTTTCGTTGTTCACCGCGCAGTGATACACGCGGCCGTTGAATAGATAAGCCGTGCCGGCCTTGCCGGTCATCTGCACCGCGCCAGGCATCTGCTTGGGATCGGCCACCTCCGGGAACCGAAAGTCCATCGGCAGGCGGTGCGAGCCGGGCACCATGGCCGTGCCGCCACTGTCGGGGTTGACATCGGTCAACAGCCAGAACACCTTGACCATCATCACCGACAGGGGGTGATAGACGCCCGGCAGCCCGACATCATGATGCCAGCCGGCGTGCGTGCGCGGCGTGCGCGGCGGGGTGATGTAGTAGGAGTTGTCGATCATCGACACGTCATCGCCGACGATCTCGCGCACAATCGGAAAAACGCGCGGATGCCACATCAAGCGCAATAGCGTGTCGTCATAGTTGATGGGCGCGATCACCTCCTCCAGTTCCGGCTTGCGCACGCCGGGCAAAGTCGGGTCGGCGCGCCACATCTGTTCCACCCGATCGGCCGCCGCGCGCACCTCGCGCAACTCGTCGGGGGTCAGCGCATTCTCGATCACCAGAAAGCCATTCGTCTCAAAAGCGATTCGTTGAGCGTCTGTCATCACTCGCACAGGCATGGTTTCCCTCACACTTCACACCGTCACAAGATGGGGCAACATAGCACGCCAGGCGGCACATTGTCAACGTGGCGCGCAAGCCGATTGTATGCGCCGGCGTATGGAGAGTGTATGCTGCGGACAATTTCCCGTTCCTGCGCCAGCGTTTGAGCATCCATAGTGACTACGACGTTATCGCATTAACTATGGGATGCCAACGCCGTTGCGGGCAACGCCGTTGCGGGCAACGCCGTTGCCCACACTGCGCCGGCGAGGCGAGCAGCGAGATGGAAGCCGGCAGCTACCGATCCTCTTCCGCTTGTTGCCGGCCTTCATCCAGGCGCTTGAGCGCGCGACAGGCGATGGAATCGGGGCACGGCGTGGGCTGTTCAACCACAGGGGTTGCCGGCGGATTGGCTCTGGGCCGGCCGCCGTCGCAGCCGGCCAGCGCGACGCACACGCCGGCGGCCACCGTGAACAGTCTCACCCACTGCCAGATCATTCGTGCGCGCTTGTGCGTCTCTGCCATCGCCGTTTCTCCAGACATCCATCCTCACCCGCATCGCGATGCGAGCATACCCCGCTCAGCCCATTCCGCACATTCTTCACAGGGTCAGTCGCGCGCAAAGGCGTTGAATGGATTGGCGCGCGTCAGCAGATCGATGGTCGCCTCATCCACGCCGGCCTGCTGCAACTTCGGCAGAAAGACCTCGCTGAGATAGGTGTAGGGTTGCGGCACGCCACCGTTTGGCTGGCCCGGGTCGTACCAGCCACGATCATGGCTGAGCAACACGCGATCGCCCAGGCCGGCTTCCAGCAGGCCCAGGATGTTCTGGATATGCCCGTCGTCTGTGCCCGGCGCGCCGATGTTGTCGTACTCGATCCAGCACCCGCGCCGGCCCATCTCCAGATGAATGGCAAAATCCGGCTCGGCCTGTGTGTGAATCCAGATGAAGCGCCGGGCCGGGTAACCCGCGCGCTCGATGAGATCGACCTGTTCGCGCACAACCCGGCCGCGAATGGTATGGCTGCCGATGACGGCGTTGGTCTCGGCGCCGGCGCGCGCCGCCGCGCGCACGATCTTCGCTTCGGTCGGCGTGATGCCGTTGTCGCCGACGCTGAGCTTGATCCAGCCGGCCTGCACGCCCGTGCCGCCGATATTGCCCTTGAGTTCGCCGAGCATCCAGTAATACAGCGCATCCTCGCTGGCCGCATGCGCCCAGGGCGGAACCCAGGGTTCGCGGTAGATGCCGGTCGGCGCGATGATGGGGAAGCCGGTCGCGTCGGACACGGCTTTGTCCAGATCAGCGCGCCGGCCCACACCGACCGGGCTGCATTCGACGATGGCTGTCACGCCGGCGGCCCTGGCCTTCTCGATTTCCGGCGCCATCAATTTGACAACATCGGCGGCATATGCCTCGGCGTAGCCTGGCGTGTCGCTGGTGCGCAGGTCGACGAACACGTGCTCATGCGGCAGGATCATGCCGAGTTGATCCGCGCCCAAACGGCCGAGAGTCGTTACTACCATAGACATTTGTGCATCCTCCTTCGGAACAGATCGCGCGCCGTCCTGCCGGGCCGGGACAGGCGCTTCACTCCGGGGCAGCGCAGCCCGGCAAGCGGCCAACAACCCCGCCCCGGTCGACACGCCGGCCAGCGCCAATAGCCTGCGCCGGCTTGCTCGTCCTGGCGTCATCAATCCACCTCCGCTATGTGTCCTGGAAGACGGCAGGTGTCAGAGCACGATCTGGAATCCGGCCTGTTCAAAGTGATGGTCGGCAGTCAGCGCCTGCGTCACGCCGCGCTGCTGCATCAGCGCAAATGAGATGCAGTCAGTGAGGCCCCACTCCTTGTCCATGCGCTGGCGAAAGAGAGCCAGACCGCGCTCAAACAGTGGAGCGTCCACGCGCGCCACTTCAATGGCAGCAGCCTCGCGCACGGCGGCGATGATCTGCGCTGCCAGGGCGCGCGCCGGCAGCGGCGATAGCGCGTTGCCGATCTCGATCAACACCGCGTCTGTGGTCATCATTGGTGTGTTGCCGTGGGCAAAGCGGCGCGCGGCCTCAACGGCCCGCGCGTGGAACCTGTCACGCCGGTTGAACAGCGCAATGAAGTAGCTCGTGTCAAGAAACACAGCCGGCGCAGTCGACGGGGGTGTCATCGGTTCTCCGCGCCGCTTTCTGGGCCGCCATCACCATCGACTAACCCGCGCCGCAGATCAGCGTAAAGATAGTCGTCGAGGCGTTCAGAGAGATCTGCGGGCAAGTTCAGACCGGCATCGATGGGTTGAGTTTCGGCCAGCCGGAGCAGTCGTGTCAGGACATGGCTGTCTACGGGGTCTTCCTCCGCGCCCGAGTTGCGTCTATCCAGTGCGTTCACTTCCCGGCGCGGCAACTCTGCGACGCGCCCAGACATGGCGAGATTCAGCGCCAGACGCACCGCCTGCGATTTGGTTTCGCAGCGATAGAGCTGCATCAGGGCAGCCAGGGCGCGATCATCCTCCGCGCTAAACCAGAACATGCGTCGCTTCAGCGCTCGGCGCGCAAGCCGCGCGGGCTTGCGAGTGGAGGATCTGGATTGCGTCGTCATGCATTTGAGTATAGCACTACGCTATATCGCTTGTGGATCCTGCCTCAACTCCGCGCACGCTCATCGACCCGCCCCGTCATCCGCGTTGACACGCTGCCCATTCTGCCGCGCCCGTTGCCGCGCCTGCCGTCGCGCGCGCGCCACCACCGAGTCGATGTAGCGCGCCAGCGCCGGCTCGACCAGGCTGTTCAACCACGCCAGCAACGTCATCTGGATGCCGGGCGTGATGCGAAAGGCGTCGCGCCGGATGCCGGCAAGAATGGCGCCGGCCACAGCATCCGCCGTCCACAACCCGCCCTTGCCGGCGATGATGCGGGTTTCAACCGGCTTGGTCTTGTTCTCTTCATGCAGTTGCGGCGTGTCGGTGTCGGGCGGATAGACCACCGAGAGCCTGATGTTGTCCGCCTTCAATTCGGCGCGCAACGCCTCGGCCAGACCGCGCACGGCGAATTTGGCCGGGCTGTAGGACGTGTAGCCGAACACGCCGATCAACCCCGCGCCCGAAGAGATCATCACGATATGCCCGTGCCCCTTCTGGCGCATGCCCGGCAACACGCTGCGCACGGCGTGAAGCGCGCCAAAGTAGTCGATCGCCATGGTGCGCTCGAACGCCGCGAGCGGCAACTGATCGAAGTAACCCGGCTGCACGACGCCAGCTGAGGCGATCAGAATGTCGGCCGGCCCATTGACGCGCGTTGCCACAGCGACGGCGCGATCGACCTCCGCGCACTGTGACACGTCGGCAGACAGCGCCAGCACACGCTGCTGCGCGCTTTCGCGATGCGCCTCCACCTCGGCCTGCGCCGCTTGCAGCTTGAGCGGGTCGCGCGCGATGAGAGTGACCTGCGCGCCGGCTTGCGCCAGCCGGCAGGCCGTCGCCTTGCCGATGCCGCTCGACCCGCCGGTGATGATGGCGTGCAAACCGTGAAAGTCAGTCGTCATGGCCTGGCGCTCATCAACCGACCTCAATCACTTTGTGGTCGATCATCCACGCCACGGCTTCAAACACTGCTTGCAGCGAGGTGTAGCGTGGCTGATAGCCGATCAGCCAGCGCGCTTTGTCGATGCTGCAATTCGGGCTGTGCGCGATGTGATCCCAGGTCGCCGCCGCTTCGTCGCCGCTCACCGTCTTGCGCCAATCGTCCCAGGGCAGAAAGACCAGCCGTGGCTGCTGGCCGAACCAGGCATACACCGCCTCGGCGTAGCCGCGCAACGACAGCGCCTGCGGCGACACGGTGTGAAAGCTCTCCCCGACCGCCGCGCTCCAGTGCATGATGGCGCCCATGAACGCCTGCGCCACATCATCCGCATGGACGTGGTGCACCGTCTCCAGGCCAAAGTTCGGCAAGGCCAGTTCCTCGCCGCGCGCAATACGGGAAAACACCTGCGGGTTGAAGTTGCCCTGCGGATTGAGAATGTTCCACCCCGGCCCGACGATGTGCCCCGGCATCAACACCGTGGCCGGGAAGTCGCCGCGCCGCGCTTCGCCCAACAGGAAATCTTCGATGGCCGCCTTCTGGATGCCGTATTCGCCAAAGGGCCGGCGCGGCTGATCCTCTGTCGTCGGCACGCGCTCGCTGTGGCCGTGCGCCCAGATCGTGCCGCAGTGCAGAAAGTGGCGCACCTGGCCGCGCAGCGCCTCGACCAGATGCTTCGCGCTGTCGAGCGTGAAGCAGATCATGTCGATCACGATGTCGGGCTGCATGTCTCGAATGCGCTGCCCGAAGACGCCGGCCTGCTCCTCGGCCGCGCGGTCGAGGTGAACCCTCTGCACAAGTTGCCAGGCGGCATGCGGCTGATACGGCTCGCGCTGTTGCCGGCTGACGCAAATCACTTCGTGGCCGGCTTCGACCAGGCGCGGCGTCAGATACGTGCCAACGTGTCCCGTGCCGCCGATGATGACTGTTCGCATGTTTCCTCCTCTGTCAGCCGCGCAACGCAGCCGGATCGAGCGGCAAGGCAACTGGCCGTCCGCCTTCCTGCGCCGACTGACGCAGCGCCAGAATCAGTTCCTGATCGAGCCGGGCCTGCCATGGCCCGTAGGTCGGCTCGGTGTCGTTGCGCACTGCGTTGACCAGGCTCATCAGACAGCCGGCGACGCCGATTTCGTCGTCGTGCCATTGCCGGCCCTGGCCCTGCACGGCCGGCCTGAACGGGTTCTCCCAGGTGACGATCGGCTGATCCGGGTCGCCGGTGTGGGCGACCATCGCCACCAGCGCCCCGCCATCGACTCGCTCCCAGCGCCGTTCGAGCGTGATGAAACGCGGCGCCTCGCCGCCGGGGGCCAGCAGGCTCAAACGTTCCTCGATATCCAGACCCACGCCAACCGTGATACCCATGCCCTTTTCGGCCAGGAAACGGCTGCTGCGCCACCAACGCAGCGGCGAGTCGTAGCCCACGTCGGTCCAGTGAAAGACGCCCACCTGCCCGCCGTCGAACTCGATGAGGCCGTGCTCCTGCGTCTCGGCGCGCGGGCCGCGCGTGTCCGCCAGGCGCGACCAATGCGGCGCGAGGTCATAGCGATGAACCGACCCAACCACTTGAACAGGGCGCGCGTCGAAACCGAGGTAACTGCGCATGACGCTGATGCCGTGATAGCCGTGGCCGGCGAAGTCGCTGAACGACGCATGCACCCTGCCGAACAACCCGGTGGCGAGCAACTTCAGTTTGATCTGTTCGAGGGGCCGGCGGTGGAACTGCTCGGCCACCTCGATCTTCAGCCGTCTGTCGGCTGCCGCCTCGATGATGGCGTCGGCCTCGCGCAGGTCGTGCGCGATGGGTGTTTCGAGCAGGGCGTGCAGGCCGGCCTCAACCGCCATCAACCCGACCTGACCGTTGGCCGAGTAATTTACCGACACCACGCCGATGTGCGGGGCGTGGTCGTCCACCAGCCGGCGCAGGTCGGTGTACCACGGCGCGCCCAGCCCTTCACCCAGCCGGCGCGCAGAGTCGGGGCTGCGGCCCCACACCGCGACCAGCTTCACCTCATCCGGCAGCGCCTGAATGAGCGGCCCATACATGTACGACGACCTTTTCGACGCGCCGATAATGGCGACCCGCAAGGGTTCTCGCATCTGACCTCCGTCAGAACGTCACCGACAAACCGCCGTCGGCGACCAGCACGTGCCCGTTCACGTAGGTGTTGAGCCGCGAGGCCAGCCACACAATTGCCTGGGCAATCTCCACCGGCTGCGACGCGCGCGCCAGCGGAATGCGCCGTTGTTGCACGTAGTTGGTGATGAACCACTCCGACTCCAGTTCGTTCTTGCCGTTCACGACAGCCATCGGCGTGTCCACAAAGCCGGGGGCCACGCTGTTCACCAGAATATTGTGCGGCCCCAGCTCCAGCGCCAGCGCGCGGGTCAGTTGATCCATCGCGCCCTTGGCCATGTCATAGTGCGACGCGCCGCGCTCGGCGCGATAGGAGTGAATGGACGACACGTTGACGATGCGCCCGCCCCGGCCCTGCGCGATCATCACTCTGGCCGCCGCGCGCGAGCAGTGAATGGCGCTGTCGAGATTGACATCGAGCACGCGCCGCCACTCGTCGTAGGGCGACTCGACAAAATCGGCTGTGGCGAAGATGGCCGCGTTGTTGACCAGCACGTCGATGCCGCCAAACGCCTTCACCGTCTCGTCGATCAGCCGGTTTGCGCCGTCGATTGCGCTGATGTCGGCGGCCACAGCGATGACTTTCGCGCCCAGCGCAGCGATCTTATCGGCGGCCTCCTGTGTGACCTGGGGCCGGCGGCCATTGACCACCACCGCCGCGCCACAACGGGCAAACAACTCGGCTGTCGCGTAGCCAATCCCCGTGCCCGAACCGGTGACAACTGCAACCTGTCCTGTGAAGTCGATGCGCATACAACACCTCCTGAAGCGGATGATACCGGCAGTCAGGCTTGCGGGATAATCGCGCCATGCGCGTCGTCATGCTCTCCAAAGCCCTCGTCGTCGGCGCGTATCAGCGCAAATGCGAACTCATCGCCGCCCATGACGACATCGAGTTGACTGTGTTCACACCGCCAGCCTGGGCCGGCCAGCCGCTGGAACGCGCCCATGTGTCCGGCTACACCCTGCGCGCGTTGCCCATCCGCTTCGAGGGCAACTTTCACCTCCATCACTACCCCACCCTCGCGCGCGCGCTGGCCGCCAGCCGGCCCGATGTGTTTCACATCGACGAAGAGCCGTACAACCTCGCAACCTTTCTCGCCCTGCGCGCTGCCGACGCGCTGCGCAAGAGACATGAGACCCCGGTGAAGACGCTCTTCTTCACCTGGCAGAATTTGTTGCGCCGTTATCCGCCGCCGTTCAACTGGATGGAACGCCATGTGCTGACGCACGTTGACGGGGGCATCGCCGGCAATCAGGAAGCCGCGCAGGTCTGCCGGGCCAAAGGTTTCGCCGGCGACATGCCGGTGATCCCGCAATTCGGCGTGGACGAAACGCGCTTTCACCCCGCGCACCGCAGCGCGCGTCCAGACGGCGCATTCACCATCGGCTACGCAGGCCGGCTCGTGCCTGAAAAGGGAGTCGATGTGCTCTTGCGCGCCGTCGCCGGGCTGCCCGACAACGCCCGTCTGATGGTGATCGGCGCCGGGCCAGAGCGCGCCGCGCTGGAACAGCTCAGCGGCGC
>DAOTYS010000041.1:0-8425 GCA_034434575.1 Thermoflexales bacterium
TCCCGACGCTGGACATTCAGGGCGGGCAGATCAGCGCGCGCACAGTGACCCGCGCGCCATTCGGGGCCGACTTCAGCTTCGACCCGGCCGAGTTCAGCCCTTTGGACGATTGGCCGAGTGCGGCGCCCGGCGCGTAAATGAAAGCCGGGGCCGCGTGTGAGATGAGGTCTGTGTCTGTATGACAATCAGTCAACCCCCTGCGCGCCGGCTGCGCCCGATTGATCTGCATGACGCCTCGCAGTACGAACTGATCTGCGAGTTGGACATGCGCAACCCGATGGACTTCTTCGGGCGCTATATGCTCAAACTCAATCTCGGCAGCCTGGCTTTCTACATTTTCGCCGTGGTCACAGCGGGGATGTTCATCGCCGAGTTGACCAATCCGAGCTACAGCGCCGGCTCGAGCGCAATCCAGATCATCCTGGCGCTGATCGGGTCTGTGGTAATCGTGCCGGTTCACGAAGGCATTCACGCCGTCACGTACAAGGCCATCGGCGCGCCGGCAGTCAGGTTCGTGGCCGAGTGGCGCAAGGGCCTGATCTACACCATCGCCGACCGCTTCGTGGTCAACCAGCGCGAATACCTGCGTTTGGCACTCACCCCGCTTATTGCCATCAGCGTTGTGCTGGGCGGACTGTATTTCCTCATCCCTGAACGGGATTTGCTCATCGCCGGCCTGCTGTGCTTCCACACCCTGTCGTGCATCGGCGACATCGCCATCGTCAACTTCCTGTGGACGCGCCGCGACCATGTGATCTTCAGCTACGACGATCTCAAACTGCACAAGAGCTACTTTTACGCGCAACGGGCAAGCGCCACTGCCGAAACGCCAAACGCGCCGGCGAATCAGCGATAATCCCCAGCGTGATCATCGGCATGGACGCCAGCCGGCTGTCTGGAACAGTTCAGACAGGCACCGAACGCTACTCGCGCGAAATCATCCGGGCGCTGATGCAGATTGCGCCGCAACACCTTTTCCGGCTCTATGCGCGAGATGAGCGCGCCGCAGGCGAGCTTGCCCGCGCAGATCGGCCGCAAGGCGAGGCGCAGATGCGCCTGATCCGTCAGCGCCGGCTGTGGACGCACGCCGGCCTGGGCATCGAGATCATGCGCCGGCCCCCCGATGCGCTCTTCATTCCCGCGCACGTCCTGCCGATCACGCTGGCTCTGCCCGGTCAATCGGGCCGGATGCGCGTCGTGGTCACGCTGCACGACATCGGCTACCGGCATTTCCCGGCAGCGCATCCCTGGCAACAACGCCTGTATCTCGACTGGAGCGCCCGGTTTGCGACGCGACACGCATCGTGCATCGTGGCGGACTCCGAAGCAACGCGCCATGACATTCATCGTTTCTATCGCGCGCCGCTCGATCGCATCCGTGTGGCATACCCTGGCGCCATGACGTTGCCGAGAGTCGCAGACGACGAGCGCCGGGCGGCGTTGCGCCGTTTTGGCCTAGATGCCGGCCAGACATTCGCCCTGCACGTGGGAACACTGCAACCACGCAAAAACCTGCGCCGCCTGATTCGAGCATGGCGGCGGATGTTGACAGACTACCCGGCTGACCTGCCGGCCCCGCTGCTGGCGCTGGCCGGCGCAACGGGCTGGGGTGACGAAGCAGCCAGACTGCAAGCTGAGATCGAGACGCAAGGGCTGTCCCACAGTGTGCGCCTGATCGGATACATCACAGACGAAGAGAAAGCGTCGCTGTTGAGCGCGGCGCGCGCGCTGGCTTTCCCCTCCCTCTACGAGGGGTTCGGCTTTCCAGTGCTGGAAGCGCAGGCCGCCGGCGTGCCGGTGGTGTGCAGCAACACGTCATCCCTGCCCGAGGTGGCCGGCGACGGGGCGATTCTGGTGAATCCGCTGGACGAGCAGGACATCGGCAACGGCCTGCGCCGGGCCATGCTTGACCCGGCGATTCGCTCCCGGCTGATCGCGGCCGGCAGGCGCAATGTCGCGCGTTTTAACTGGCAGAATTGCGCGCGCGCCATCCTGGAGATGTTGACATGCCACAGCCCCTCGCCCCTATGACGCCAACATCCCCACCCGAGGGCGTATCCGTCGCGCGCCACGCGCCGGCGCTGCGCATCCTGGGCGTGCGCATCGATGATGTCACCTCAGCGGAGACATGCGAGCGCGTGATGGCGCTGATAGCGTCCGGCGGGGCGCACCAGATCGCCACAGTCAACCCCGAGTTCATCATGGCTGCCCAGCGCAACCCGGCATTCGCCCAGGCGCTGGAGAAGACCGCGCTGAACGTGCCGGATGGCGCGGGCGTGCTGTGGGCGGCGCGACGGCTGGGACATCCGTTGCGAGAACGGGTGGCCGGCGTCGATCTGGTTGAGCGTTTGTGCGCCGTCGGATCACAACACCGCTGGCGGGCGTTCTTCCTGGGCGCGCGCGAGGGCGTGGCCGAACGCGCAGCAGCTATCATGGCGTTCAAGTACAGCGGCTTGCTGGTCACGGGCACGTATGCTGGCTCGCCGCGCATGGAGGACGAAGCGGATATCGTCGCCCGTGTCCGAAAGGCGCGGCCCAACCTGTTGTTCGTAGCCTATGGCGCGCCGGCGCAGGACCTGTGGCTGGCGCGCAATCTGCCGATGATCCAGGGCAGCGACCGCCTGGCCGATGAACCGCCCGGCCTGGTGGGAATGGGGGTGGGCGGCGCGTTCGACTTCCTGGCCGGCGTGCAACAACGGGCGCCGAAATGGATGCAGGACGCCGGGCTGGAGTGGCTGTATCGCCTGTTGCGCCAGCCGCGCCGCTGGCGCAGACAACTGGCGCTCATTGAATTCGTGTGGCGGGTGGCCTGGGCGTCCGCGCGAGGGAAGCAGCCGCAGTAGGACAAGCCGCCAGGCTTGTCCATGCCAGGCTTGTCCATGCCAGGCCGCGTAAAATGGCATGTGACATCAGGCATGGACAGCGGACTCTACACCAGCCCTGGCGCCAACAGGGCCGCGAGCGACACCTTATTCAGCGCCGGCCCGCCAGAGTCGCGCGCGGGTCAACCGTCGGGCGACCCTTCGCGCGATGTGATGATGGCGCTGCGCAACCTGCCGCTGTTCTCCCGCCTGACCGACGATGAGTTCAAACTGGTGGCGGCGCTGCTGCACTCGGACGCTGCCAATCAGGGCCAACTGGTTTACGAGATCGGGGGCGACAACGCCAACCTCTACGTCCTGCGCCGGGGACGTGTGGCGGTGCGCTGGACCGACCAGCAGGATATCGAGCGGCGCCGGGTGGTCACTCCAGGAGGCGTGTTCAACGAACTGCCTTTCCTCACCGGCATTCGCTGCCGCGACACTGCCGAGGCTCTGGAGCCAAAGACGACGCTCTGGTATCTGCCGCGCAAGGACTTCCAGGATCTGCTGAGCCGGCGCCCGGACATCCAATCGCGCCTGGTGTATTCGCAAGAGGCGCTCGACGTGCTGAACAAAGTGCGCCGCGCCGACTGGTTGCGACCGGATGAGACCGTGGTGGTGTTTGCCAAACGGCACTGGTGGGTGTTCGGGCGTGTAGTGTTCTTCACATTGACAACTGTTGCGCTGCTGCTGGGGGCGCTGCTGTTGACGCCGGCTGCCGGTTTGCTTGGGGCGCTGCTGCCGCTCGTCATCGGCCTGATCGTCGCGCCGGCTGTTCTGATTCTGATCTGGGCTTTCATCGACTGGCAAAACGACTTTTTTGCCGTCACCGACCAGCGCGTTGTGCACCGCGAACGGGTGCTGCTCATCCGCGACGACCAGGACGAAATCCCGCTGAACAAAGTTCAGGATGTCACCGTGATCCGCGAAGGCGCCAACCTTTTGCAGACAATCGTGTTCCTGGCGTTCGACATGGGCGACATCGCTGTCGAGGCGATGGGAGCGCAGTCGCGCATTGTGTTTCGGGATGTGGGCAGGCCGGATGAGATCAGCTATGAAATCTTCGTGGAGCGCGCGCGGGCCTTGAGCGCCAGTCACCTGACCGAGCGGGCCAAAATCCGAGCGGAGTTGCGGCGCGAGCTGGGCCTTGCGCCGCGCGCGCCGGCCAAAGCCATTGAGCGCAAATCAACGCGCCCCAAACTGCTCCGGGAGCGCGTGGAGCGGATCAGAAAAACGATGCGCCGGCTGCGTCTCACGATCGCGCCCCGTATGCGCCTGGTGGAAGGCGATCAGATCACCTATCGCAAACACTGGCTGGTGCTGGTGAAACGGGCTGGGCCGCCATTTGCGCTGCTCCTGACTTACGGCATCGGCGTGGCGGCGCTTGTCAGCAGCGCCCCGCTGGCGGGGCAAGTGCTGCAAACTCCTGTGGCAGCCGTCGCCGCCATGGCGATTGGCGCGGCTGTGCTGGGCTGGCTGGTGTGGGAATACGAAGACTGGCGCAACGACATCTACATTGTGACGCCGGATCGCATCATCGACGTCAAACGGTCGCCGTTCGGTCTGCGCGGCACGCAGCGCCGGCAGGCCGGCATGGGCGCTGTGCAGAACATCACCTCATCCACGAATGGCCTGATCGACCTGCTGTTCGACATGGGCGACGTGACGGTGCGAACAGGCGGGGCAGAGGGCGTGCTGGTGTTCGCGCGCGTCTACAACCCGCACGGGGTGCAGCGCGAAATCACCGCGCGCGTCGAAGCCTACGCCGCCAGGCAGCGCGAACGAGACGCGGCGCAGCGCAGCCGGGAGATGGCAGAATGGATCGCCATCTACGACGACCTGAGAGGATTGCACCGGCGCGACTCGGACCGGGATGGAACCCGGGATGGCGTAAGATAGGGGCGATTCAGTTCATTGATGAGGATGTCACAGGCAGGCCGGTATGATCAGAGAGATTCGCAAGATTGGCGACCCAGTTCTGCGGCGCAAAGCCAGAAAAGTGGAGAAGATCAACAAAGACACGCAGAAACTGCTCGACGACATGATCGAAACCATGCGCGCCAGCAACGGCGTTGGCCTGGCTGCGCCCCAGGTGGGCGTGTTGCAACGCGCCCTCGTCGCGGAGATCGAGGCCAATGAGAAAATCCCCGGCAGCGGCGTCACCTACGCCCTGATCAACCCGGAGATCGTGCGGCAATCGGAAGAGACCTGGGAAGGTCAGGAAGGCTGCCTGTCCATTCCCGGCTGGCGCGGCGAGGTCGAGCGGCCCTTTCGCATCGTTCTGAAAGCGCTGGACCGCGACGGCAACCGCATCCGGCTGGAAGCTGAAGGCTGGGTGGCGCGCGTTTTGCAGCACGAAATCGACCACCTCGACGGCGTGTTGTTCATCGACAAGCTGGTGGCGCCCGATCGCGTGTGGCGCGTCGAAGAAGGCAAGGAAGAAGAAACCGCAGAGGAAATGGCGCTCGCCGCGCCCTGACCAATACGCGATACGGAATACGGAATACGGAATACGGAATACGTATTGCGTATTGCGTATTGCGTATTCCGTATCGAGTTGAACCGCCGTGAAAACAGACATCTACACTTCGCCGGATGTGTTTGACCTGCTGGCCAATGAATGGAATGCATTGCTCCGGCGCTCGGCCGCCAACACATTGTTTCTGACCCGCGAGTGGCAGAAGGTGTGGTGGGCGGGGCTGGGCGAGGGCGATTTGCGCATGCTGACCATGCGCGACGAGGCCGGCCACCTGCGCGGGATCGCGCCGTTGTTTTTCAGCAGCGGCGAGATCAGCGGCGCGCCAGTGGCGTTCGTGGGATGCCGCGAGGTGTCGGATTACCTGGACTTTATTTTTGAACAAGGCCAGGAGCCGGCCTGCCTGCAAGCCCTGCTGGATCATCTCGCCGGCGATGACTGCCCGGCCTGGCATGAGATCGGCCTGTGCAACATCCCGGAAACGTCGCCCACGCTGGCCTTGCTGCCGGCGATGGCCGCCGCGCGCGGATGGCGGGTCGAAACGCGCTTCGAGGATGTCTGCCCGATCGTGCCGCTGCCGGCCACGTTTGACGATTATCTGGCCATGCTGGACGGCAAGGAACGGCGCGAATTGATGCGCAAGCTGCGCCGCGCCAGCGAGGATGTGACCGTGGTATTCGCGCGCGACGCCGGCGCGCTGGAGCGCGACATGGACGACTTCATCCGGCTGATGACGGCGTCCATGCCGGGCAAGGCCGCATTCATGACGCCGCGCATGAACCGGTTCTTTCACATGGCCGCGCGCGCCATGTTCGACGCCGGCTGGCTCGAACTATCGTTCCTCGAAGTCAACGGCGACCGCGCGGCAGCCTATCTCAATTTTGTGTACGACAACGTTGTTCTGGTGTACAACTCCGGCCTCGACCCGCAGAAATACGCTTACCTTAGCCCCGGCCAGGTGTTGCTGGGGCGGTTGATCGAGAAGGCCATCCAGGACCGCCGCCGCGCCTTCGACTTTTTGCAGGGCAACGAAGACTACAAATACAAGTTCGGCGGCAGGGACCTGAAGCTTTACACACTCTACATATCACGGTGACGCAGCGACTTCTGAACAGCCGGGCCGCCCGGTCTGCTTTCCAGTCGCACCGACGCCCACACAGACAGAAAGATGGAAGAGAAACTGGCAAGCATCGAAGCGCGCTACAACGAATTGACGGCGCAGATGGCCGATCCGGCCATCGCCAACGACTATGCGCGCTACGCCGAACTCGCCCGCCAGCAGAGCGAGTTGCAGGAAATTGTCGAAAAGTACCGCGCCTGGATGAAGGCCAGGAATGACCTGACCGAAGCCGAGGCGCTGGCCGGCGGCGACGACGCCGACCTGGCAGACATGGCGCGCGCCGAAATCGAGCCGCTTCAGCGCCGGATCGAAGCCCTGCAATCGCAATTGCAGAGGTTGCTTGTGCCCAAAGACCCGAACGACGACCGGGATGTCATCGTCGAGATTCGCGCCGGCGCCGGCGGCGATGAAGCCGGCCTGTTTGCCGCCGATCTCGCGCGCATGTACACCCGCTACGCCGAAGATCACGGCTGGAAGGTGGAGGTTCTGGACGAAAACGAAACCGGCATCGGCGGATACAAGGAAATCATATTCGCCGTGCGCGGCAAGGGCGCTTACTCCCGGCTGAAGTTCGAGAGCGGCGTGCATCGCGTGCAGCGCGTGCCGGCCACCGAAGCCAGCGGCCGCATTCACACCAGCACAGCCACCGTCGCCGTCCTGCCCCAGGTGGATGAAGTCGAGATCAACATCCCGGACAAAGACATCGAGATGGAGGTCTACAAATCGCAGGGGGCCGGCGGCCAGAACGTACAGAAGAACTCGACCGCCGTGCGGCTGCGTCACATTCCCACCGGCCTGGTCGTGCAGTGCCAGGACGAGCGCAGCCAGCTCCAGAACCGCCTGCGCGCAATGAGCATCCTGCGCGCCCGCCTGTACGCCATCGAGCAGAGCAAGGTGGACGCCGCCATCACCGAAGCGCGACGCGACCAGGTCGGCACCGGCGAGCGCAGCGAAAAAATCCGCACCTACAACTTCCCGCAAAATCGCGTCACCGATCACCGCCTGGAGAAGTCAGTGTATCGGCTCGAAGCAGTGCTGAACGGCGACCTGGACGAATTCATCGATGAAATGGCAGCCCGCGAGCAGGCCGAGCGCCTTCAGGCTGCGGCGGTTTGACGTGTGCGACGTAGCGCAAACGAGCGTAGCGCAAACGAGCGTAGCGCAACCGAGCGTGGCGCAACCGAGCGTGGCGCAACCGAGCGTGGCAACGACGCTTCGGGCCGCCATTGCCCGCTTCCATCAGGCCGGCATCGACAGCCCGACGTTGACGGCGCGACTGCTGCTGGCCGCTGCGCTGGACAAGCCCCGCGAATGGCTGGTGGCGCACAACGACCACCCGCTCAGCCCGGAGCAGGCAGAGGCTTTCGAGCGGCTGAGCGCGCGCGCGCTGGCGCATGAACCGCTGGCCTACCTGCTGGGCCGCCGTGAGTTCTACGGGTTGGATTTCGTCATCGACCCGCGCGTGCTGATTCCACGCCCGGAGACGGAGATGCTGGTCGAGCGGGCGCTGGAGCGCCTGCCCGCCGCCGGCCAGAATCGCGCGCCGCAGCCGGACGCAAGCCGCGTGGATGTGGATGTCATCGACGTGGGCACGGGCAGCGGGGCCATTGCGATCGCCATCGCCAGACACGCCCCCGGCGCGCGCCTGGCGGCCACCGACATTTCTGGCGAGGCGCTGGAAGTGGCGCGCATCAACGCCGAGCGGCACGGCGTGGCTGACCGGATCGCGTTCGCGCAGGCGGACCTGCTGGAGAACACTCCTTACCGCGCGCGCGTCATCACGGCCAATCTGCCCTACGTCACCACAGAGGAGATCGAGACGCTGCCGCCGGAAATCCAGGCCCATGAGCCGCGCGTGGCGCTGGACGGCGGGGGAGATGGCCTGGCGCTGGTGCGCCGGCTGCTGGGCCAGTTGCCGGCGCATCTGCTGCCGGGCGGCGCGGCATTCTTCGAGATCGGCGCGTCACA
>DAOTYS010000042.1:0-3559 GCA_034434575.1 Thermoflexales bacterium
GTCAGTGCCGGTGCCGGCTGCCCATTGCCACCCGCCGTTGTTCGAAGCCGGGTCGCCATCCACGAGGCGTTGCATGAAGTAATGCTCGCCCAGCCGCCAATCCAGCAGCAAATCCTTCGTCAAGAAGGAAGCGACGATCATCCGCGCACGGTTGTGCATCCAGCCGGTCTGGTTCAACTGCCGCATGGCCGCGTCCACGATGGGATAGCCGGTGCGGCCGTCACACCAGGCGGCGAAGCGGTCCGCGTCCAGAGCCGCATCGCCGCTGCCCCATTCCAACCGCTCGTACTCGCGCCGGTAACTCGCCCGATCGGCATGGGGGAAGTGATACAGGATTTGCGCGTAGAACTCGCGCCAGATTAATTCGCTGATCCAGGCGTCCGCGCCTTCTTTTTTGCAGTCACTGGCGGCCGGCGAGAAGCTATGTCTGGCCGGGAACTCGCGTTGCAAGGTGGAGACGGCAACAGCGAAGCATTGACGCGGCGAGACGGCGCCAAAGCGCAGGTAGGGCGACAGGCGCGATGTGCCCTCAATGGCCGGGAAGTCGCGCTGCGCCGAATAAGCCTGCAGTGCGCCGCTGTCTTTGAAGTGCGTCAGCCGGCGCAGCGCCTCTGATTCGCCGCCAGCCGGCAGGCGCTGGGTTACGTGGAAGCCCAGCTCAGCCGCGCCGGGCAGCGTCGGCAGGCCGATCGGCGCCAGGGAATCGGGCAAGGGCGCAAGCGCCGGCGCGCCCAGGGGCTGCGCGTCGGCCTGGCCGCCGGCGCTGAGACGGTTCAGCCAGGCGCGCTTGTACGGGGTGAAGACGGTGTAAGGCCCGCCGTTGCCGGTCAGCACCTCGGAGTGCTCGAAGATCACAGAATCCTTGAAGCTCTCTGCGCGCAGGCCGGCCTCTTGCAGCGCCTGAGTCACGCGCCGGTCGCGCCGCAAGGCAGCCGGCGTGTAATCGCGGTTGAAGTACACCGCCCCGGCGCCGGCCATCTGCGCCAGACGCGCAAGCTCTGCGGCCGGGTTGCCGCGCAGAACAATCAGCCGCGAGCCTTGCCGGCGCAGGCTGTCGTCCAGATCGCGCAGACAGTCGAGCATGAACTGGATGCGGGCCGGCGCCACATCTGCCCCGCGCAGGAGCTGGTCATCCAGGACGAAGGTGGGAATGACGGCGCCGCCGCTGTCGCGGGCGGCGGCGCTGAGGGCGGTGTTGTCTTGCAGGCGCAGGTCGCGCCGGAACCAGTGAACGATGCTCACGTCAGATTGCGGATGATAGCGGACCCAAACTCACTGCATTTGACTTCTGTTGCTCCATCCATCAGCCGGGCAAAGTCGTAGGTGACGGTTTTCTGCGCGATCGTTTTCTCCAGCGCGGCAATGATCGCGTCGGCCGCCTCAACCCAGCCCATGTAACGCAGCATCATCTCGCCGCTCAGGATGACCGAGCCGGGGTTGACACGGTCGAGGTTGGCGTACTTGGGCGCAGTGCCGTGGGTGGCCTCGAACACGGCGTGGCCGGTCACATAGTTGATGTTGCCGCCCGGCGCGATGCCGATGCCGCCAACCTGCGCAGCCAGCGCGTCGCTCAGATAGTCGCCGTTCAAGTTGGGGGTGGCGATCACGTCAAACTCGTCGGGACGTGTCAGCACCTGTTGCAGTGTGATGTCGGCGATGTTGTCCTTGATGAGCAGCATTTTCTTCCACTTGCCGGCGCCGTGGGTCGGCATCAGGCGCAGCGTCTGCTCGACTTCAGCGCGGATGTCGGCTTGTTGTTGCGGCGTCATCATGTCATAGCCGGGGTCAATCAGCCGGGCGTTGTCTTCGACGCTCAGCGCCGGGTTTTTGTCCTGGTTGTCGATGATCCAGCTTTCGCGCTGGGTCACGACCTGGTTGCGATATTCGGATTTGGCCAGCGCATAGCCCCAGTCGCGGAAAGCGCCGGAGGTGAATTTCATGATATTGCCCTTGTGCACAAAGGTGACGCTCTTGCGCTTGAAGCGCAGCGCGTAGTCGATAGCTGCGCGCGCCAGGCGCTCTGTGCCCGGCCTGGAGATCGGCTTGATGCCCACGCCAACCTGATCGATGGCCTCGGCGCCGAAGCGTATCTTCCTGAACTCGTCGGGCATCTCGGCTTTGAGGAACTCCAGCAGCTTGATGGCTTTGGGACTGCCGGCCTCGAAGTCGATGCCGGCGTAGATGTCCTCCGTGTTCTCGCGGAAGATCACCATGTCCACCTTCTCCGGGTGCTTGACGGGCGAGGGGACGCCGCTGAAATACTTGACCGGTCGCAGGCAGACGTACAAATCAAGCAGTTGCCGCAGCGCCACGTTGAGCGAGCGGATGCCTTTGCCCACCGGCGTGGTGAGCGGGCCTTTGATGCCGACCAGAAACTCGCTGAAAGCGTCCACTGTTTCCTGCGGCAGCCAGTTGCCAAAGCGGCGGAACGCTTCTTCGCCGGCGTGCACTTCCATCCAGTGAATCCTGCGCCGGCCGCCATAGCATCTCTCCACTGCCGCGTCGAAAACGCGCACCGCAGCCGCCCAGATGTCGGGGCCGGTGCCGTCGCCGCGAATGAACGGGATGATCGGGTTGTCAGGGACTTGCAGCGCGCCGTCGCGCAGGGTGATCGCAGCGCCATCGGGCGGAACCGTCGATTGTGTGTATGCCATGTGAACCAGATACCTCGTGGACTGTATTGTACAGACCGCCGTTGCCGTTGCCTGAGCATGTCGAAGGCAACGGCTTCGGCTTCGACGGCTTCGACGGCTTCGACGGCTTCGACAGGCTCAGCCGCCGAAGCTCAGCCGCCGAAGCGCAGCGAGATAAGGATTTGCTGAGAAGTTGCGCGAATGGCTTGACAGGCCGGCTGCGCGCTCTATAATCACACCTGATTAGTCAGGATTGACTAATCAGGATTAATCTATGCAAGACGAGCGCGAGTTGCTTTTGCTGGGCATTTTGCGGCGGCAGGACATGCACGGGTATCAGTTGCATGAGTTCATCGACGCGAATATGGCAATCTGCACAGACCTTAAGAAGCCGACCGCCTATTTCCTGCTGGACAAGATGGCCGCCAGAGGGTGGGTGACCTTCGAGCAAACGCAGGAGGGCAATCGTCCCCCCAGGCGCGTGTATCGCCTCACGCCGGCCGGCGATCAGGCGTTTCAGGAGATGATGCGCGCCAATCTGTCAAGCTACTCGCCGGCGCGCTTTCCCGGCGATGTCGGCTTTGCCTTCATCGACGCCTTGAAGCCCGCCGAGGCCGCGCAATTGTTGCGCCGGCGCCGCGCTGCGATGGCTGACGCGCTGGCTGCGCTTCAATCAACGCCGGATCATGCCGGCGGGGCGCAGCTCATTATCGACCATCAGCGCCGGCATCTGGCCGCTGAACTGGAATGGCTGGATGAGGTGATTGCGCGGGTTGAAGCGCCTGCGACGCGACCGCGCCATAGCGAGCGCCGCAGCCAGCGCCCTTCTTGATTGCAGGGTTGCGGCCACTTGTTGGCCGGATCGGACACACACCGAAAACTTCAAACAATTCGGAGGATCTAACTATGCTGTTAATTCATTCTGT
>DAOTYS010000043.1:0-2629 GCA_034434575.1 Thermoflexales bacterium
GAAAACGCGATCGGCTTGCCGCAGAACCTGGTATCGCATCACCTGGGCGTGTTGCGCGAGGCCGGCTTCATCCGCGCCCGGCGCGCAGGCCAGTGGGTGTACTACGCGGTTGACAAAACCACCCTCAGCCAGGTCTATCCGGCCCTGTGCCGGTTGTTCAACCCGGAGTATGTGAAAGACGACCTGCGCGCGTGTTGACGCGCGCGATCGCTTTTTATTTGCCTGTTTGCATCAACGACTGTTGATATTTTAACGATAATAGGAGATTGACATGAGTGATGAAAGGTTGCGCGTGTTGTTCATCTGCACGGGGAACTCGGCGCGCTCGCAGATGGCTGAGGCCATGCTCCGCTTGTTGTCTGGCGGCAAGATCGACGTCTTCAGCGCCGGCAGCCAGCCGCGCGCCCAGATTCACCCAATGGCCCAGCGGGTGATGCTGGAAAAGTACGGCATTGACATGGCTGCTCAAGGCCAGCATCCAAAGCCCATCGAGCAATTTGTCAGTCAGAAGTTCCATTACATCATCGCGGTCTGCAACCGGGCGGCCGAGGCATGCCCCTATTTCCCCGGCGACCCCGAGCGCATCAACTGGTTCTATGATGATCCGGCTGCGGTGGAAGGCTCGGAGCAGGAACAATATCAGGCGTTCGTGAAAGTGGCGCGTGAATTGTCCATGCGCATTCGCACCTGGGTGCAGTTGCCGCAAATCTCGCGCGGGTTGCGCATTCAGGAGTTGAGAGAAAGGGAGGCGTCTGCGTGACAGACACTGGAAAACTGCGCGTCTTGATCTTGTGCACGGCCAACTCGGCGCGCTCGCAGATGGCTGAGGGCGTGCTGCGTCATCTGGCCGGCGAGCGGGTCGAGGTGTTCAGCGCCGGCAGCAAACCGAGCGTCGTGAACCCGATGGCGATCCGCGCCATGGCCGAGATCGGCGTGGATATCAGCGGCCATCGCTCAAAGTCGCTGATGGAGTTCATTCATCAGCCCTTCGACTTCGTGATCACGGTGTGCGACAACGCCGCTGAGACCTGCCCGGCTTTTCCGGGCCGGGCGCAACGCATCCACTGGAGTTTTCCCGATCCGGCCGCTGTCGAGGGCGAAGAGGCGAAACTGGGCGCGTTCCGATCGGTGCGCGACGGCTTGATCGAGCGATTCCGCGACTTTATTCAACAGCAGGGGTTGAGCGACCCTGCGGCCGCTTGAGCGGCAAGGAGGAAAGGGACATGGCAGAAAGCGCGATGATTGCGATTGACGAGATTCATGATAGTGTGCGCGACAGATACGCCGAGAATGCCCGGCGTGTGAGCGAAGGCCGGCTGGACGGCGCGTGTTGCAGCGCGGCCTGCGACTGCTATTCGACGACAGACATCAGCGGTCTGCCGGCTGATATCGCGCAGGCATCGTGGGGCTGCGGCGACCCGATCAGCCTGGCCGCCCTGCAGCCGGGTCAGCGCGTGCTCGATCTCGGCTCTGGCGGCGGATTGGACTGCATCTTTGCCGCCCAGCGCGTGGGCGAGGCCGGCTGGGTCATCGGCGTGGATATGACGCCGGAGATGCTCTCGCTGGCGTGGAAGAACGTGGCGAAGCTGGGCCTGCGCAACATCGAGTTTCGCTACGGCCACATCGAGCGGTTGCCGGTGGAGAGCGATTCCATCGATGTCATCCTCTCCAACTGCGTCATCAACCTGTCGCCCGACAAACCGGCCGTCTTCCGCGAGGCTTATCGGGTGCTGCGCGCCGGCGGCAAGTTCGCCGTTTCCGATGTGGTGTCGGACAAGCCGATGCCAGAATTTGCCAAAGCCGATATGGACAGCCTGGCGGCCTGCGTCAGCGGCGCCATGGTCGAGTCTGACTACATTGCGGCGATCCGGGCGGCCGGCTTTGACGACGTGCGCGTAGTCGATCGCAGCTTCTTCTCGCCGGTGGCCGGCAGCGACGTGAACACCTGGAGCGTGCGCGTCGAGGCATACAAGCGCTGATTCTCGATTCATATCATGACGACAACCACAAGCACTTCCCCTCCCAAAACCGCCTCGCGCGGTGTGGCGCAGCAACTGTCGTTGCTGGATCGTTTCCTTCCTCTGTGGATCTTTGCGGCCATGGCGCTGGGTCTGGCGCTGGGCGCCGTGTGGCCGGGCATCAAGCAAGCGTTTAGCGCGCTGTCGATCGGCTCCGTGTCGCTGCCTATTGCGATCGGACTGCTGTGGATGATGTACCCCGTGCTGGCCAAGGTCAAGTATGAGGAGTTGGGCAAGGTCGGCAAAGCGTGGGAGCAGTTCGGCGTGTCGCTGGTGTTGAACTGGCTGATCGGGCCGGTGATCATGTTCGCGCTGGCGTGGATCTTCCTGGCCGACCAGCCGGCCTTTCGCACCGGCCTCATCATCGTCGGGCTGGCGCGCTGTATCGCCATGGTGCTGATCTGGAACATGCTGGCCGGCGGCGACAGTGAGTATTGCGCTGTGCTGGTGGCTCTGAACAGTGTGTTCCAGATCATCATGTACAGCCCGCTGGCCTATCTGTTCCTGGTGGTCGTGCCGGGCTGGTTTGGCGCGCCGGGGGTGAGTGTCGAGCCGTGGCGGGCGTATGCGCCGATCGTGCGGCGGCCGTAATCGTCGGGGCGCGGTCGGGG
>DAOTYS010000044.1:0-8352 GCA_034434575.1 Thermoflexales bacterium
GATGGCGCGCATGGCTCAGGATTTCGCCATTCGCTATCTGCTCGTGGACGGGCAGGGCAACTTCGGCAGCGTGGACGGCGACCCGCCGGCCGCTATGCGCTACACCGAAGTCCGCCTGTCGCGCATCGCCGAGGAGCTGCTGACCGACCTGGACAAGAACACGGTTGACTGGACCGACAACTTCGACGGCACGCTGCAGGAACCGGTCGTGCTGCCGTCGGCCCTGCCCAACCTGTTGCTCAACGGCGCGTCGGGCATCGCTGTGGGCATGGCCACCAATATCCCGCCGCACAACCTGGGCGAGTTGTGCAACGCCGTGTCGCTCCTGATCGACCGCTGGGATGACCTGGACAACGTCACCGTCGATGACCTGATGCGCATCGTGCCCGGCCCGGACTTCCCCACCGGCGCGCTCATCATCGGCCGCGAGGGCATCCAGTCCGCGTATGCCACCGGGCATGGCCGGCTGGTGATGCGCGGCGTCGCGCGAATAGAAGAGATGCGCGGCGGACGCCACCAGATCATCATCACCGAACTGCCCTACCAGGTGAACAAAGCGCTGCTGATCGAGCGCATCGCCGACCTGGTGCGCGACGGACGGATCGACGAGATCAGCGATATCCGCGATGAGAGCGACCGGCGCGGCATGCGCATCGTCATCGAGTTGCGCCGGGGTGCGCAACCCAATCGCGTGTTGAACCGCCTGTACAAATACACAGCCCTGCAGAGCACGTTCGGCGTGCAATGCCTGGCGCTGGTCGACGGCCAGCCGCGCGTCATCGGCCTCAAACGCGCGCTGGTCATTTTCATCGAGCACCGGCGCGAGGTGATCCGCCGGCGCGCCGAATTTGACCTGGGCAAGGCGCGCGCGCGCGCCCACATCCTGGAAGGACTGCGCATTGCGCTTCAGTTTCTGGATGAAGTCATTCGCACCATCCGCGAAGCGCCCGACGCCGACACCGCCCGCGTTCAACTCATGGATCGCTTCAGGCTGAGCGAAGTTCAGGCGCAGGCCATTCTGGATATGCAACTGCGCCGGCTGGCCGCGCTGGAGCGCCAGAAGATCGAAGACGAATACCAGGAAGTGCTGGCCACTATTGCCTACCTCGAGGACTTGCTGGCCAACCCGCACAAGATCCTCGGTCTGATCAAGGAAGACATGGCCCGGCTTGCCGACAAGTTCGGCGACGAGCGGCGGACGCGCATTTTGCTCGACGCGCGCGAGACGTTCGCTGAAGAGGAGCTGATCCCCAACAAGGCTGTGCTGATCTCCATCACCCAGCGCGGATACATCAAACAGACAGCTGCCGACGCCTATCGCGCCCAGGCGCGCGGGGGGCGCGGCGTGGCCGGCATGCAAACCGCCGATCAGGACGAAGTCATCTTCCTGCTGTCCGCAAAGTCGCACGACACCGTGTTGTTCTTCAGCGATCGCGGCAAGGCCTATGCCTTGCGCGCCTACCAGATTCCAGAGGCTGACCGGGCCGGCAAAGGCACTTTTGTCAGCAACCTGATCTCCATCGGCGAGAACGAGCGTGTGACCTCGGCGCTGGCCATCCCGCACGAGATGCTGGCGGCGGCCGCCCTGTCGAGCAACGGCAACGATAACGGCGACGGCGACGGCGACACTGAACAGGCCGAGCTCGCCATTGACGAGATGGAACAAGACGAAGCTGCGGAGGAAAGCGGGGCGAAGAATGACAGCGCCGGCCCAGTCTCTGCGGCGGAATCCGCGCCGGATGCGACATCCAACCACAGACCAACACCGTGCATCGCCATGTGCACGCTGAAGGGGCGCATCAAGCGCGTGGCCCTCAGCCAGTTCGCCAATATCCGCAGCGCCGGCCTCACCTGCATGTCCCTGCTGGCGGACGACGAATTGAGCTATGCCCGTCTGACGCCGGGCAATGGGGAAATCATTCTGGTCACGGCGCAAGGTCAGGCGCTGCGCTTCAGCGAGACGCTGGTGCGCCAGATGGGGCGAACCGCTTCCGGCGTGCGCGCCATGCGCCTGAAGAAAGAAGGCGATTACATCGCAGGGATGGAGATAGCCGAGCCGGGCGGCGCATTGCTGACGGTGACGGAGAAAGGCTACGGCAAGCGCACGCCGCTGGAGGAATACAGCGTCAAAGGGCGCGGCGGCGGCGGCCTGCGCACCCTGGGCGGCGCGCTGGAACAGACCGGCCTGCTGGTGGCTGCGCGTGTGGTGCAGCCGACCGATCAGGTCACGTTTATCAGCGCAAACGGCGTGGTATTGCGCCAGAGAGTAAGCGACATCCCGCAGAGCGGCCGCGCCACGCGCGGATCGCGGTTGATGAACCTGCGCGAAGGCGACACGGTGGCCAGCGTCGCTCGATTGGCCGACGTGTAGAATCGGCTCAGCCGTGACAGGCATGAACACTCCGTCGCAGTTTCTGGCGCTGTTGCCGGAAGCCGAGCCGCAGGCGCTGGCCGAGACGATGGTCGCCTTTGCCAATAGCGATGGCGGCACAATCGTGCTGGGCTTCGATGAACGCGGCCGCCAGATCGCGCGCATCGGGCCTGAGGAGATCGAGAGCGCGTTGCGCGCGGCGGTTGGGTTGTGCCAGCCGCCGGTGCGCGCTTCGCTGGAACCAGCCGACGGGAATTCCGGCGGGCCGGCGCTGGTGGTGCGCGTGCCGCGCGCCACCGAGATGCACTCGTTGCGCGACGGGCGGGTGCTGGTGCGCGTCGCCGGCCATAATCGCATCCTGGCCGGCGATGAAATCCGCAACCTGGCCACCACCAAATCCGGCGGCGACTTCGAGGCCGAGACCGTGCCTGGGGCCACCCTGGACGACTTCGACCCGGCCATGGTCGAGGAGTATCTGGCCAAGCGCGAGTTGCGCTCGCGGCGCAGCGCCGAAGGGATTGATCGCGCGGCGCTGCTGCGCGACATCGGCGCGCTGGATTATCGCGGCCAGCCGACGGTGGCCGGCATTCTGTTGTTCAGCCGCGCGCCGCAAACCTTTCTGCCCCAGAGCGGACTGGTGTTCGTGAAGTTTCCCGGCGTCGAAGCGCGCGGCGAGGGCGGCGCGTTCGGCTATGGCCGGCGCGAGGAGATCAACGGCCCGCTGGCGCGCGTGATCGAACGCGCCTGGCAGGTTACACTCGAAGAGATGCGCGTCGGCGCCGTCGTCAAAGGGCTGGAACGCGAAGAAGTGCTTGAATACCCAGAGTTCGCCGTGCGCGAAGCCCTGGTGAACGCCGTGTGCCACCGCGACTACCGGCTGCGCGGGCGGCGCATCGAGATTCGCAAATTCGCAGACCGGCTGGAAATCATCTCACCGGGCGGGCTGGCCGGCTACATCACCCTCGACAACATCGTCGAAGAACATTTCTCGCGCAACCCCCGCATCGTGCAGGGCTTGTTCCAGTGGGGCTACATCGAGGAACTGGGGCTGGGCATCGACCGTATGATCGAGGATATGACCGCCGCCGGCCACCCCATGCCGCGCTTCAACGCCACGCCGCACAGTTTCACCGTGACGCTGTCGAACCACCGCGAACGCCGGATAAATCAGCCGCTCAGCGCGTCGCCGCACGCGCCGCCCAACGTGACTGTGACGGAGCGGCAGGCCCGCGCGCTGCAATACGTGCGCGAGCATGGCCGGATCACCAACCGCGACTATCAAACCATCTGCCCCGATGTCAGCGCCGAAACCCTGCGCACCGATCTGAGCGATCTGGTGGAGAAAGGCGTGCTCATGCGCATCGGCGAGAAAAAGGGCACCTACTACATCCTCAAGCAGGCGCTCTGAACAGCGCAAAGCGGGACGGTTGAGCGGCATCACCCCTGCATCGCCGCATTCTCAGGGCTGCGAAGCCTGGCTGAGGTAGCCGACGATCACGCAAACACCGCAAAGGCCCATCAGCACCAGCCACAGACTGACGATGATCGCAGTTGCGCCGGTGTAAGTGTGCGAGCGCAAGGTGATCGATCTTTGGGACAACCCGCGCGCGCCAGCAGCGACCAGAAAAACCACCGACAGGGCGCCTGCCAGCGCCACGAGCACAGGAATCAGATCCGTCATCTGCCCAACACCGCTCTCAAGACAAATGGCTCAGCTCGATCAAGGCCTGGCCGGCGGCACGCGCCTGCTCGGCCGGCAAATCGCGCAGCCGCATCGCCGTGCGCAGATAGGGCAGCGCGCGCGGATCGACCACAAACGCGCGCACATCCGACGGCAGCGCATCGAACTGCGCGTGCTGTTGGTGATACAACTGCGCCTCGCCCAGCGGCCCGATCCCCACATCCAGCAGGTTATCCCAGCACACCCCCAGATGCGCCATCAGTGCCTCCAGTTCGGTAATGGGGATGGGACGCTCGCCCATCTCATAGGCGCTCAAGCGCGACGGCGGCAGCCCGACAGCTTGCGCCGCTTGTTTGACCGTTTCGCCTTTTTGCTGGCGGGCCTGCTTTAACCGCGCGCCGATGATATGCGCGCGCAGGTTCTGAATTTCCTCGATGTCAACCGTCGCGCGCCAGGCCATTTGCGTCGCAGAGGCCGCCTCATCCAGCAACGCCGCAACCGGCATCCTGAGATAGTACGCCATCACTTCGACTTGCGGCAGAGAGGGATCGCGCTTGCCTTCCTCTATGCTGGTGATGGCCCCCTGCGAGAGACCGAGATAAGCGGCCACGTCCTTGCGCGTCTTGCCGGCCACTTCGCGCGCGCGACGAATCAACAATCCAATCGCGCGGCGGCGGGCGCTTGAGTCGTTTTGTTCAGGCATAATCGGGTTTGTGGTGATTCAGGATAGACATCCCGGACGGTCAGATATCCGCGCGCCCTATTCTAGCGCAGAAAGCGCGCTTCCCCCGCAAGTTGCCCCATGAAGATCGCATTCAACGCCTGGTTCCACGATATGCCCACCACCGGCAGCGGGCAGTACGCCCGCCAGCTCGAAGCGGCATTGCGCGAGATTGCGCCCGATCTGGATATCCAACTGATCCGGCCTCGCTCGCGCGGCAACCTGGCCAAAGTCTGGTTCGAGCAGATCGGTTTTCCACGCAGCGCCAGTCGGCTGAAGGCCGACATCGCCCTCACGCCGTATTGGGGGCCGCCGCTGCGCAGCGACGTGCCGGTGATTGTCACCATTCACGATGTCATCCCGCTCGCGCTGCCCGACTATCGGGGCGGGCCGTTGCAGCGCGCTTACACCAGCCTGGCGCGGGCCGCCGCTGCCGGCGCTGCGCACATCATCACCGACTCGGAGTTCAGCCGGAACGACATCCTGAAACATCTCCCGGTCAAACCCGAGTCAGTCAGCGCCATACCGCTGGCGGCCGACGCGCGATTCACGCCGGCTGTGCCGGTCGAACAGATCGAAGCCGCGCGCGAACGCTATGACCTCCCGCCCTCGTATGTCCTGTACGTGGGCAACTTCGACCGGCGCAAGAACATCGAGACGCTGATGCAGGTGTATGTGTGGTGCGGCGAGCCGATCGGACACGACTTTCCGCTGGTCATCGCCGGCGAACCGGACATACTTGCGCACGACGCCAATGGACGCGCGATGACGCTGGCGCAGATGGCGCAGGCGCTTGAGGTGGACGACGTGGTGCGCTTCATCGGCCGGGTGGACGAAGAGGACAAGCCGGCGCTGTATGCCGGAGCGCGCTGTTTCCTGTTCCCCTCGCTGTATGAGGGATTCGGATTGCCGGTTCTGGAGGCGCTGGCCTGCGGCGTGCCGGTGGTGGGCAGCAATGCCGCCAGCATCCCCGAAGTGGTGGGCAACGCTGGAATGCTGGTCGATCCGCTCGACGCGCGGCGCATGGCCGGCGCGCTGATCGCAGTGTGCACCGAAGACGACCTGCGCGACCAGCTCAGTCAGCGCGCATTGTTGCAGGCATCCCGGTTCTCCTGGCAGCGCACAGCGTTCGAGACGCTGGCGGCGTTGAGATCGGTCGCGCAAAAGTGACACCCCTCGCATCTCGCGCGGCGCGCTTCGCCCTGTACATCGGCTTGTTTACCGGCGCGGTGGCCCTATACGCCGGCACGCTGAACCCGGATGTGCAGCCGGCCGACAGCGGCGAATTTCAAATCGCGGCGATCACGCTCGGCATCGCGCATCCGCCCGGCTACCCGCTGTTCACGATGCTGGGCTGGCTGTTGGCGCAGGTTCCATTTGGCTCGGCCTTCGCGCGCGTCTCATTTCTATCGGTCATCGCCTCAGCAGCCACACTCGTTGTTGTGGCGCGTTCAGTGGAGCGCATCGCGCAGCCGGCTGGGGCGCTCACCGCCACGCTTTCGGGCATTCTGGCCGCCGTCGCCCTCGGAACCAGCGCGACGTTCTGGGCGCAAGCGACCACCACAAACATCCGCAGCCTGACGGCGTTCTTCGCTGCCCTGCTCGTCTACGCCACGGCGCGCATTTTCCGCGACCTGAAGCCGCACAGCGGCGAGAGCGGCAGCGTGCGCGTCTCGTCGATGGCGCTCTTCGCCATCGCGCTCGGCCTGGGCGTGGGCCACCACGCCTCGCTGGCATTCGCCGGCGCTGTTTTCGGCGCGTTCGCGCTCTGGGCCGGCGCGCGCAGCCGGCTGCCCCGGTGGGGCTATGCGCTGGCCGGCTTCGCTTTTGCGCTGACACAACTGGTGTGGCTGTACCTGCCCCTGCGAGACGCCGCCGGCGCGCGGTTTGCGCCGGGCAATCTCAACACGCTCGACGGCCTGCTGTATCACATCTTCGCGCGCGGATTCGCCGGCGATATGTTTGCCTTTGCCGCGCCAGAGTTTCTCGGCGACCGGCTGGCGCTTCTGCCCACCCTGCTGACCTTCCAGTTCAGCCCGCCGGTGTTGCTGCTGTGCGCGCTGTCCTTTGCGCTGGCGGTGTGGAGACGCACAGCGTTCGGTGCGACCATGTTGCTGGCGTGCGCGCTGCATCTGTTTGTCACAATCACGTATCGCGCCCCGCAAACTGTTGAGTATGCGCTGCCGGCCTGGGTCATGCTGAGCATTGTTCTCGGCTGCGGCATGGGCATCGTTGGGAATCTGGCGACAGGCGCGTCCGGCGCATGGCGCGCAGCGCGCCGGCTGCCCTACCTGCTGCTGGCCGGCGCGCTGGCAATCGTGTTGTTGCGCGACGCCAGCGATCGACTGCCCAGTTACCTGGCGCTGGCCCACGACCGCGAGACCCGTCAACGAGCAGCCGGCGCGCTCGAAGCAGCAGCCCCTGGCGCGACAATCCTGGCCATGTGGCATCAGGCGACCCCCATGTGGGCGCTGCAGGAAATCGAAGAACTGCGGCAGGACGTGCACGTGGCGTATGTGTTTCCGCGCGGCGCGCAGCCCTACGCAGAAACGTTCGCTGAGGCTGCGGCGGCAGCGGCGCAGGCCGGCCCGGCCTATGTGGTCAATCACTTTGGGCCGGCCTTCGAGGCGCGCTTCCCGCGCCTTGCGCCGGCAGCGGGACAACCGGTGTGGCAAATCAACCCTGCCGATACGGATGTGATTCCCGCCGGCGCGCCGACAGGCTTCGACAACAACCGCATCCAGGCCGGGCTGCTGCACACACCCGACATGCCGGCGCGCGCTGGATCTGCCTTCACCCTTGATGTGTTCTGGCGAGTCACAGACATACGGCCCGGCGAGTCGCTGACCTTCCGCATCGTGCGGCCCGATGGCCGGCTGGCCGCCAATGCCGACTTCCAACTGGATGCGAGCGCGCCGCAGACCGCCACGCGCTACCGGCGGCTCACGCTGGGGTTGCCGCCGGATATGCTGCCGGGCGAATACTTTGTGTACGCCGGCGCCTATCGCGTCGGAGAACAGGGCTTTGAGCAGTTGCCAGGCGATGACGGCGCGGACTTCGTTCCGCTGAAGCTGAAAGATCACCACCCGGCAGAAGCAGTGATCCGCGTGCTGCCGGCCGCCGAACCGCCGGCAACGCGCCATCCACAGGGCGGGCTGCCGGCGCTGTTGCTGCGCGCGCCGTTCATGCCGGCGAGCGCGGCGCCGGAGCTTATCGGCGTCGATTACGACACCGGCATCGCCGGCCAGTTGCGAGTGCACACTCATTGGCGATTATCGAGCGAGGATGCGGTGATTACGATCCTTTCAGCGGAAGGGCAGCCGCTGGCGCAGGCGCAGCGGCTCCCGCCGGCCACACAAACCGCGACGCCTGAATATCTGACGTTGCGCTTCGACACGCCACAGTGGAAACGGCTGCGACTGTCGCTGGCCAGCGCCACATCCGCGCTGGATGTGACGCTGCCCGATTTCGCGGACGGCGAGCGGTATGTGCCGTTCGGCAATCAAATGGCGCTGGTCGGCGCTTCGGCCTGGCGCGAGGGCGATCAGATACGGGTTGATCTGGAGTGGCTGTCGGCGC
>DAOTYS010000045.1:0-4438 GCA_034434575.1 Thermoflexales bacterium
CGGCTCAGCGCCCCGACATGTGGACGAACTGCGCTGCAACATCCGTGGCAGCCTGCGGCGCACCGGACGGTCAGACGCTCGCTTGTGGGCGTGCGTCCATATGTCTGACTTGCCATGGGAGCGATAAGGCGATGCGATATTGTTTAATCAAAGCTCAGTAACGCGCCACTTCCCACGCCAGATGCTGCAACTCCGGCAGGATCAGTTTGTCCATGGCCACCTGCACCGCATTGGGCGAGCCGGGCATCGACACCACCACGCGGCCCCGGTACACGCCGGCTGTGGCGCGCGAGAGCATGGCCGCCGCGCCGACCTCCTGGTAGCTGAGCATGCGAAAAAGCTCGCCAAAGCCGGGCAACGTCTTTTCCAGTTTGCGCGCCAGCGCGTCGTAGGTGGTGTCGCGCGGCGCAATGCCGGTGCCGCCGGTGAACAACACGATGCGCGCGTCCGTCTCGCTCACGATCCGATCGAGCAGCGCGCCAATGCGTTCCGGCTCATCCTTCACAATCTCGCGGAAGACCACGCGATGGCCGGCGGCGGTGACGCGCTGCTCGATCAAGTCGCCGCCCGTGTCGTTCTCGCGCGTGCGCGTGTCGCTCACGGTCACCACAGCAACCGGCACCGCCCCCTGGCGGGCGGCAATCTCACGGTGTTGTTGAGAAGATTCAGACATTGCGTCACCTCACAGATGTTGCAGCAGGCGCAGGTCGAAGTTTGCAACTGACAAAATCTTGCGCAGGCGCCAGCGCAGGACAGTCGCGCGCCGCATTCCCGCGCACGTTCTGGCGGATTCTACCGCCCGCAGCCGGCGGATATAATCCGCGCAGCCTGACTTCAGATTCGAGTTGCCGGCCTGGCCACCGCCCGTGTCACCGCGCGCCGACCACGACCGGCAATCCAAAATCCGAAATCCCAAATCCGAAATCGCAATGTCAACCTCCAACATTCTCGATGAACTCAAGTGGCGCAACCTGCTCTACGATGCCAGCGAGGGCGTGGCTGATCTTCTGTCGCGCGAGCGCGTGACACTCTACAACGGCTTCGACCCTACCGGCGACAGCCTGCACGTGGGGCACCTGGTCCCGCTGATGGCGCTGGCGCGCTTCCAGCGCTTCGGCCACTCGCCCATCGCGCTGGCCGGCGGCGGCACCGGCATGATCGGCGACCCCAGCGGCAAGTCACAGGAGCGCCAGTTGCTCACCCCCGCCCAGGTCGAGGCCAACGTCGAGGCCATCAAGCAACAACTGGCGCACTTTCTGGACTTCGAGGTGAAGAGCAACCCGGCCCGCGTGATGAACAACGCGGACTGGCTGGCGCCGATGTCCATGATGACCTTTCTGCGCGACATCGGCAAGCACATCACGGTCAACTACATGCTGTCCAAAGACTCGGTCAAAAACCGGCTGGCCAGCGAGAGCGGCATCTCGTTCACCGAATTCAGCTACATGCTGCTCCAGTCGTATGACTTTGTCTACCTGTTCCAGCGCCATGGCTGCGCGCTGCAAACCGGCGGCAGCGATCAGTGGGGCAACATCACTGCCGGCGTGGAGCTGATTCGCCGCATGACTGGCGGCAAGGCGTATGGTCTGGTCTACCCCCTGATCGTCAAGGCCGACGGGTCCAAATTCGGCAAGACCGAGGGCGGCTCGGTGTGGCTCGATCCGAAGCGCACCTCGCCATACCGCTTCTATCAGTTCTGGATCAACACCGACGACGCGGATGTTGTGCGCTACCTTAAATTCTTCACGTGGCTCACCGAAGCCGAGGTGGCCGAGCTGGCGCATCAGGTTGCCACGCAGCCGGAAAAGCGCGAAGCCCAGCAGCGCCTCGCGCGCGAACTCACCCGCATGACGCATGGTGAAACGGCGCTAGCCAGGGCCGAAGCAGCGTCGCGCGTCCTGTTCGGCGGCGAGATTGCCGGCCTGACTGCAAGCGACGTGCAGGAGATTTTCGAGGACGTGCCGGCCGCCACATTGTCCCGACAGCAGCTCGAGGGCGGCGGCGCGCCCCTGCTCGATGTCCTCATCACGGCGAAGCTCGCCACCTCGAAAGGCGACGCGCGCCGGACTGTTGAAGGCGGTGGCGTGTACGTCAACAACCGGCAAGTCGCCGATCCTGCGCGGATGATTTCGCTGAACGACGCCATCGACGGCCAGTTTGTGGTGCTGCGCAAAGGGCGCAAGAGCTATTGCCTGCTCAAGCTGGTGTGACCGACATGACACGTAGAGGCGCGCTGCGGCGCGTCTCTACCCGGTAAAATCTGACTGTTGCGCAAGTTTGTGGAGGGTCCGCATGAAACATCTTGAGATCAATCACAGCGAGGAGCCGATCCGGCTTTTCAAGTCCGACTTTCTGGAGTTTTTCACGCACATCCATCCGGCAGTGGTGGTCGCCATCTGGCTGCCCGTGTCGATTATCTTTCTGGTTCAATCGGTGGTCGCGCTGCCGGCCGGGGCGCCCGCGCTGCACATTCCAGCCGGCTTTCTGGCCGGCCTGTTTGTGTGGACATTGACGGAATATCTGGTTCACCGCTTCGTGTTCCATTACGAGCCGCGCAGCGAGCCGATGAAGCGATTCTTCTTTCTGTTCCACGGCGTGCACCATGCCCAGCCGCAATGCAAGACCCGCCTGGTGATGCCGCCGGCTGTGAGCATCCCCGGCGCAATCTTGATCTATGCGCTGTTCAGCGCGGTCATCGGGGCCGCGCTGGGCGCCCCGCACTGGGTTGCGCCGGTCTTCTCCGGCTTCGTGCTGGGATATCTGATCTATGACATGATCCACTACGCCACGCACCATCTGCCCATGCGTGGCCGGGCGATGAAATATCTGAAGCGCTACCACATGCTGCATCACTTCAAGACGCCCGAAAAGCGGTATGGGGTCAGTTCACCGCTCTGGGATATCGTGTTCGGCACCGCGCCGAAAGAGTAAACGCGGGCGGCCAATGCTATCCAAGCGTCGTCAGGCCGTGTTGGATGGCGAACTTGATCAGCGCAGTCAGATCGCTTACCCCGATTTTATGCATGAGCCGGCTGCGATAGGTCTCGATGCTCTTTGCTGAGAGATAGAGCATCTCGGCGATCTCTGCGCTGGTCTTGCCCTCGGCGACCAGTTGCAGAATCTGCCGCTCGCGCGGACTCAGCCGCTCGATCGGGCTTTTCAGGACTGCCTGGCGCAACGGGTGGTCGTGATACATGCACGCGGCATCGGTGATCTTTTCGCTGAAGTAGCGCCGGCCGGCGGCGACCGCGCGCACGGCTTGCACAACTTCTGCGCCGGCGGACTCCTTGAGCAAGAAGCCGCGCGCGCCGGCATTGAGCGCGCGAAAAATGTGCTCGTTCGTGGAGTGCATGGAAAGGAACAAAATCTGCACCGATGGGCACGCGCGGCGGATCTCCTGGGCGGCGTCGATGCCATTCAACCCTGGCATGGCGATATCCATCACAACCACGTCCGGCACAAGCTGCTGCGCCAGGGCGACGACTTGCCGGCCGTCAGAGGCATCCCCGACAACCTCGATATCTCCCTGCGCTTCGAGCAGGATGCGCAACCCGTCGCGCACCACCGTGTGATCGTCGGCCAGAAATACACGAATCGCCATGCGTCTACCTTGTGATCGAAACCAGCACACGCGTGCCGGCGCCCGGCCTGGATTCTATGCGCAGTCGGCCGCCCACGGCCTCGGCGCGTTCCTGCATGCCGATCAATCCCCACCCAGGGCGCCGTTCGCTCGACCGATAGGTTGAAGGGTCAAATCCAACGCCGTCATCCGAGATCGCGAGTCGAACCACACCCCTGTCTTCCTCATATTGCACCACAACCGACGTGGCGCGCGCATGTTTGGCCGCGTTCGTCAGCGCCTCTTGCGCAATGCGGAACAAGCCGATTTCAGCCATCTGTTCGAGGCGTGGATACGGCTCCCGGCCCTGAACGACTGTTTCGAGGCCGGTGCGCTCTGTGAACCGCTGGCAAAACCAGCGCAAAGCAGCCAGCAAGCCATAGTCATCCAGCACCGGCGGGCGCAGATCCGAGTTCACATCCCGGATGCGCTCAATCGTTTCCTCCAACAGGCTCATGGCTGTGTCGAGCTTCGGCCCCAGGCGAGGCATCTGATCCTGCGGCAGCAGACTGCGCACGATATTGAGATTAATCCCCAAAGCGGTGAGGTTTTGCCCGACACGATCATGTAATTCGATGGCCAGCCGGCGCCGCTCTGTTTCCTGAGCTTCGGACATGCGGGCCGCAAGCCGGTGAAGCTGCTCACGCTGCTCTCTCACAGACTTCACCAGCAACACATCCTCGAGCGTGAGGGCCAACCGCGCAGCCACCTCGCCGAGGATCAAGCATGCATCCTCGGTGAATTCCTCTGGGGAAATCAGCGCCAGTGTCAGCAGGCCGATCAGTTCGCCCCGCGCAATCAGCGGCAGCATCCTGGTCA
>DAOTYS010000046.1:0-3072 GCA_034434575.1 Thermoflexales bacterium
AGGTGGTGGGCGGGCGCAGCGTGAAGGTCAGGCCGGCCGAGACGCGGATCGGCTTCAGCGTCATGACATCCATGCCGGCCCTTTCGATCATGTACAAATAGCCATCCTGCGCCCACAGGTCCATCATCCATTCCGCAGTGCGGTAGGTGTCGCGCGCAACCGGCGCAGAGGGGATTGCCAGCGACACGGCGATCGCTATCGGTATGTTGTCGGTATCCAGGATCTGGGCGAAGGCCGCGTCGCCCATTGTGGAGACCCGGAACACGGGGCGGGTGAACAACGGACCCTGGGCAAGCGCAATCGGCGCAAGCGATGTCTCTGTTGTCGAGTAGACGCGCCAGCCGGCGTTTGCCTCCGGCACATAGACGTATCCCCGATGCGCAAACAGGCGTCCGTTGGCTGCGCTGTTCTGAGTGACAACCGACATCAGGCGCGGCGCAAGCGGGTTCTGCAGGCTGATCAGGTGCAGCGCGTAGCCGTAGCCATCGGTTGACATGCGCAGCACAATCAGCCGGTCCCCGGTCACAACCGCCTCGGACTGCGCCCATGTCTGCGCCGGTTGCCAGGCGATTGGGGTGACAGACAGAATGCGCATGGCGTCGGGCTGGCCGATGTCAACTGCGAACAGCCGTTCGCCCTGCGCCACGTAGGCGATATCGCCATTGATGGCCAGCCATTCAATCCACCTGGCCGGCGGCCAGCCCATGTTGCCCAGCGGATGCAGCGCCAGCCGGCTGCACGCGGCGGGGTGAACCAGGCAATCGTGCGAGACCATGCTGAAATCCTGATAGAGGATGTTGCCCGCGCCATCTTCTTCGTCAGGAACAAACAAGGCGGTCTGCGTCATGACGTAGCCCAGCGCCTCGACCTGAATCGACAGCGAGACGCCACCCAATACAGACAAGGTGTACGCGCCGCTGGCCGGCTCTGCCTGGGCAGTGCGGTCTTCGGGCAGGTCGGGCGATGTGGCGCGCAGAGTGGCGCGCACCGGCAGCCCGTTCTGCGCGTCGCGCACCGTGCCGCTGAGCGTCCACCGCGCGCGCGGCGACACCGTAATGACGGCGCTGGTGGTCACGCCGGCAGTGATGGTGATGGAAAGTTGAGCCGGGCGAAAATCGGGATGTTGCGCGGTCAGGGTGTAGGACCCCGCCGGCGCGCGCAAACGCGCTTCGCCATTGGCGTCGCTCAGGCTGTGCAGCGTCTGAGCCGGGGACAGATTGAGCTGTGCCAGGACTGCCTGCGCCGGCTGTCCGCTGGGGCTGATGACGATGCGCAGCGCCAGCGCGCCGCTCGCCGGCCCCGACTCAATCGCTTTGAGCGTGGCCGAGTAAGCGTCGAGCCGGCCCCAACCGTGCGTGTTGTTGGGAACCTTCCCCACGCCTTCACCGCAGTTGACAGTGTTGACGATGGGTTGCGCTGTGCTGGTCAGAATCTGAGTGGTTGAAACGATCTGGCCGATCAGGGAGGGGTTCGCCGACCAGATCAGCGCAACCGCGCCGGCCGCGTGCGGCGCGGCCATTGAGGTGCCGCTCAGCGTGCCGTATTCGTTGTCGTCCCCGGCCAGCGCCGACAGCACATTCTGCCCCGGCGCGCTCAGGTCAGGTTTGATGGCGGACGGTGTGGCAGGATCGCGGCTTGGCCCGCGCGAGCTGAACGCGGCGATCTGGTCGCCGCTGGTGGTCGCGCCGACACCCAGGACGGACGCATAGGTTCCCGGCGAGCCGGCGGTGCCGCAGCCCGGTCCGGCGTTGCCGATGGAGAAGACGGGGTAGATGCCGGCGGCGCGCCAGGCCGACACAATGGCCTGGTAGAACGGGTCCCAGGCGTTGGCGCCCCAGGAGTTGTTGATGATGTGCGGTCGGCGCGCCGGGTCGGGTTGCGAGCCGTCCAGTCGTGTGGGCGCCAGCATCCACTGGCCGGAGAGCGCCAGATCAATATCGCTGCACCAGTCGTTGGCGCAGCCTTTGGCGGCGATCCACGTGGCGCGGGGGGCCACGCCGATCTGATAATCTCCGCCGTCATCCCCCACCATGGTCCCCACGGTGTGTGTGCCGTGTCCATTGTTGTCAAAGGGCGTTGTCTCCCCATTCGGGTCGAACCAGTTATAGTGATGGATGAAGCGCCCATTCCCCAGCCAGCCGCGATATTGACGGGTCAGCGCCTCATGGGTGTAGCGCACGCCGGTGTCGATGCTCCCTATCACAATCCCTTCGCCGCGCACGCCCAATTCCTGCCAGACGCGATCGGCGCGGATTTTGCTCACTCCCCACGCGGGCAACGGCTCGCCGCCGCCATCAGCCTGAGCAGGGGCGTTGGCCGGCCGTTCGACACGTGGTTCGACAGGCTTATCACCCTCTTCAGCGGCCGGCGGTTCGGCAAGCTCACCGACAAGCTCACCACCCGGCAAAACAAAGGGTTGCGCGGCGGTGGGGGTGTGCAGCGGGTAGCGCCGGGGCAGGCGGATGCGGGTGACGTTGGGCTGGCCGGCCAGCGCCAGAACGTCGCCCCAGGCGCCCTCGACCGCCAGCGCGTTGACGATCCACAAGGGGCGATAGGCTGTGCCGCGCTGTGTCAGGAGCGCGCGCGCTGCCGACTGGGCTTGTGACGCGCTGTGTTGCAGCACAGCCGCCACCTGCGCGCCTTGTTCAGCCCAGTCTTCTTTGCGCGACGCTGCTTCCAGGTCAGCCCGCTGGCCAGACGGCGTTGCAAACTCCACAACGAATTGCAACGGGCCGGCGTCTGGGCCGCTGAGCGCAGCGCGCAGGGCCGGATCGATGATATCGGCTGAGGCCGGCGATATCGGCGGCGCGCTATTTGCGCGCAGGGTCACGACACGGGAGGGGCCTTCAACAGAAGAAGATGGCCGAGCAGTGGCCTGCGCAGAAGAGGCGCCCATCACCAACACCAGCGCAGCGGTCAGGAGGCCGCGTCGCCAGCCTGGTGATTCTCTCACTGCGCGTCGATTGGCTCTCCCATTCGACTGGTATTGATCTCTTCTCATCACTACTGCCCTGCGCTTGTTTGATATTGCATTCCAGTTGTAACTGCCTAGCCGCCTGCAAGTAGGGAGAC
>DAOTYS010000047.1:0-5490 GCA_034434575.1 Thermoflexales bacterium
TGCCAGCAGTGGTGGCGATCCTGACGCCGGTGATCGTCGGCGCGCTATTCGGCGTGGCTGGCGTGGTGGGGTTGTTGGCCGGCGCGATCGCCGCAGGCTTCCTCATGGCCGTGATGATGGCCAACGCCGGCGGCGCCTGGGACAACGCCAAGAAGTACATCGAGAAGGGCGCCCACGGCGGCAAGGGATCGGACTCGCACAAGGCAACCGTGGTGGGCGACACGGTCGGCGACCCCTTCAAAGACACCAGCGGGCCGGCGCTCAACATCCTGATCAAGCTGATGAGCGTCGTGTCAATCGTGTTCTGCGGGCTGACCATCGCGATTGGCGAAGCCGGCCTGTTGGGCCGGTTGCTGGCAATCACTCAATAGCCTTGCGCGCCGCAGAGAGCAGCGCGCTTTCTCTTGACATCAAAAAGCAGGGCGATGGCTTGCGCCACCGCCCTGCTTTGTCATCTGGCTTGCGTCCTTCGGCGCTCGCTCCGGCGCTCGCTCCGGCGCTCGCGCTTCGTTGTCGATGTCTTTAATTGCTGCAATGGCCGGGGCCGATCACGCCGTTGTTGTAGTCATCGAGCGTGCCAGCAGTGTTGATGAAGCTGTCGCGCAGCGCGCCCGTAATGCTGCTGCTGGGCGTGTAGTCGGCCAGCAACTGTGCAGCCAGCGCCAGTTCTGCCGTGATCGCCGATGTGTCAGCGCCGCTCAACTGATTCAGAACCGCCGCGATGTACTGGTGCGCCAGAATGTAATAGGCATTGCCGCCGGCCGGCGGGGTCTGCAACACCTGATACCAGCTCTGACCGCTGGAGAAGAAGGCCGAGTCTTCGCCGTCCGGCGTCACCAGGGCCCACGTGGCGTCATACGGCGCGGGACCATACTTGGAATGTGTCTTCCAGTAACCTTGCGTCCGCGAGCACCCTTCGCCGCACGGCACGCTGACCGGAATATCCCAGCGGTCCGAGTTGCTGGCGCCGGTCGTGCTGGCGACAAAGGAAGCGACATTCTCGACGGTGTAGTTGCCGCACGCCTCATATGGGCCAATCCAACGGGTATAGGTGAAGCGGGCCGGCACGTTCGGAGCGCACACAGTGCCCAGGTCGCCGGCAAACGAGTCGCTCACCGACACGCACTTGTCGATCTCGGTGATGGCTGCCCGCGCGAAGTTGACCTCGGCTGTGCCGGAGAAGTCGCTCGTCCCGGCCGGCGTGCCGCGACCCTGCGCGTTGTAGCTCACATTCTGCACAGTGGCAATCGCCGTATTCACTCGACTGTCGCCATTGGGCAACGCCACCGCGTAATCACATTTGACCGTCCAGTTCGGGCCAAGCGTGTACGGCAGCGTCACGCGCACCGCGCCGGCCACACAGTTCGACACCGAAGCGATGATGTCGGGCGACACGATGTCGGACACACTCAACAGGCGCACCGCGAACGGCGCCATGTTCGTCACCCGAATTGTGCCGGTCGCCAGCCAACTGCTGTCCACAGGGCGAGCGTCAACATCGACCGTGTATGTCACCTGATGCTGCTGCCCTGCTGCCAGTGTCAGTTCAGCCTGATCCGCCGCCTTGTCGATTGTCCACTTGTACTTGCGCTGCAGCGAGGTGAACACGTCCTTGCGCACCTTCAGGCTCGCGCACGTCACACTGACCGATGCTTCAGAGAACTGACCGGTCTGCCGGATAGTCGCGCGGTTCTTGTACGTAAAGTTGCCCTGATCGCAGGTGAAGGTCTTCGGGTATGTCTGCGAGCCAGAGCCACTGAATACCCACGACATGCCATTGCTGTCATCGACATTGACAGAGTCATTCAACAGCAGCGGTGTGTTCGAGAGGGTGGCCACAGCGCCAGCGCTCGGACCTGCCAGCGCGCCAATCGAGCCGACCAGGTTCGAGATGGCCACCGTGGCCGAGATTTGATAGGAACCGCCGGCAACTCGAGCAGACGCCGGCAGATCGACCTTGTACGCATAGCAGCCCGTGTCACCTGCGTCGATGCTGGCGCTTGCGCCAAGCGGCACGTTCTGAACGCCGATCACCTGCGAGAATCCCGACCCGCCCAGCAACGTCGCCACAATGCTCAGGCCCTGAGTGGCCTCGGTGCCGGTGTTGGTGACGCACACCTGGCCGTCAATCCAGGAGATTTCAGTGCCTGGTTCCCTGGTCACGGCGACGGTGAACATCGACGTGCCGCTGTCTCCGCGCAGCAACTGCCAGGAGGCCGGCGTCACCGTCTTGTTGATCGTCCACTTGAAGTTCTGCTTCCACTGGCCGCGGGCAGTGGCGTCTGCCGTGATCGTCGTCCCTTCTGAGGGCGCCGGCACTTCTGCGGCAGCCGGCGCCGACAGGCTCATGGCGACAACCGCAGCCAAACCCGCGACACATACACTTGCAATAACTCTGCGCATATCTGGTCTCATATCTCTTCCTTTGCTTTGCTCAATCGTTGAATCCACAAGATCTGGCGTCTCGCTGGGAACTTGTCGACCTGCTGGTTATGGTTTGCCAATATCCTCCCTTGTGGCTATTTCACAGGGCCCACGTCAGTCTCGCGGCCCGAACCTGCACTCCCCCAGACTTCATATTTGGCGCATTCAGGAGAATGACTGATGGGATTCTAGGAAGAAGGTCAGACAATATCAACTCGGACTTTACCGAGGAAATGCAAACTGGTACCCGAGGCCCACACACTGGGAATTGGGGCTATGCAAACTACATCTGGAGGATAAAAAAAAGAGGGAGCCGGGCGCACGGTCACTGGGTAAGAGTGCTGGGGGGAGGGACACTCTTACGGGGGACAGTGAACCAAACCCAACTCCCAGGCAGATATTATAGCACACTCCCCAGGATGTCAACGGGCGCACGGGCGCATTTCCACAGTCAAGGTGCGCGTCGGCGTTTTGCGCCATGGCAGGCCGGGCGCTGGCACACCTGTCACCCTCGGTCGGTGAGCGCGCCCAAAGCGCGCCGAGGATGGCCAGCCGCATCGCGGCTTGATCTCCCCGGCGTTTCCGATCCTCAAACGAGCGCCCGGCGCAGGATGCGAACGCCCTCCTCCAGCGCATTGGAATGGGTCAAACAGGAGATCATCACATGTCCGGCATGACGCGCTTCGGCCCCATAGTAGTACCCCGGATGCGTCAGCACACCCGCTTCGAGCAGGTCGATCACTAGTTGTTCTTCATCCTCGCAATCGCGCACTTTCGGGAAAAGGTAGTATCCGCCGTCCGGGCGATTGACCTGAAGCCGGGCGCAATCAGACAAGGCTGCCACAGCCAGGTCGAGATTGGCGCGGATGCGCCGCCGCATCTCATCGACAAACGGCATTCCACGCTCGAACAACACCGGCAGCATCGTCTGAGTCAAGGTGTTCGCGCCGAGGAAGGTGTCGTTCAACATCTCCAGCCGCCCGGCATATTGCGCGCCGGCGCGCGCGCTCAACACGATCCAGCCCAGCTTCAGATCGGGCAGCGCAAACATCTTGGAAATGCCGTTCAGGGTGAACACCGCCAGATCCGGGTGCAGCGCGCCCAGAAACGGCACAGCCGGCGCGCGATAGGGAAACTCGGCGAACACCTCGTCGCAGATGATGGGCAAATCGAGCGCGTCGAATATGGGCTGGCGCTCTTGCACGACCATGCCGGTGGGGTTGTGAGGGGAAATGACCAGCACGGCGCGGGTGCGTTCATCCACCTGATCGCGCAGGCTGTCTGCGTCGATCTGCCAGCCCCGCGCCTCGTCCAGACGATAGGGGCGCAACTCAACATGATGGATCGCCGCAAGGTATTCGAACAGCGGGTAGCTCACATCGGGGGCCAGCGCATTGTCGCCCGGCTCGCACAGCAACGCGAACAACAGGCTGTACGCCTCGCTGGTGCTGGCCGTGACGAACACGCGGTCGGCGTCATGAGTCAGGCCCGGCGCCCGCCGATCGGCATAGTACCGCGCAATCGCTTCGCGCGTCGCCAAAAGGCCGCGCGGGTCGGGGTCATAGCGCCGGCTGGCCCAGTACTGCTCTGCCGCGTCGCGCAGAATCTCCGCCGGAAACAGCAAGCCTTGATGCGTGGGGTTGCTGCTGGTCAGGTCGATGTAACCGCGTTGGGCCGCTCGCCGGCGAGCCAGCTCGATGCGGTTGGCAGACAGATCCGCGCCGGCCAGAAAGCCGCTCATTGCCCTACAGCCGGCAACACCACGTTGGCGCGCAGCCGGGCAGACTGGCTCGACGCTTCGATGACACGCATGGCATACCAGCCCAGTTCGCCGGGCGACTGGTTGTCGGCCACACCCAGCGCGCAATCCGCCAGATTCTGCGCCGGCGCATACAGCCGATAGCGTTCACTGGCCGGAACTTCGGGGTGCGTCACATGCTGGCCGTCGAGACTGTGAAACGATAGACGGCCGGCGTGAATGTCAAGATGAATCGCGCCCTGCGCGCCGTGAACGTGAACCTCACATTGCGAATGACCCGGCATCGGCGCGCCGTGGCTCATCAACGACGCCAGCGCCCCATTGGCCAGTTGCACATTGATCGCGTCGTACACATCCAGCGCCCCGCCGGCGTTGTCGAAGCGCGCGAACACCTCCACCGGGTCGGACTCCACCAGGAAACCCAGCAGCGCGGCCAGATGCGAGATCTGCGTGTAAATGTGTCCACCGCCCGCAACCGCCGGGTCGCTGTATGAAGAGAGTCCCGGCATACGATATGGGATGCGCTGCGGGTGCTTTTGGGCGTCGATGCCAAACGCCTTGTCCAAGGGCAGCCCGCGATACAGCCCGGCGGTCGTGTTGGTGAACAACATGGTCACCATTTTCACGTCGCCCAATGCGCCGGAACGGATGAGCCGGCGGGCCTCGATGACATGCGCGTTGTAGTGCCACGGGCAGCCGATCAGACACTGCGCGCCTTTCTGTTTTGCAAGCGCCACCAGATGGCCGGCCTCGGCTGCCGTAATGGTCATCGGCTTTTCAACAAGCGCGTGCAGGCCGCGTTCAAGGGCCGCCCGCGCCTGCTCGTAATGAACATTTGGGGTAGTGCTGATGATGACCGCATCCAATCCCTCGATGGCCAGCGTTTCCTCCAGGGTGACGCAGGCGCAGGGAATGCCAAAATCGGCGGCGATTTTTTCAGCCTTGTCGCGCGACCGCGACTGCACGGCGACCAGTTCAGCCTGGGGATGCTGTTTGAGGGCGGGAATATGCGCATAGGTGCCCCACCACCCCGCGCCAATGAGAGCGACGCGCGCTTTTTCCATACAGGTCCTCAGAAATGCTGTTGCATTGTATCGCATGCGGCAGCGCAACCGGTAAGCCAACTGAAATCTCAGCCGCTCGATGTTGCGCGAGCGCCCGCTCGAGCCGGCAGCCAGCGCGCGGTCAACGAACATCCCAGCGGAACCTTTGCCAGATGAACTTCTGGCGAACCGGGAACGCATAGCGATCCGAGCCGTATTGGCGCATGGCCCATTCCTTCAGCCGGGCAACACACTCAGAAAAGA
>DAOTYS010000048.1:0-37978 GCA_034434575.1 Thermoflexales bacterium
CGCCGATGTGCGCGCCGGCGCTGTGCTCGCCAATGCGCTGTTGATCGTGTTCGCGCTGGCCGGCATCGCCTTCATCATTCTCAGCGGCGAATATCACCGCCATTACGCCGGCCAGTCGCGCTCGTGGCGAACCTTCGTCGTCACGCTGATCGTCCAAATCGCTATCCCAGCGATCTATGCGCTTTTGGAGGCGCCATGACCCATCTGGCCTTCCTGCGCTGCGATGCGGCCAGCGGCCAGACCTGCCTGGTCGTCCTGAACATGTCCGCTCAACCGCTGCGCCTTGACCTGACCGACGCCCTGCGCGACAAAATGACTGTCGAATGCCTGTTTGACGGGAGCAACGCGCGCAGGGCCGGCAGCGCCGACGATCTGGCCCAGTTGGCCGTTTCGCTTTTCGGGGTTTATATTGGCCAGTTATAAAAACAGGAGAAATCACATGCCAAACGCCAAAGACACTGCTCAGTTTCTGGAGCGCGTGCCGCTTTTCCAGAATCTCAACCATCGTCAGATTGAAATTCTGGCCAGGCGCATGGTCGAACGCGAGTTCCCGGCCGGGGCGACCATCGTCACCCAGGGCCAGGGCGGCGAGGGATTGTTCATCGTGGCGCTCGGCAAAGCCGAGGCCATCCGCGAGCGACGCGATGGGGAGCGCCTGACGGTCAACGTCTTTGGCCCCACCGATTTCTTCGGCGAGCTGGCGCTGCTCGACGACGGGCCGCGCACGGCCTCGGTGGTCACCGTCGAGCCGACACGCTGCCTGGTGCTCAGCCGCTGGGACTTTCTGGCTGAAGTGCGCCAGGATGCCGAGATGGCCGTTCTGATTCTCCAGGAGCTGGCCAAACGCTTCCGCCTGGCTCTCGAAGCCATGTGATATCATCCTGACACGGGCAATCCTGCCCAAACGCTTTCAGCAAAATCCTTTCGGTTTGATTTGGACAAGGCGCGCCCCACACGGCGCGCCTTGTCTGTTTCAACCGGGCTGTGCAAATGCTACCTGATGAAATGAAATGCCCCGCGTGCGGCTATGATCGCATTGCCGGGATGAAATATTGCGGGCGCTGCGGTGCGCGCCTGGCGCATATCTGCCCCATGTGCAGCTTTGCCAATCCACTGGACTATCGGTTCTGCGGCATGTGCGGCGTCCAGCTCACCCAGGGGGCCGTGTATGAGGCGGTGATGGCCGGCCGGCCGTGGGAGTCTATAAATGAGCGCGCTGAACTGCGCGCTGAAGAACCGGTTGCGGCGATATCACACGGCGCCGATGAGACGCCGGGCGCAACGCCGGCTGGAACGCCGGTCGAAAAGACCGAGTTGCGCGCTCCGACTGCGGCGGCAAACGCCCAGCCTGTTCCCTCAGACCTGATGGCGCAGCCTGCCCCACAGCCGCGCAAAGCGGATGCGGGTTTTCTGGAAGTGTTGGCGATGAGGCGCGCTTCGGCGACGCCCTCCCCGGTTGCGCCCATTCACACAGCCTTTGGCGAGACCTTTGCCCTGGCAGGGTTTCAGACCAGGCCGCTCGAAGGGCAGCGCCGCATTGCCACCGTCATCCTGGCTGATGTGCGCGATTCCACCCATCTGCTGGAAAAACTTGGCAGCGAAGCCTGGGTGGAGGTGATGAATCATGTCTTCCAGATTCTCGAAGCGGAGATCTATCGCTTTGGCGGAGAGGTAAACCAGTTTCGCGGAGATGGATTGGTCGCGTTTTTTGGCGCTTCAGTCGCGCACGAGGACGATCCTGAACGCGCTGTGCTTGCCGCGCTGGCCATGCAGGAGGCCATTAAACCGTATGCGGCGGGTCTGGCCGAAAGCGACGGCATCGACCTGAAGTTGCGCATTGGCGTGAATACCGGCGAGGTGATTGTGACCACCGTCGGCGACAGTCGGCAGCACAAGGAAGACACTGCCATGGGCCAGGCCGTTGCGGTCGCCGCCCGCATGGAGTCGGCCGCAGAGGCCGGCACGGTGCTCGTCAGCGATAGCACGTATCAACTAGTCGCGTCCAAATTCAGTTGGAAGTCCATCGGAGAGATCGCGGTGAAGGGCGTCAGCGAGCCGATCGCTGTGTACCGGCCGCTGGAGCATCAACCCGACGCCGCCGGTCGGGCGCTGGCGGAACCGAAGACGCCTGCCGCAATGGTCAGCCGCGCGGCGCAGTTGGAGGCGGTCGAGCGGTGCATTGCAGATGTGCTGAAGGGCAGGGGTGGCATATGCTTCGTGTCCGGCGAGAAAGGAGCCGGAAAATCATTCATCGTGTCGCGCGCCAGCCAGCGGCTGTTCGACCAGGGTCTGTTGGCGCCGGAATTTCTGGCCGATGGCGTCACTGGCGATGCAGAGAAGAGCGCCCCGGCCAACTCAACTGCTGAGCGCGGTCGCGCCGACCAGGCGCTCTGGTTGCATGGATTCTGCCGCTCCTACACTCAGGACTGGCCATTCTCCATGTGGCGCGATCTGGCGCGTCGTTGGCTGGGCGCCCAGAACGGGTCTGCGCCGTCAGCCGGCAACCACAACGGCGGCGCCCTCGGAGCAGATGCGATGTTGGCGCTCTTGCGGCAGCAGGCCGAGCGCATTTGGGGCGAGCAGGCCGGCGATCATTATCCTTATCTGGCGTCGCTGCTGTCGCTTCCGCTGGAGGAGCCTTACGCAACACAGGCCCGGCGCATGGACGCCGAGTTGTGGCAGCGCCAGTTGTTCCAGACGATCCGGAGTTGGCTGGCCGCGCTGGCCGAGCGTCAGCCCATGGTGGTTGCTTTCTCTGATTTGCATTGGGCTGACCCCAGCTCGATCGATCTGTTGCGATTCTGTCTGCCGCTGTGCGATGGCGCGCCCATCCTTTGGCTGACGATGTTTCGGCCTGACCGCACTTCGCCGGTGTGGAGTTTCCGGCACCATGTCGAGACGGAGTATCCGCACCGCCTGACCCGCGTCGAACTGCCCCCGCTGACCGATGTGGAGAGCGGGCAGTTGATCGACGAGTTGATCGGCCCCGATGCGCTGTCGTCTGCGACGCGGGAACTGGTCATTCAGCGCGCTGAAGGGAATCCGTATTTCATCAAGGAACTGGTTCATTCCCTGACGGCAAGCGGGGCGCTGGCGCCCGACGAGACAGGCCGGCTGCGTGAAACGCGCAAAGTGTCCTCGTTGGACCTCCCGGACAGCCTGCAAGGCCTCTTGACGGCTCGCATGGATCGGCTTGCCCCGGAGGAGCGGCGTGTGTTGCAGATGGCGTCGGTCATCGGGCCGGTGTTCTGGCGCAACATGCTGGCGGCGCTTGTGGGCGAGAGCATGGCTCCGCAGTTGCAAGCCATTCTCACCGCGTTGCAGCGCGCCCAGCTTATCCAGGAGCGCGGCGCCGCGCCAGTGCTGGGAATGGAGTACGCCTTCACCTCCAGCCTGGTTCGAGACGTGGCCTATGACAGCCTGCTGGCAACCCAGCGCGCCGCTTACCACTTGCAGGCGGCCGAATACCTTGAGGCCGGCTTCTGGGGGGCTGACCTGGAGCATCGCGCCGGGCTGATCGCCTGGCACTATCGCTTTGCCAACCGGCCCAACAAGGAGTTGTTCTACTCGTTGCAGGCGGCCGAACAATCGCGCAAAGTGTACGCGAATGCCGAGGCGATTCAGCACTACACCCGCACGCTGGAGATTCTGGACAGGATGGCGGATGGGTTGAGCGATGACGCGGTCGTAGACCGCCGCTTGCGCGCCATTCGCACAGAGCGGTTCGAAGTGCTGAGCGGGCGGCGGGAGGTGCTGTATCTGGTCGGCGACATTCAGGCGGCCCGCAGCGATTCGCGCGAGCTCCTGCAACTGGCCCGCGAGTTGAGCGACGATCCGGCCTGGATGGTGGACGCGTTGTTGTGCCAACCCGAGGTGGCGGATTTCACCACCCACGCCGAGGCGCAGGCCGGCGTCGCCATGGCGCAGGAAGCGCTGGCGTTGTCGCAGCAACTGGGCGACCGCCGGCGCGAGGTCAACAGCCTGATGCGGCTTGGACCGCTCTACTACGAGTTGCGCGATCCGCGCTGGCGCGAAGCGGGCGAGCAGGCATGGAACCTGCTGCGCGAGCTGGGCGATTTGCGCAACCAGGCCCATCTGTTGCTGGGATTGGCGTTCGCCTGCGGCATGGACGACCTGGAACACAACGAGAAGTACCTGCAAGCCGCCATTCCAATCTGTCAGGCGCTGAACGACAAGGAGATCAATCTGCGATTGCTGGCGGCGCTGAGCGCGCGCGCCGAACGCGCCGGCGACTATAGCCGTCAGTTGACGGAATGCGAACAGCCCCGGCTGCAACTGGCCCGCGAGATGGGAGATCGAAATGTCGAGGGGCACGCCCTCATGTTCTGCGGGCAAATCCGGGCGCTGTATCTGGGCGACCTGGAGGGCGGCCTGGCGCTCGTCAACGAGGCGATTGAGGCATGGAAGGATATCACCGGGGTGCTGTATCCGCTTTTGCGCAAAGCCCAGATCGAGACGGCGCAGGGCCGGCTTGACCAAGCGGAGGCGACGCTGGCGGAAGTATGGAACATTACCCGCCGCGATTTCACCGAGCTGGGCCGGGCCGGATGGGGGCTGGTGAGGGCCATCCTGCTCATTCAGCGGGGCGATGCGAGCAGCCTGCGAGAGGTTCTCGAACTCGCGCAACAGGTCGAGTCGCTCGCTGCTGCGGGATTGGTGTCGCGGCAGTATCACATGGCAGCCGCGTGCAAATCAGCAACCGCCCGCCTGGCACTGGCCCAACAGCTCCCGCCTGAAGAGGGCCGGCCCCACCTGGAACAGGCGCTGGCGGCGTCTACGACGGCTGTGAGTCTCTATCGCGAGTTTGGATTCGTCCAGATTATCGAATGCTTCAGTGAAGAAATCCTGTATGCGCACAGCCAGGCGCTGGCCGCCAATGGGCGCCTGGAGGAAGGCGAGCATTATCTTTCACAAGCCTATGACGAGATGATGCGCAAATATCACCTGATCCCGCAAGGCAGTCCGCATCGCCGGGGATACATGGACAACATCCCATTGCATCGGCAGATCCGATCTGCCGCCTTGCGCCAGGCCGGCCTCAGCGCCAAAATCGCTCCTGAATCGCTTGCGAGCTTAAATGACCGTTAATCGTGAGCGGCTATCTTAGGCAAGGATGTCAAATGTTGACTGCGCAGGATCAGATTGACTTCAACCGCGCGCGCACCAGGCAGTTTCTGCGCTCGGTGTGGGGCGTTCTGTCCGGCAATCGCCGGAAGCTGATGGCATGGGACGAGGCGCGCGACAAACTCAAGCTGAGAGGCATGCTGGCGCGCGGCATGCAGACGGTGCCCATCGATAAGATCGTGGGGAGCGTGGGCCGGTACCAGGACTTCGACGACGCCTTTTTGCCGCGCACCGGCGCGCTGAGCGCGCGCTGGCGCAAGATCAATCGCGCCTTCTATGACGACATCAGTCTGCCGCCGGTGAAGCTGTACAAAGTGGGCGATGTCTACTTTGTGCTGGACGGCAACCATCGCATCTCGGTGGCTCGTGAACGCGGCGCCAGCTTTGTGGACGCCGAGGTGACAGAGGCGATCACGCGCGTGCCGGTCACAGCCGACGATATCGACGCCAATGCGCTGGTGATTCTTGGCGAGTACGCCGAGTTTCTGGAGCGCACTCGGCTGGACACGCTGCGCCCAGAGCAAAACATTCGCTTCTCGATTGGCGGCGGCTATGCCCGCCTGCTCGAACACATCGCCGTCCACCGTTATTTCATGGGTCTGGAACAGCAGCGCGAGATCTCCGAAGATGAGGCAGTGACCGACTGGTATGACAACGTTTATCTCCCGGTGGTGCAGGCCATTCGCGAACAGGACGTGCTCAAGCATTTTCCGGGGCGCACCGAGGCGGACCTTTACCTGTGGGTGAGCGATCACTATCACTACCTGAAAGAGACGTGCGGGTGCGATGTGTCGCCCGACGAAGCGGTGGCGGATTACGAGGAGTTGTTCAGGGCCAGGTCGCCAATCGAGCGGGTGCAGGGCGCGCTCGAACAGGTGGTCGACACTATCGCCGGTCGGGGCGAGGATGAGCCGCCGGAGGCCATTGCGTTGAATCAGGTGCTGTGATCGGCTAGAATCAACGCCTATGGAAATCACGTGGCATGGGCTGTCTTGTTTTCGACTCGCCGACCGTGGCAGGCTTACGGTGGTCACCGATCCCTACGAGCCGCTTGCGGGCGAAGAACTGCCCAAACTGAAGGCCGACGCGATCACGATCAGCCGTGACGAGGCTGGCTATAGCAATGTGGCGGCCGTGGTCGGCGCGCAACGCGGCGATGTGCGCATTCTGCGCGGCGCCGGCGAGTTCGAGATGGGCGGCGTCTTCATCACCGGGGTCGCCATGCGCCCGGAGAAAAAACGCGGCGATAACGCGCTGCGCAGCACGGTGTTCTCATACTATTACGACGGCCTGAATGTCGTCAATCTGGGCCAGTTGCCTTTTGTTCCCACCCAGGCGCAGATCGACGCGCTCGAAACGGTCGATGTGTTGCTGCTGCCGGTCGGCGGGGGCGACAGCCTGAACGCCTCTCAGGCCAGCGAACTCGTTGCGCTGATCGAGCCAGGCATCGTCGTGCCGATGAATTTCAAGACTGCCGGGACGAGCAGCGCGCGCAAACTGGACGGCGTGAGCAAGTTCCTGAAGGAAATGGGGCTGGCGGACGCCAAACCCCAGGAGTCGCTCAAAGTCACGAAAAGCGGTTTGCCGGAAGACACGCAGGTTGTTGTTTTGGAGGTGAAGCAGTGATACGCGGCATTGCAGCCGGCCTGGTCTTGGCTGTTCTTGCGCTCGGCGGGGCGGCCTGCGCCGCGCCCGCGCCAACGGCGGCCCCCACTCCCACCGTCAGTCAGGCAGTCCAACCGCATCTTGACGCCGCTCGCGCTGCGCTGAAAGCCGGCCAGTTCGATGCGGCTCTGCAGGAAGCCCAGAGCGCAGTGTCTGCCGATGCCAACAGCGCGGACGCGCACTATCTGCTCGGAAACGCGCACAACCAGCTTGCCGGAGTCGCTGTGGATGAGCAATCCCGCCGCGACCACCTGAGCAAGGCCGTCGACGCGTATCTCACGGCCATCAAACTCAATCCCAGCCACGACGCCGCGCACACCAACCTGGCGACGGTGTACTATCAGAACAGCCAGTTCGACGAGGCGCAGAAGTACGTGGAGATTGCGCTGAAGCTGAATCCGAATGACGCGACATCGCACTATGTGCTGGGCACGATTCTGCTGCAGCGCGATCCGAAAAAGTATCCCGATGCGCTCGGCGCGGCGCAGAAAGCGTTCGAAGCGGCCATCCAGTATCAACCTGATTTCGGCGCGGCATACACCGGCCTGGCCAATGTCTTCTTGTTCAGGGAAGATTTCCAGAAGGCGCTGGAAAATGCCCGGAAAGGCGTCGATCTCACTCAGGACGCCCCAAACCCGTTTACCTATTGGGCGTTGGCGCGGGCGCAATGCGCGCTGGGCGACACGCTCAATGGGGCCAAGTCAATCGAAACCATCAACAGCTTTGGCCTGACGGACCCGATCTTTATGCAACAGGTGCAGGCGCTGGCTGAGCAATGCAAGTAGCGCGCGCGGACACTATGCAGGCCCCCAGGGGAGGCGCCCAGTGATCAAACTTGTCATGAGTTGGAATATCAAGTCCGATGAGGAGCCGGCCTACTTTGAGTTTGTGGTCCAGGAGTTTGCGCCGAGGATCATGAAGCTGGGCGTGCGGCCCACAGAAGCCTGGTACACCGTTTACGGCGAAGGCCCGCAGATCATCACCATCGGAGAAGCCGAGAACCGCGAGACGCTGGATCGCATTCTGGGCAGCGACGATTGGAGCGAATTGATGGGCAAGCTGAATCGCTTCGTGACGGACTACAAGCAGCGCATAGTCACGCCGCGTCAAAAGGCCGGCGAATAGGGGCGCGCAGCCTCAATCGCTCCGGCTTGCCGGCTCTATCCGTTTGGATTCGTTGTATCGCTCCATCTTCTGCTTCTCGGCCAGATATTGGATGAACTCCAGCGCAATCTTGCGCCGCTCCGCGTTCAAAGACTCGTAGAAATTCAGCAACAGCCGGATGTCGGGATTCGGCGTGAAGTCCCAGTTGGGCGCGATCCCCTTCGCCTCGCTGAGGATGTCGAACACCGTTGTGCCGTAGATGACGGCCAGCGCTTCAAGCTCCGCGATCGTCGGGCTGGTTTTGTTGGTCTCCAGGCTGCTGATGTAGCTTGCGCTGCGCTCCAGGCCGCTGCGCTCGATGACTTCCTGTTGCGTGAAATGCTTCTTCTCGCGCAGGCGTTTCAGGATGTAGCCAAGACTGTCCGGCATGGTCTGCTCCTCATTCGTTGAACAGCTCGCCCACGCTGCGCCCTTCATGCACGCGACGGATGACCTCCCCCAGCAATGAGCCGATGGACAGGACGCGGACGTTGGGCGGCATTTTCTCCGGCGCGAGCGGCAGCGTGTTGGTTGTCACGATCTCTTTGATTGGCAAAGCGCGCAGGCGCTCGACAGCCGGGCCGGCAAAGACGGCGTGCGAGCAGCACACGTAGATGTCGCGCGCGCCGTGGCTTTTCACCACTTCGATGGTGTTCTGCACCGAGCCGCCGGTGGAGATTTCGTCGTCCACAATGATCACATCGCAGCCGTCCACGTCGCCGATCACGGTCAGCGCTTCGGACTGCGCCGTGTTGCCAATGCGCCGCTTTTCGACGAAGGCCATGGGACACTGGAGTTTGGCGGCGAAATTGCGGCCGCGTTTGGCAAACCCCAGATCGGCCGTCACAATGACCGGGCTGACCATCTCGTCGCGCCGGCTGATGAAGTAGTCGCTCAAGGTGTGAAACGCGGTGAGTTCGTCGCCGGGAATGCTGAAGAACCCTTGAATCTGGCCGGCGTGCAGATCGACGGTGATGTAGCGGTCGGCGCCGGCGGTCTCGATCAGGTCGGCCAGCAGCCGGGCGGTGATGGGCACGCGCGGCTGATCCTTCTTGTCGCTGCGCGCATACGCCATGTAGGGGATCACGACCGTGATCCGCGCAGCCGAGTCGCGCCGCAGGCAGTCGATGCCGATCAGCAGTTCCAGAATGTTTTCGCTGACCGGCGAACTCATGGTTTGGATCAGAAACACGTCCTGGCCGCGCACGCTCTCGTGCAATCGCCAGAACACGTTCTCGTTGGGAAAGCGCACAATGTCGCGCCCGCACAGCGGCGCATCGAGATAAGCGGCGATTTCCGCGGCGAGCAAGGGATGACTGGTGCCGCTGAAAAGCTTGATTCCCCCATACATGCTGTTTTCTGTGCGGCGATGGTTTCGCATCATGGCCTCCGATTGAATTGTAATGGATGCAGATGGCATTGATCGTTCAGCCGCCGCAGGCGCCAGCGTCCGCGCTGGTGCGTGACCTCGGTCACAGAGGCGTTGCCGAACGAGAAGGGATGTCGCCGCATGACCGGCAGGCCAATCATTGCGCCGACCAGCATCCCCAGTGTGCCGCCGTGCGTGATGACGGCCACCGACTGGCCGGCGTGCCGGCCTACCACCTCGCGCACAAACGGCTCGACCCGCTCGCGCATCTCCTGTGCGGTTTCGCCGCCCGGCACCACCAGCTCGTGCTCGGCTTCCAGATCGACGCCGGGCGACAGGGCCTCGATCTCAGCGCGGTTCAGTCCGGTCCATTGGCCCATGTTGTATTCCTTCAGCCGGTCGTCCAGGATCACCGCCAGATTGTGGATGGCGGCGATTGCCTGCGCGGTGTCCGTGGCGCGGGCAAGCGGGCTGGCATAGACAGCATCGAGCGGCGTTGCGCGAAACCGTTCGCACAGGGCCTGAACCTGTTGTCGTCCCGCTTCGCTCAACGGCGAGTCGAGCCAGCCCTGGATGCGCCCATCGGCATTGGCGGCGCTCTGCGCGTGCCGGATGAGGAATAACGTGGTCATTTGCCCCAGCTTGCGTTCATGAGTCGTTCGGCTGCTTCAGCCGGGTGGATGGCGCGCGCGACGGCGGCAGCCATAAGCGCGTCGTACTGCTCCCGGCTGACAGCGGCCAGCGCGCGGCGGGTCAAGGCGTCGGCCAGTCGCGCGCGCACGTCCTGCTCAACAGCGCGCGCGCGTCGCCGGGCGCCTTCGCCGCTGGCGCGCAGGTAGCCGGCGTGGGCCTCAATCGCCGCCGCCACAGCCTCGATGCCCTCATCATTGAGCGCGATTGTTTTCAGAATGGGCGTTTGCCATGCTGCGCCGTCGATCTCAGGCGCCTCCATGCTCATGTTGCGCGGCGAATCGAAAGCGGGCAGGCCGGCCATCGGCCCGTGTTTGTGCGCGCTTGCGCCCGCGCTCTCAGGCCGGCTCACGTCCAGCGCCGATTGCAGCGCCGCAATCGTCTGCGCCGTCCCTTCGCGGTCGGCCTTATTCACCACAACGATGTCGGCAATCTCCAGAATCCCTGCTTTCGCGGCCTGAATTTCATCGCCGGCTCCCGGCGCTTCGACCACGATCACCGTCTGGGCAATGCGCGCGATATCCACTTCCAGTTGGCCGGCGCCGACGGTCTCGATCAGGATCACGTCGAAGCCGGCCCCATCCAGCGCGCTCACCACATCCGCTGTGGCGCCGGCCAGCCCGCCCAGCGCGCCGCGGCTGGCCATGCTGCGGATGAAAATGCCCGCGTCGCCCGACAGCTCGCGCATGCGCACACGGTCGCCCAGAATGGCGCCGCCACTGAACGGACTGCTGGGATCAACCGCGACAATGGCGACTTGCGGAGGGTGGGGCCGCGCGCGCAAGTAACGCGCCAGACCTGAGACCAGCGTGCTCTTGCCACAGCCCGGCGGCCCGGTGATGCCAATGATCTGCGCAGAGCCGGCGCTGGCATAAAGGCGCGCAACCAGATTGCGCGTTTCCGGGTTGCCATTCTCGATCTGCGTGATCAGACGGGCCAACGCGCGGCGGTCAGACGCAAGATCGGGCGATTCAGTCATCGGATGATTCGGTGATTGAGTGATTGAGTGATTGAGTGATTGAGTGATTGAGTGATTGAACAATCCAGTCAATGACTCAATGACTCAATGATCCAATGGCTCAATGGCTCAATGATGCGCGGGGGTGTGCTCGCGGATGAAGGCCACGATATCCGCGATGGGGGCGCCGGGGCCAAAAACGCCGGCGATCCCCGCCGACTTCAGATCGGCCACATCTTCATCAGGGATGATGCCGCCGGCAAACACCGGCACATCGTCAAGCCCGCGCTCGCGCATCGCCTGGACGACGCGCGGCAGCAACGACTTGTGCGCGCCGCTCAAAATGCTCAGCCCCACCGCATCCACGTCTTCCTGCAGCGCGGCTTCCGCGATCATCTCCGGCGTCTGGCGCAGGCCGGTGTAGATCACTTCCATGCCGGCGTCGCGCAAGGCGCGGGCAATCACTTTGGCGCCGCGATCATGGCCATCCAGCCCCGGTTTGGCGATCAGAATACGCAGAGGGCGCGATTGTGTCGATGTGGTCATAGCAGGGCGATTATAGCTACAGCGGCGCCGCGCGCGGGGCGCCAGAAGGGCGAGGATATCGATCCGGGGTAGGGCGGATTTTGCGAATGATGATGAGCGCGCGACGGTCTGGCGCGCCGGGCAGAGCCACCGGCTCAACCCCTGCCGCGTCGCCGCCCAGCGCGGTGATGGCCTTCTGCGCCCGCTCGGCTTCTGTCTGCGCTTCGGCGCCCTTCATGGCGATGCACCAGCCGCCCAGCCGGGCGAATGGCAGCAGATACTCTGCCAGCGTGGGCATTGGCGCCACCGCTCGTGCGATGACCAGATCGTACTGTTCGCGGCGTTCGCGCCGGCGCGCCATCTCCTCGGCGCGGCCATGAATGGCCTGGATGTCGCGCAAGCCCAACTCGCCGATCGCGGCTGCGCAAAAGCGCATTTTCTTGCCGGTGCTGTCCATCAAGTCAACCACGAGCTGAGGCCGGGCGATCTTGAGCGGAATGCCGGGCAGCCCGGCGCCGCTGCCCACATCAATCATGCGCGGCGTGGAAATGCCGGCCAGCAGGCGATCCAGAGTAGGCAGAACGGTCAGGCTGTCGGCAAGATGTCGCGTCAACACGCCGGCGTCGTCTTCGATGGCGGTCAAGTTCATCCGACGGTTCCATTCGACGAGCAACTGTGCGTAGCGAGCCAGCAGCGAACACTGATCCTCGGTCAGGGCAATCTTCAGGTCGCCCGCCATCCTGCGCACGTCGATTGGGCGAAGTGACATGGGCGCAAGTATAGGGGCAGAATGAGGCAGGCAGTCCCGGCGACTTTCCAGATCCAAATCCCGCTCAGATGGACTGGTTCAGCGATGTCACTGGCAAATGCCGATGCTCTGCAGAAATCAAAGGCCCTGATACGCGCGCGTCCTGCTTCTCTGGTCGAAGGAATGACCAGAGCCTTTCTACGAGCAAGGCTTCACGCGCGAGCCTTTGCAGGATACTCATGCGCCACATCTTTCTGGCGCGACCTTGCGCGCCAAAATCGCGGCTGCGCCTGATAAGACGAAACATAGATAAAGAGATGTATATGCTTTGCAGTGTTTATTGCTTCAGCCTGTCAGAATAGAACTCGTGTGCCGCCGGCAGCGCATAAATTGATGCAAAAAACTGGCCGGCAAGCGACTAACCTATATGATGCAGGCACAAGACGGGTATGCCTACTGATGATTGATAAGGGGGAACCCTCCATGTTGACACTTACAGTCAAAGCGAAAGTGTTTGCAGGTTGGCGACAATCGAAAGGCGAGCAAAACGCAAGAATTCGCAAGCGCGGTCGGCAACAGGGAGTCAGCCTACTTCTTGCGCTGGTGGCGCTTTTTCTGTCTCTGACTGCGCTGTTCCAGGCGCCGGTTGCGAGCGCAGCACCCATGCACGAAGAAACAGTGTGCGTGCTGGCCTGCAACCCCAAAACGCGCAAGTGTGGTCACTATGAACGCGGCGAGGTGCCCAGGGGATATCGCTTGCAGCGGGCGACGCCTCCCGGCTACAAGTTTGTCAAGACCGGCTCACGCTGCGACAACAAAATGTGCCTGACCAAGAATAAGTCAATTTGCAGCACCAGTCCCATCGGGCAGGCAGAGAAAGCCGTTGATCGCTGATGGCGCGCCGGCGTCGCCTCTGGTAGGACAAGCCGCCAGGCTTGTCCCTTGTCCCTGAGCTGTCAAGGCTCAAGACATCGTGTCCAATGGAGGCTCACGACATCGTGACCCGAGTAAATTGAGTGGAGGCTCAAGACATCGTGACCATGTAGCCGAGCTATACGGACTACATGGATGAACAACATGAACACAGATTGCGTCGTCAAGCGATTCGACTGTTGTTGCGACAGGTCAAGCCTCGCGAAATCAGCAAGCGGTTGGCCAGGAGTCGAAGTTGGCTGAAGAAGTGGAAGCGACGATTCGACCAACACGGCTGGGCCGGGTTGAAAAGTCTGTCGCGCGCACCCCACGTGGTGGGCGGTGGTTACGACGAAAGAACGCGCCACGCCGTGATCGCTGCGCGCCAGCGTTTGGAGCAGCGCAGCATCGGGTTGATTGGAGCAAAAGCAACCCAGCGCGAACTGGAAGCGAGCGGTTGGAAGCGCGCACAGATTCCCTCGCTGGCGACCATCAAGCGTATCTGGCAAGCGGCAGGCATGACGGGTCGATTGAGCGAGCCGCCGGCCTACTTTCCGCAGCCGTCGTCTGCGAGGGGTTACCGGTTGCAGCAGATGGACTGGACTGAAAAGGTGCTGGAAAGCGGTGTCAAGGTGTACGCATTTCATAGCATTGACGTGGACAGCAAGCAGATGTGCCAAACCCTGGCCCGTGACAAGAGCGGCGCAACCGTGCGGTGCCATTTGCTGAAAACGTGGGGCAATGTGGGCATTCCTGATGGAATCCAAATGGACAATGACGCGGCGTTCTGTGGCGGCTACAAGGTCAAGCGTGTGTTTGGCGTCTGCGTGCGACTGTGTCTGTTTGTGGGGGCTGAGCCGATCTTCATCCCAACGCGAGAACCACAGCGCAATGGGCTGGTGGAACGGTTGCACGGCTTGTGGAGCCAGAGCTTTTGGCAGCGCAATCGTTTCTCCAGCTTCGCCCATGTGCAGCGTCTGCAGTGGCGCTTTGAAGACTGGTACGCCGAGCAGTATCAACAGGATATGACCGCCAAAACGGTTCCGAGTCGGCGATTGACTGCGCGGGACATACAGCAACTGCCAGAAGATGCCGCACTGCCTATCACGGAGGGACGGGTGCACTTTGTGCGTCAAGTAGCCGCAGACGGCACCATCCAACTGCTCAACGAGACCTGGCACGTTTCCCGTCGGCTGGTTGGGAAGTATGTGTGGGCGACGATCATCACCCATGAACATCGTTTGCGCATCTACTACAAAGCCGGGCCACACTCGCGCGCCCGTTTGCTGAAGGAGTTCAAGTATGAGATTCCCGAACCCGTGCGTCCGCTTACCGCGCGATTCCGGCGCATGTCCAGAAGACGCAAAATGGACACGATGTTGTGAGCCTTGCATCGATTTACCGTAAGACCGAAAACTGGTCACGATGTTCTGAGCCTGGACACCTACTTCGTAATTCAGAAGGGCGTGGCCGAGAAAAGCGACAGGAACAACACAGCGGTTGCCAGAAAGGCGACATTGCGGCGCAGGTCCAGGGGGGTGATGTCGTTCATCGGCGCCGGGTGGCTCATGCCGCTGAGCAGCGCAAAGCCGATCCACACGAACCATGTGGGCGACGACACAATACCCAGCACGACCATGATCGCGATGGTCGCATATCCGATCCAATGCGCCCACCGGCGGCCCAGCGCAGCGTAGGCAATGTGGCTTCCATCGAGTTGCCCGATTGGCAACAGGTTGATGGCGGTGATGATCAAACCGAAGCGCGCGGCCAACAGCACCGGATTGAGCAGGATGCCATTGTTTGCCGCGTCCGGCAGGAAGATGGCAATCAGCAGCTCCATCAACATCGAGCGGGTGGGGGGCGCCGGCGAATTGGTGACCACGCTCATGACCAGGCCGGTGACGAATAGCGGAATAGCGACCACCAAACCGGCAATCGGTCCGCCCACCCCCACATCGAACAGGGCGCGCCTGTTCTCGACCGGTCCGCGCAACTGAATGAACGCGCCGAAGGTGCCCAGTCCGAACGGCACCGGAATGAAGAACGGCAGTGTCACCGGCAGGCGATGCCGCCGCGCCTGGATATAGTGTCCCAGTTCGTGCACGCCGAGGATGAGCAGCAATGTCGCGGCAAACGGGATGCCATGGGCGAGAATGCTCTCGATTGACAGGCTGTCGTCGCCTGCGAGTAAGCTGGCATACTGGCCGCCGGCAAACACCGTCGTGGCGATCGTGGCTGCCAGCAGCCCCAGATTGACCCACGGGCGTTGGGCAAGTGTGGCCTGCAATTTGCCCCGAATGGCGACGATGATTTGCCGCTCGCCAGAGTCGTTTTCGCGCAGCAGCGGCACGTATCCCAGTTCCACGAAATGCGCTTTCAGTCTGCTGAAGGCTTCCTCGGCTTCAACGCGCAATCGGCCGGTAAACGTGATGGCGCGCCCATCCTCCATGCGCTGGTCTTCGACCGCCATGATGTCGATGACCCGCGCCCGCAAGGCATCGAGTTCGTCTTCACGAATGCCAGGCTCGGTTCTGTAAGCCGGCTGAGCGTTTGTCTCCATCCTTCTTATAACCTTTGCAAATCCTTCTTCAGCATAACTGAATGGGGTTAGGCCAGCATGAGAGCGACCCATATGTGCGATGGCCATCTCCTGATTGAGGCCGGCCTGAATCGTTCCCTGGCATAACTAAAACGTGTCATTTCAGGCATTCGTTGAGCCTTTCTCGCTGCATTCCCACCGGATTTTACAGAGATTACTTGATTCCTTGTGGCATTGCCGCATGGTATGAGCATGGCGCGGGTCGTGTGGCACGCCGCGCTGTGCGGGGCATTGCAACACCTCCCCGTGGAGTTTTTCACCAGGAGAGATGACAATGAACAAACGCTTAACGTTAGCGAACTCTGTCAAATGTTGGCTGCATGGGGCGATCGCGCTGGCGCTCCTTCTGCCTGCGCTCATCCCGTCACCTGTTGCGGCGGTTACGGCGTCTCAGGCAGAGCGGACTTCCTCCGTTGTGTCCCAGCCTGATCCGCCGGTGGTGATCGCACCCGACCTGGGTGATGCGCCGGACAGCACCAATCACCACAATATGCCCAACTGGGCTTATCCAGGTATTCCTGGGCATTTCCCTACCGTATGGGCGATCACACCCACGGCGCCACTCACGGCTTCTGCCAGCGGCCCGATTCACTTCAACAAGGACATCTTCTGGTTGGGTGAGCGGGCAACGGCCGAGCAGGACGCTGATGTCGGGCCGGACGAGGATGGTGTCAACAACATCCTCAGGAATGGAGGTGTCGTTGATCCGTTGCTGGCCGATCGCGATGGCGGCGATGATGGCTGGCTGAATCCCAACAGCGCCGGCGACCTCAGCAGCGCTATTTTGCCGGACTGTCGCCAGACTACCCTGCGCGTTCGCGTGTCGCGCAGCCCGACCGCGCCGGTGACCCTGAACCCTCTCTATCTGAACGTGTGGTTCGATGGCAATCGTGACGGTGACTGGGAAGATCAGAAGCCGTGCGATCCATTGACGGTGCAAAGCCACGAGTGGATTGTGCGCAACTTTGTGGTTGTTCCGCCAACAACCGCGACTTCGTTTGTGATCAGCGCGCCGACGGCGCTGGTGATGAACCCATTCCCGGAACGCCCGGCGTGGATGCGCTTCACCCTCAGCGAGCGGCCGGCGGTTCCGCCGTCCGCCAATGTGCCCGGCAACCCGCCCGGCCAGCCCGACGGTCGCGGGCCGGCCTATCCGCAAGGCTTCTTCCTCGGCGAGACAGAAGACTACCTCGTTCCCGGCATTCCTGTGACGAGCACGCCCGGCACGATCGTCATCACCAAGTCCGCTGTCCTCTCGCCGTCGGTCCCGGCCAACATCGGCAATTTCGTCCTCTACCACGTCGATGTAGGCCATGTCGGCGGACAGACCGGCGCTCTGGCCCACACCGTCATGAGCGATGTGCTGCCCGCCGAGGTCAGGTTGATTGCCGGCCCGTTTGTCCAGGAGCTGCATCCGGCAGTGACCCCGCTCGTGGCCTACTTCGATCCAAGCGTCGGCCCGAGCGGCATGGTGGGTTGGCGCGGGGCGCTGACAGCCGGCGCAAAGGTGCGCATCTCGTTCCTGACGCAGATTCGCCAGTGTCCGGCGCCCGGCAGCGCCCTGCTGATCCGCAATGTGGCGCGCGCCCTGAACACAAACAGCCAGATCGTCGAGGCGGCAACCGAGACGCCGTTCAATTGTCAGCCGCCGGCCCGCCCGCCGATCACCCTCACCAAGCGCATCCTCATCGACCCGCCGCCGTTTATCACACTGCCTCACCCGCTGACCGGCACGCTGTGGCCGACCGTGACGCAAGTTGTGCCGGGCCAAACGGCGCTGTTTGTTCTGGCGCTGACCAGCGCCGATCGGGTGACGCGCGAGGTGCGTGTGACGGATGACATGCCGCCCGGCATGCTGGCTGTGGCGGTCTCAGCCACCAGCGGCGAAGCCCGCGTGATCGACGCCGGCCGCGCTGTGGTGTGGAAGGGCGATCTCGGCCCGGCAACCGACCCGGTGTTCATCCGCATCCTGGTCCGGCTGGCGCAGAATGCGTTGTGTCAGAACACTTTTACCAATGTCGCCTACTGGCACACCGGCTATTACAGCGGCACAAGCAACGCTGCCACGATGACGCTGGCGTGCAATGACCTGGGCGACGCGCCAGACAGCACCAACCACTTCGGCATCCCGATGCCGGCCTATCCCGCTCCCTCTGCCTCTACCTTGATTACGGCCAACTACCCGACGGTGTTCCGCAGCGGGATTGCCGGCGACCCGCCCGGTCCCAGCCACCAAATGCCCCGGCCCCTGCACCTCGGCCCGGCCGTCAGCCTCGAAGAGGAAGCAGATATCGGGTTTGACGCCGATGGCATCAACAACATTCGCCCGCCGGCGCGCGCGGCCAATCTCGACAAGCATGACGATGGCATCCGCCCGGCGACGCTGACGTTCAGCGACTGCCAGCCGGCGCGCATCCCGGTGCTGGTCAGCGTAGACCCGTCCGTGATGGCTGTGTTGACGACCACAGCCAGCCGGGTTGCCTTTGTCAACATCTGGCTGGACGGCAACCGCGATGGCGATTGGGCCGATGCCTTCCAGTGTCCGGCTCAACCCGGCGCCAATCCTGCGCCGGCGCGTGAGCACATCGTCATTGACTTTCCGGTCAACCTGGCTGCGCTTGGCGCCGGCCTGCACACCGTGCTTGCGCCGACCAGCGGGCCAGTGCCGTGGCCAACCAACGTGATCACCAAACCGGCCTGGCTGCGTGTCACGCTCAGCGAGCGCCCGTCGAACAAGACCCTGCCCCTGGGTTGCGCCGGCACGGCCTGCGAGTATGGGGATGGCCGGGGCTACGCGATCCCCTTCCGCCTGGGCGAGACGGAGGATTACCTGATTCGCTTCGCGCCGCCTGGCCAGGGTGAAGCTGATGCGGCGGTGAACAAGCGCGGCATCGTGCTGCCGCGAACGAACGCAGCCGGCGACGCGGCCTGGAACCTCGACTGGCGCGTGGAGTATCGCAACCTGGGCGGTTCGACTGCTGAGAATGTCATCATTGTCGATGCTTACGAAGGCGATCTGCGCAATGTGGATGTGCGCACCGTCCCGCCGCTGAGCAGCACCGCCAGCCCGGGTGTGATCACCTTCACCGTTGGCGCGCTCGAGCCGGGCCGGGCCGGCTTCATCGGCCTCAAGACCCGCGTCCCGATCACGACGCCGCCCGGCACACTCTTCACCAACACCGTGCGCATCTACAGCACCAACGATGTGACCGACACCAACAACGCCGATGCGGTGACGCTGACCATCCCGGTGCTGCCGCCCATCATCGTGTGGCCCATCCCCGGCACGAGCTGCACCGGCACGCTCGCCATCGCCGGGCGCGCGCAGCCGGGCGCGGAAGTCGATCTGTACATCGACAACGTGCTGGTCGGCGCGATCGTTCCCGATCCATCAGGGCGCTGGTCTTACGCAGCTCTGCTGGACGATGGCGGCCACGAGATCTACGCCGTGGCGCGCTATGGCAACACGTCCAGCGAGCGGTCGCCGATTGTGCGCGTCCGCGTCGATAGCGATCTGACCTGGAGCCCGATCACGCTGCGCTTTGTGGACGATCGCGGCCGGGTCATCATCCCGCGCGACCGCGACGGCCGGCTGGATGAAACAGGTTGGATCGTGCGCTTGCAGCCGACCCGGACTTACACGGTGAGTGTGCATGTGTGCTGCGCCGATCCGAACGCAGCGGTGACGCTGAACGTCCCCGGCCTGGGCGAGGTGACGTTGACAGACGCAGACGGCGACCAGACCTACGAGGCGACCTTCACCACCGGCCCGGCGGTCACGCTGGCCGGCCAGAACCTCACCCTGTGCGTGACGTGCAATCTCATCCGCCGCTGCTCAGATGGCCGGGTGATGATCGACCCGCTGGGTGTGGTGTACAACCTGTCGCAAGGGGCGAACGCGCCGCTACAGGATGCCACGGTCATGTGTTACGCAGCTCAGCCGACGAATGCCGGCGGCAGCGCGAACACCTACAGCCAGTGGCCGGCCGACCTGTTCAGCCAGGTCAATCCGCAGACCACCGGCGCGGATGGGCGCTTCAGCTTCTTCACGCCGCCCGGAACGTACCAGCTCCAGGTCAACAAACCCGGCTTCCAGCCCTATCGCAGTTGGGATATCGTGGTGTCCAATGAGCCGGTCACGCGCGATGTGCCGCTGACGCCTATCGTGGCGCAGACGCCCAACTACACCATCACCATTGGGCCGGATGGATTCGAGCCGACGGTGCTGGTGGTGCGGCCCGGCGCGGTGATTGCCTGGCTGAATACGGATGCGACGCCCAGAACCACCACCCGCATGATGCCGGCGATGGGTGAAGGCCAGGGTGAAGCTTCGCTCGCGCATCTGTCGGCATCTGACGCCGGCGCCGCAGATGCCTGGGATAGCGGCCTGCTCGACATGGGCGACCGCTATGTGCGGCAGCTCACCACTGAGGGCGTGTACACCTACTACGATGCCGAGAACCCGGCCAGCCAGGCCACGGTCATCGTGGAGATGGCGCGGGTGTACATCCCGATCGCCATGCGCTGACCTCGCCGCAGGCAGGCCAATACCTGCTGGCGCATCAGGTGTCGGACTCCTCAAAGGAGTCCGACACCTGAGTCTCTTTTGCTACAATCCCGCCATTGTGCGCCACGCCCATCAACCATGCCGGCTGTGCGGACGAAGTCCGCACGGATTTCGACTGCGTTGTCAGTTCACCCTGCGCGGCGCGCAACCGGCGGTTCCATGAAAGCATCGATCACGCGGACGCCGTCCGCGCAGTCTTCGTCCGCAGCGTCTGCGTCCACGCCTGTTCCCGTGGCCGGCCAAAGAGCCGGACCTTCCTATGCCCGCTGGCAGGTCATTCTGGCATTTGCCGCGTTGTACCTCATCTGGGGGTCCACCTACCTGGGCATCCGCTTCGCCATCGAAACGATGCCCCCGTTTGCCATGGCCAGTTCGCGTTTCCTGTTGTCGGGCGCGATGCTGGTGGCATGGGCGCGTTTTCGCGGCGCGCCCTGGCCCACGCGCCGGCAATGGGCGCATGCGGCCATGATCGGCGCGTGCCTGCTTTTCCTGGGCAATGGCGGGGTGGTGTGGGCAGAGCAACGACATGTCCCCTCAAGTCTGGTAGCCTTGTTGGTGGCGACCACGCCGGCCTGGGTTGCCGTCATCGACTGGCTGCGGCCCGGCGGCAGCAAACCCAATCGCGGCGTGGTGGCCGGTCTGGCGCTGGGCTTTGTCGGTGTCGCGTTGCTCATCGGCCCGGCCAGGCTGCCCGACGGCAGCGCGGTTGATCTGTTTGGCATGGCGCTGGTCGTTGTGGCCTCGCTGGCATGGGCGGGCGGGTCGGTCTTCTCGCGTCATGCCGATCATCCCCGATCGCCAATGATGGACACTGGCATTCAGGCGCTGGCCGGCAGCAGCATGGTGTTTATCGTGTCGGTGTTGAATGGCGACTGGATGCGCTTGAATCTGGAGGCCATTTCGCTGCGCTCCGTCGCAGCCTATGTGTATCTGGTGATCGCCGGCGGCATCATCGCCTTCACCGCGTTTGTGTGGCTGATCAAGCGCGTCGAGCCGTCTCGCGTTGCCACGTATGCCTACGTCAATCCGGTGGTGGCGGTTTTTCTGGGCTGGGCGCTGGCCGGGGAGCTGCTGACCATCGAGATGCTGATTGCTTCGGGAATCGTGGTGGTGGCCGTGGCGATCATCGTCACATATCGGGATCAAGGAACGTGAGCGCGCAGGATGAGTTGACCGCGATGGCGGGGCACACGCAGCTCAGCAGCGTGGACGGACAGGCCGGCCGGCTTGCCATTCGCGGTTATTCAATCGAGGAACTGGCCGGGCGCGCTGGCTATGAGGAAGCCGCCTATCTGCTCTGGCATGGCGAATTGCCGGATGCGCCGGCGCTGGCTGCGTTCGCCGGCGAGCTGGCCTCGCGGCGTGCGTTGCACCCTGCCAGCCTGGCGTTGTTGAAAGCTTGCGCCGGCGAGCGCGTGGCCCCGATGGATGCGATTGGCATGGCTGCCGGCACGCTGGGATTGGGCGTCTCGCTGGATGACGCGCCCCTGGCTATCGTTGCCCGCTTTCCAACCCTGGTCGCGGCGTGCTGGCGCCTGTTGAATGGCCATGCCCCGGTCGCCCCGCGCGCCGACCTGGGCCACGCCGCCAACTATCTGTACATGCTGGACGGGCGAATGCCGGGCGCCGGGCGGGTGAAGGCGATCGAAACGTATCTGGTCACGCTGATCGATCACGGCATCAGCGCTTCGACGTTCGCGGCGCGGGTCATCATGTCCACGCAATCGGATGTGGTCGCGGCGGTGGCCGGCGCCGTGGGCGCGTTGAAAGGGCCGCTGCACGGCGGCGCGCCGGGGCCGACGCTGCAAATGGTGCTCGACATCGGCAGCCCCGATCGCGTGGAATCTTGTTTGCGCGACAGGCTGGCGCGCGGCGAGCGCCTGATGGGCTTCGGCCATCGTGACTACAAGGTGCGCGATCCGCGCGCCGACGTGCTGGCGGCGGCGGCGGAAGCCGTGTATCAGGCGGAGCAGAACATGGCGACCTACACGCTGGCGCGCCGGGTGGAGGAAGTGGCGGTGCGGCTGCTGGCAGAACACAAGCCGGGCCGCCGACTGTACGCGAATGTCGAATTCTACGCCAGCCTGCTGATGCACGGCGCCGGCCTGCCGGCCGAATTGTTCACGCCCACGTTCGCCGTGGCGCGCGCAGCCGGCTGGGTGGCGCATTGCCTGGAACAGCAGCGCGCCAATCGCATGCTTCAACCGCAGACGCTGTACACGGGGCCGCTGGGCCGGCGCTGGGTTCCGATTGACCAGAGGCCGGCCGCGCGCGGGACGGAACTGCCATGAGTGAATTGCTGTTCAAAGGAGGAAAGATCAACAAGCGCCTGTGCATCCAGATCGAGCCGGCATGACGCAATCACATCCTCATCCGACCCGGCGGGCTGAACTGTGGGCCGGCGCCAGGGACACCTTCCCGCTCATCGTGGGCACGATCCCGTTTGGCATCATTTTTGGCGCCGTGGCTGTGACCAGCGGAGTGAGCGCGGGCGGGGCGATGGCCATGTCGGCGTTTGTGTTCGCCGGCTCGGCGCAGTTCATTGCCGCCGGCCTGGCAGGCGGCGGGGCCGGCGCGCTGGTGATCGTCATCACCACGCTGGTGGTCAATCTGCGTCACGCCCTGTATGCTGCTTCGCTGGCGCCGCACATGAAGCACCTGCCCCAGCGCTGGCTTGCCCCGCTGGGCTTCTGGCTGACCGACGAGTCTTACGTGGTGGTCGTTTCACGTTACAGTCGGCCGGATGCGTCGCCGCATAAGCACTGGTATCACCTGGGATCGGCGCTGTTCATGTACATCAACTGGCAGTTCTGCACATGGATTGGCCTGATTGCCGGCCAGTCGATTCCGAACCCGCGCGCCTGGGGATTGGACTTTGCGTTGGTGGTGACGTTCATCGGGATGCTGGCGCAGTTCATCCGCAACAAGCCGGCGCTGGCGGCGGCCGGGGTGGCGGGGGCTGCGGCGGTTCTGGCGCATGGCTTGCCGAATCAGATCGGCCTGTTGATCGCGGCGCTGGCCGGCATCGCAGCGGGCATGGCTGCCGAGGCGATATGGCCGGCAAGCGCAGATGCGCCCTCTGCCAGCGGGGAGGCAGCCATCGATGAATGAGTGGGTGTGGATTGCCGGCATGGCGCTGGTCACGTTTGCGGTGCGCTACCCGGTACTGTTGCTGGTGGGCCGGATGCCATTGCCGCAACCGGTGTTGCGCGCGCTGAAGTTTGTGCCGGCGGCCGTGTTGACCGCCATTGTTGTCCCGGCCGTCTTGTTCGATGGCAATGGACGGGTCGTGTTGGACTACACCAATGCGTTTCTGGCAGCCGGTGTGGTTTCGGCTGGCGTGGCGTGGCGCAGCCGTAACCTGCTGCTGACGATCGTGGCCGGCATGGCGTCGTTGTGGGCGTGGCGGTGGGTGTTGACAATCGTCGCGCCATAGCGGGCTGCTATACTGACGCTATCAAACCCATGGGCATCTGTGTCAATGTGACAGAGGGCTAACGCATGATCGTCTCCCGCATCATTCTCGCCAATTGGCGCAATTTCCGCCAGGTCGATGTGAATTTGGGCGAGCGCATGTTTGTGGTCGGCCCCAATGCGTCCGGCAAGTCGAATTTCCTCGATGCCTTTCGGTTCCTGCGCGATGTGGCCCGGCACGGCTTGCAGGAAGCCGTGAGCAGCCGGGGCGGGCTGTCGAAAATACGCTGTCTGGCAGCGCGTCGACATCCTGATGTTGAAATCGACGTCACTCTGGCGGAGCCGGACTCTCCGGCGCCCTCATGGAGGTATGCGCTTGGAATCCGCCAGGAAGTGCGCGGCTACCGTCACCCTGCTCTTGTGTACGAGCGCGTCTGGCGGGGCGAGGAACAGATTGTCAACCGCCCGAATGACGAAGATCAACGAGATGAATTGCGTTTGACGCAAACATATCTGGAACAGGTGAACGCGAATGCGCAGTTTCGTGAAATCGCTGGCTTTCTCAGGTCAACGCTCTATCTGCACCTTATCCCACAATTGCTGAGATATCCTGAAGCATTTGCAAATGCAAGTATGCCGGATGATCCATTTGGGCGCAGCTTTCTGGAGCGCGTGGCGCGCACTCCGGAGAAAACGAAGAGGTCGAGACTGAGGCGCATTGAACAGGCGCTGCGCCTCGCGGTGCCTCAATTGAAGCAGCTTGCCGAGGTCAAAGATGAGCGTGGCGCGCCGCATCTCGAAGCGATCTATGAGCACTGGCGGCCGCACGGCGCAAAACAGCGCGAAGACCAGTTCTCAGACGGCACACTCAGATTGATCGGATTGCTGTGGTCGCTGCTGGAAAGCGATTCACTATTGTTGCTGGAGGAGCCGGAGCTTTCACTGAACGCCGCGATTGTGCGCAAACTGCCGGCGATCATTTATCGCCTGCAACGCCAGAAGAAACGCCAGGTGATTATCAGCACTCACAGCTTTGACCTTTTGTCTGACAAGGGCATCGGCGGCGAAGAGGCGCTGCTTCTCACACCCGAGCCGGATGGCACTCGAATCGACACCGCTTCCAGGCTGGAGGATGTTCGCCTGCTGCTTGAGGGCGGGAACACGCTTGCTGATGCGATCCTCGAAAGAACCGCGCCGGAGGGAATAGAGAAGTTCGGTCAGCTCAAACTGGGACTTGACGAGTAAAAGCCGCCATGTTGTTCGTCGATATCGCCGTCGAGGACTCTCTCAGTGACGCCGTGTTGCGCGCGACCATTCGACAGACGCGCGATGACGTTGTTGTGCGGCACAGTTACGCAAAGGGCGGTTTTGGCTATCTCAGAAGAACCATTCGCGGCTTCAACAACGCGGCAAAGGCTGCGTCCTATGTCGTGTTGGCTGATCTGGATCAAATGGAGTGTCCGCCTCGTCTCATTGCCGAGTGGTTGCAGTGTCCGAAACATCCCAATCTGCTGTTTCGCGTCGCTGTTCGCGAAGTTGAATCCTGGGTGCTTGCGCACCGAGAGGCGTTCGCTGAGTGGCTGGGCGTGGCCGTGTCGAAAATCCCTCCAAATCCAGACGCTTTGAGTGATCCCAAACAATTCCTTGTGAATCTGGCGCGCAGATCCCGCTTACGGGCATTACGAGCAGCGATCGTCCCTCGTCCCGGCAGCACAGCTATCGTTGGCCCGGATTACAACGGGGTGTTGGTCAAGTTCGTTGAGCAGTCATGGAGCGCTCATGCGGCGGCGGCCAACTCTGCGAGTCTTCAGCGCGCTATTGCCGCGTTGGCGCAGTTCCATCGGCAAGATTAGTCGTCCATCCCCACGCGTGCCGCTCTTGTCATCATTAGAACCGAATCTCCATGGAAACAGCCTCTCCTGACTCGCGCGCTGATGCTCTGAGTGTCCTGAACAGCTTCGCTGTCGATCTGACCGCGCTGGCCCTTGCCGGCAAGCTCCCCACCGCCTACGGGCGCGATCGTGAGGTGGACGACGTGTTGCGCGCGCTGGCGTCACCCGGCTCGTTGTGCCCCATGCTTATCGGCGCGCCGCGCGGTGGCAAAACGGCGCTGGCCCATCATGTGGCCAATCGCATCGCGCGCGGCGAGTGCCCAGACGCGCTGCGCGATCTGCGTGTGTTCGAGACCACCCCCACGCGCCTGCTCAGCGCCTTCGGCCCGCCGGCCATGCTTGCCGCCCGTCTGGGCGAATATCTGCCCAAACTGGCCGGCGCGCCCCTCATTCTGTTTGTGCGCGACTTTCACAGCGCCGCCGGCATGGGCACGCCGACTGAGGACACCAAACCCGACCTGGCCCAGATTGTGAGCGACCTGATGCATGGCGCGCGCCCTCGCATGATGTTCGAGGCGCGGCAGCGCGCGATGGAGGCCGTTTTTGCCGAGCGCGCCAGTCTGAAGAGCCTGTTCTCGCTCGTTCACGTCAACGCGCTGCCGCGCGATGAAGCCATAGATGTGGCGCGCCGGGCGCGGGACGATCTGGAGATCATCCACGAAATCAACGTGGCCGATGACGCCCTGGATGAGGCGCTCGACCTCGCGGCGCGCTTTCAGGTCAATGAGGCGCTGCCCGGCCCCATCCTCGATCTGCTCAAGGACACGTTGGCCACGTTTGACGCTGCCGCCGGCGGCGCAGTGACCCGCGCCGAAGTGCGCCGCCGCTTCATTCAGCGCAGCGGCCTGCCCGAATTCCTGGTCAGCGATGAAGCGCCCTATGACGAACCCGGCGCGCGCGCCTTTCTGACCCGGCGCGTGTTTGGTCAGGAAGCAGCGGTCGAAGCGGTCTTGCGCATGATTGCGCTGGCGCGCGCCCGCTTGAACAATCCGCTGCGCCCGATGGGTGTTTTTCTGTTTCTTGGCCCGACCGGCGTCGGCAAGACTGAACTGGTGAAGGCGCTGGCGCAATATCTGTTCGGCGGGGCCGAACGCATCGTTCGTTTCAACATGGCCGATTACGCCGAGGACTGGACGATGCGCCTGCTCTTTGGAGATCCTTGGGGCAACACAGAGTCGGAGCGGCAGGGGCGCCTGTGGATGCAATTGTCCGGCCAGTCATTTGCCGTCTTGCTGCTCGACGAATTCGAGAAGGCCAGTCCGCTGGTCAATCAGCGTTTCCTCCAGTTGTTCGACGAAGGCATTCTGATCAACGGCCAGGGCGAAGAGCTGAATTTGCGCAACACGATCATCGTGCTGACATCGAATCTGGGCGCGCGGCTGGTGGGCGCCGGCCTCGGCTTCAAGCTGATTGATCCACTCGAAGACGCCGAGCGGGCTGTGATGCGCGCCAGCGAGTCGTATTTCCAGCCAGAGTTCATCAACCGGCTGGACGCAGTATGCTTCTTCAAGCCGCTCTCGCGCCACGTGACGCGCCAGATTGCGCAGCGCGAGGTCGCAGAGGTGATCGCCCGCGACGGCATTCAGCGCCGCCGGCTGCGTGTGAGTGTGGACGACAGCGCCATCGACCTGATGGTGGAGCGCGGCTATGACCTGCAATTCGGCGCGCGATACCTCAAGCGGCAGATCGAGCGCAGCATCACGTATCCGCTGGCGCGCCAGATCGCTCGCAAGCGTATCGAACCGGGCGCGGCTGTCCGGCTGTTTGCCCGCAATGGCGAGATCGTCGTCGGCCTGTCGGACGAGTGCGCTGATGAAGCCGGCGAGGCTGACCTGCCGGCAACTCCCCCCGCCGGCGCCGCTGCCCTGGCGAGCGTGAAGGAGTTGAAAGCGCGTCTCGATGTGTTGAGCGCGCGTCTCGACCGACTGATCGAGCAGCACGGCATCGCCGAGCTGAAAGCGCGCGTGGCGCGCATGATGGATCGCATCGGCGAGCCGGAGTTCTGGCAGGACACCGACGCGGCCGCTGCCCAGATCGAGGAAATGAACGCCGCGTCGCAGCGCGTGGATCAAGTGGAGCACGCGCGCCAGTTGCGCGATCAGTGCGCCGAAGCGCTGGCCCGCGCTGGGGCGATCCCTGCCGGCGCCCGCCGGCGCGCGGCAGAACGCGCCGCCGCGCTGGCCGAGGCGGATCGATGCTGCCGCGACCTGGCGCGCGAACTCCCGCTGGCAGAGCTGGTGTTGTGTCTGCGCGCGCCGGAAGACCAGGGCGCGGCGCAACAGAACCCCGACGCCTACCGCGATTTGATGGTGCGCGTGGGCGGCTTCAGCGCCTACTTCACCCAGCTCGACAAGAAGTGGCAGGACGACATGATCGCGCGCTCGGAGATGGAAATGTAGGCAAAGCGAGCAATGAAACTGCCGGCCGTCGCTTGCGTTGCAGCGGGAAGCAGATCTGGCGCAGCAGTCATTCGCAGCCGTCGCGGGCCAACAACCTGGCTGCTTCATTCCCTGCGCGCCGCGCTTCGATACAATAGGCGCCGGCATGGCAAATGAAATCACCAACACCCTGGCGCGTTACATCGCCACGACCATCCTGAATCAACCCAAACGCGCCATCCGCGAAGACGAGCCGCTTATCTCCAGCGGCATGCTCGACTCGTTTCACCGGGTTGACCTCGGCCTGTACGTCGAGGATCAGTTTGGCGTGCGCATCGACGACGCCGAACTGAACAAGGACACGTTCGACACGCTGGCGCAACTGACGGCGTTGATCGAGGCGCGGCGCGCGTAGCGGCACAGGAAGTGGCGCGCGTAGAAGCGCGGCGCGCGTAGCTGCCCTGCCTTCAAGCGCCCTCACCCGTTTCGCCGGCAATGCGCGCCCTCATGCGCTGGATGAAGGCCTCCCAGACAGGATAGTTGCTCCCGGCCCAAATCCTGGCGCGAAATGCCTCGGCCTGCGCTTCTGACCAGCCCAGAACCTTTTGCGCGTACAGCGCATAGAACGCTGTGGCGCGAAAGTTGGCGGCGCAGTGCAACAGCGCCTTGCCGGTTGACAGTTGCCGCATGGCCTGCTCGAACGCGGCAAAATTCTCCTCCGTCGGGTTGTCCCACTCGACTGGGATGTGGATATAGGCCATGCCGAGCGACCGAACCAGATCGCCTTCTCCCGGCAGCGCGTTGGTTGAATGTTCGGTTGCCAGATTGATGATGGTGTCGAAGCCGGCGGCGGCTGCGGCGCGCAACTGGTCCGCAGTAGGCTGACCGCTGGTTGCCAACCGGTCGGTCACATCGAGGTAGTGATAGATGTCCAGGGCGCTCATGGCCTCGGATGATACAGCCGGCGCAAAGACGCTCGACCCGAGTGCGCTGTTGGACGCCCGCGCCCTATAATCCCTCTCGCGGCCGACCGTGGCCGCGAGTTGGCGCATGAAGCTCGACCCGACCAGTGACCCAGACAAAGAGGCCGCCCGGCGTGCCTTCGTGGTCGCCTTGCGCCGCGCGCTGCACCACCTGTACGACGCCATCGAGTTGCGCAAGAGCGCATTGCTGCCGCTGTTCGGATTGAACGGGCCGGGCAGCGTGACCGCCTTACGCCAGATCCTCGAAGATGCCATCGACGGGCTGAAGCCCGGGCCTGGAGTGTCGGCTCAATCCGACGCCTGGCGCACCTATCGCGCGCTGTGCCATCGCTATGTCGAGCAGTTCGATCAGGTCAGCGTGGCCACGAATCTGGGATTGAGCGTGCGCCAATTGCGCCGGCAGGAGCAACTGGCGTTGCAAACGCTGGCCGACCGCCTGATCGAGCGCCACCATCTGAACATCGCCAGCGATTTCGATCGCGCAACACAGGATGATCCGATCGGGCCGCAAAATGACAGCGCGGCGGATGCGCTGCGCGAAGACGAGGCGGAGGAGATGGCACGCCAGACCGCCGGCATAGACCAGGAACTGAAATGGGCCGAGCAATCTTTCCCCAGCCAGCCGCTGGCCGTAGATGAGATGGTGCGCTCGGCATTGCAGACCGTGAAACCCATGATGGACAGCGCCGGCGTGACAGCGCACTGCGAGATGCCCGCCGGCCTGCCGCGCGCCCTGGCTGCCGGGGTCTCGGTGCGACAGGCGCTGTTGAATCTGCTGATTGCGGCCACACGCTCGACTGCCGACGGCGAGGTGCGCGTCGCTTGCGGAGGCAACCAGTCGAGCATATGGGTGAGCGTGGCGCCGCTCGCCCTGCCCGGCAGCCCCCACGACACCATTCTGGCCGTGGCTGAGCAACTTGCCGCGATAGCGGGCGGACGCCTGGAGTACGGCGCGCAGCGTGACGCCGGGCGGTCGGCGCGGCTGTTGCTGCCGGCCGCGGGACAACTGGCGGTGCTCGCCATCGACGACAATGCGGATTCCCTGCGCCTGTTCGAACGCTATGTTGCGGACAGCCGCTATCAATTGATCGGGACGCGCGACCCGTCACAGGCGCTGGCCCTGGCCGAGCAGATTCGCCCGCAGGCCATCGTGCTCGATGTGATGCTGCCCGGCATAGACGGTTGGGAGCTGCTGGGCCGGCTGCGCGAAAACCCCGCCACGCGCGACATCCCGGTGCTCATCTGCACCATCCTGCCCCAGGAAGACCTGGCGCTGACGCTGGGCGCCGCCGGCTTTGTGCGCAAGCCGGTCAGCCGCGAGCGTCTGCTGTTGGCGCTTGATCAGCAGGCGCGGCCAGAGGCGACAACAACCGGCTGAGGCTTTCCACGCACGCCAGCAACTGTTGCAGAGACAGGCCGCCGGGACATGTGACGCCGATGCCGTGGCCGAGGATGGGCTGGCCGGCCGGGTCGCGCGCCGAGATCACCAACACGGGGACCGGCTGCAAGTCGGGGTCGGCGTTCTTCATTGCCAGGAACTGGAATCCGCTCACCTCGGGCATGACCAGATCGAGCAACACCACATCGGGCCGTTGCGCGCGCATGATCTCGATGGCCTGCTGGCCGTCGCCGGCGGTGAGCACACGGTAGCCGCGCGACGAGCCGGACAACATGCGCCAGAACAGCCGGCGCGCATCAGGCTCATCATCCACCACCAGCACCGTGGGCGGCGCGCCATTGGCGGCGCTGTTGTCGATGGCGCGTTCCACTGCGCTCAACAATTCAGCCTGAGCGATGGGTTTCACCAGATAGCCCGACACGCCCAGATCGTCTGCCGAGCCTGCCTGGCTGGCCACGGAGCAGATCAAGGCCGGCGTGCCATAGGGCAACTCGGCGGCGCCGAGCCGCAACAGCCATTCATCCACCTGCATACTGTTGATGACCAGCATGTGCGCGGGGACGCGCTTCAGTTCATCGATGGCAGCCGGCAAGTCCTGCGCTGCGACCACATCTGTGTTGTCCAGATAGCGCGCCAGCAATCGCTGCAACGCGCCGGGCGGGTCGATGACCACCAGCCGCGGCCTGACAACAGCCGGCGGCGCCAGCGGCGCGTGCGTGCGCGCCAGATTGGGCCAGTCAGGATTCAGCCAGCGCGTGGCGTCCTCTGCAACAGGGGCGGGCGCATCGACCGGCAGGCTGAAGAAGAAGGTGGCGCCGCGGCCGGGCGCGCTCTCGAACCACATGCGCCCGCCGTGCAATTCGACGAAGCTCTTGCTGATGGCAAGCCCCAGTCCACTGCCGCCATGCCGGCGGCGAATCGATCCATCCAACTGCTGGAAAGGTTGAAAGACTTTGTTCAGGTCTGCGCCGGCAATACCGGGGCCGGTGTCTGACACGCTGAGGAGGATGTCGCCGGCAAGGTGATTGTTCTTCTCCCGCGCAACGCGAACGGTCGCGCCGCCCTGCTCGGTGAAGCGGCCGGCATTGCTGAGCAGGTTGAGTAGAACTTCGCGGATGCGCGTGCGGTCGCACAAGACGGGCGGCAAATCCTCTTCAATATGGACTTGCAGCGTCAGCTTTTTCGACTCAAACAGAGGCCGGACGGCCACAGTGGCGGCCTCCACGATCTCGCGCAGATCGACGCGCTCTTTGACCAGCGCCATGCGCCCGGCTTCGATCTGGCTGAGGTCGAGCACATCGTCGATCAGGTCAGACAAATGCCGGCTGTTGCGCAGAATGACGGACAAGTCGGACAACAATGCGCCGGGAATGGGGCTGCCATAGACGCGCGGCGCGTTGAGGATCATCTCGCTGAAGCCAATGATCATATTGAGCGGCGTGCGCAACTCGTGGCTGACGTTGGCCACGAACTGCTCTTTGGCGCGCAGCGCCTCCTCGGCGGTGCGGCGCAGCCCGTCTGCCAGATGGTTTAACCGGGTCAATTGGACGTTCGCGCTCTTGAGATCTTGAAGGGTCTGCGCGAGTTGCAGTTGAGTGTCCTGCATGTGTTCGAGCAGAGCGTGCTCGCGCGCGTAGCCTTCCCACACCCAGCGCACCGTGGTCAGCAGCGGGCGCAGCACCAGCCACAACATGCCGGTGACAGCCCAGATGCCGATGGCCGATATGGCGCGCAGTTCGGTTGAAGCCGGCAATGATGACTCGGGCCACAGGGCGAGCGCAAGCGTGCAGACGACGGCAACAGACAGGCCGGCCGGCGCGCCGAGCATCAATGTGGCCAGGCCGATCGGCAGCGCCAGCAGCGCCAGCATCCCAACCATCTGCAACCATAAAACAGCCGCCAGGTTGAGCGCCATGGCGCCGGCCACCAGCACAATGGCAGCGGCGCGATAGTGGCGCTCGCGCAGCGCCCACACCACGGCGGCGAGTCCGATCGCGGCCATGAACAACACCACACCTCGATCCAGACTGGCTGAATGCGCAGACAGAGCGGCGATGCAGGCGCCAAAAGCGAACAGACCCAGCAACGTCCACACCAGAACGTCATCCTGAAGCTGGCGCAAGATCTGCCGCAGTTCCAATGACCACGCCGACGAGGCCGGCTGGTGAGGGGACGCTGACATAGGCTATCTCTCCATCACGGGAAGCGCGAAGCCCTGCCGCATGGCTGATCGCTCGCGCGCGTCCTGTTATTGGCCCATCTTTGGCCTTTTTTGACCCAAAAGGCCGGACGAGTTGAGTATAACGATGACATGATTCATCTGACGGATGCGCCGGGCGCGCGCCGGCCAGTGGACGCAACGGCCACAGCAGGCCGGCTGCAAGGATTTATCCGTTCGCTGCGTCACAACACGCCGTTTCTGCTTATGGCAGCGCCGGCCCTGTTGTTGCTGATCGTGTTCAGCTACCTGCCGATGTTCGGCGTCATCATCGCCTTCAAGGATTTCCGGGCCAATCTGGGCATCTTCGACAGCGCATGGGTGGGCTTCAAGAATTTCGAGTTTCTGTTCCGGTCGCCGGCGCTGGCGCGCATCACCACCAATACGCTGGCGCTGAACGCGCTGTTCATCACAACCAATCTGGTTGGGTCGGTCGGTTTGGCGCTCCTGTTGAACGAGGTGCGGCTCAAAATCGCGGCGCGGGCCTACCAGACGGTCGTGTTCTTTCCCTACTTCATTTCCTGGGTGATTGTGGGCTACTTCTCATTCGCGTTGTTGAACTCGGACAACGGGCTGATCAACCGCGCGCTGCAATCCGTGGGCGCGGAGCCGGTGGCGTGGTATAGCTCGCCGCAGTACTGGCCGTGGATTCTGACCCTGACCCACCTGTGGAAAGGCGTGGGGTATGGCAGCGTCATCTACCTGGCGGCCATGCTGGGCATCAATCAGGAATACTACGAGGCGGCCATGCTCGACGGCGCCAACAAGCTGCATCAGATTCGCTACATCACGCTGCCGCACCTGGCGCCGGTCATGATCATCCTGACGTTGCTGGCGATCGGCCGCATTTTCTACGCGGACTTCGGCCTGTTCTACTACGTAACCCGCGACAACAGTCTGCTGTACTCCACCACAGACGTGATCGACACGTATGTGTATCGCGCGCTGCGTGTGAACGCCGATATCGGCATGGCAGCGGCGGCAGGACTATATCAATCTGTGGTCGGTTTCGTCCTCATCCTGGCGTCGAACTGGATGGTCAAGCGGATCGATCCAGACCGGTCCCTTTTCTAGCCATGCGCAGAACGCCAGTGTGCCAACCCGGCCTGTCAGGAGCAGTGTGATGGCAGCAGCAATTCCGGTCAAAACACAGCATCAGCGCAGTTGGTTGTCGCGTCACTTCTGGCAACTGGTTCTGCACGCCGCGCTGCTGGTCATTACGGTGCTGTTCCTGATCCCATTGGTGGTGGTGGTGTCCGCTTCATTCACCGATGAGATTGCGCTGACGCGCAACGGCTACGGCCTGTGGCCCTCGCAGTTCAGCCTGGACGCTTACAACTACATCCTGCTCGATCCAAGCCAGATTCTGCGCTCCTACGGCGTCACCATCTCGGTAACCGTGATCGGCACGGTTCTCGGATTGCTTGTGATGTCATTGCTGGCGTACGCGCTGGCCCGGCATGACTTCACCTGGCGCCGGCCGCTGGCCTTCTTCGTGTTCTTCACCATGCTGTTCAACGGCGGTCTGGTGCCGACATACATCCTGGTGACGCAGTATCTCAAGTTGCGCGACACGCTGTGGGTGCTGATCCTGCCCTATCTGGTGGTGCCGTGGTTCGTGTTTCTGCTGCGCACCTACTTCCAGACGCTGCCCCGGGAGTTCATCGAATCGGCCAAGATCGACGGCGCGAACGAGTGGCAGATCTATCTGAACATCATCCTGCCACTGTCCACGCCGGCGCTGGCGACCATCGGATTGTTCTGCATCCTGATGTTCTGGAACGACTGGTGGCTGGCGCTGTTGTACATCAACGAGCCGGGGCTGTATCCGCTGCAATACCTGCTGTTCGCCATTCTGCGCAACGCTGAGTTCCTGAGCGCCAACAGCACTGCGTCGGCCATGCTGACATCGGTCACGGTGCCGTTGCAGACGATTCGGATGGCGATGGCGGTCGTCGCCATCGGGCCGGTGGCGATCGCCTTTCTGGCGCTGCAGCGCTACTTCGTGCGCGGCATCACGCTCGGCGGCATCAAGGGCGAGTAGGCGCAAGCAGTTCGCTCGCCGGCATATACAGGATGTCACAAGGCAGGGCAGGCAGTCGCCGGCCTTGCGCACGACACGAAATGAGGAGGTCAAACAGGAGAGAGAGTCGCATTTGCGCAACACGCGGGGTTTCGTGGTTCGACACATTGTTTAACACAAATAGGAGGAGCATACGATCATGTCCAGGATGACCAGACAAATGGCAGCGGCTGCGATGATCGGCCTGCTGCTGGCAGCGTGCGCCGCGCCGGCAGCGGCGCCCAAAGCAACCGAAGCGCCCCAGGCCGAAGCGCCCAAAGCCGGCGAGGCAGCCCAGTCCGCCGAACTCCCGCCCGTCACCATCACCTACACCTACGGCGGCAAGGTGTTCAAGGACGTTGACATGGTGTCCGAGGCGTTGAGCGCCATTGCCCAGAAGAAGATCAACGCCACCATCAAGCTCAAGCCGATCGATTGGGGCGCGTTTGACGAGAAGATGAAGCTGGCGTTTGCCGCCGGCGAAGAATGCGACATCGTATTCGTCGCCCCGTGGATCAACAACTACATCCAGAACATCGCCAACGGCAACATCATCCCGCTTGACGATCTGCTGCCCAAATATGCGCCCGGCCTGTGGAAGAGCATGCCAGAATCCAGTTGGGACGCCGCGCGCGTCGGCGGCAAAATCTATGGCGTGCTGAATCAGCAGATCTGGGTCAAGCCCTTTGGCTTCACCGTGCGCAAAGACCTGGCCAACAAGTACGGTCTGGATGTCAACGCCATCCAGAAGTATGAAGACCTCGAGCCATTCATCAAGGCGGTGAAGGAAGGCGAGCCGGACATCATGCCGTTGACATCGGCTTACAACTGGATGTTCGAGACCGCCGGCTTTGATCCCATCGTGAGCCAGCAAACGCCGGTGGCCATTCGCTATGACGACAAGGACCTGAAGGTCTTCAACGCAGCCGCCACACCGGAATTCAAGGCCTCGGTGGAACTGGCGCGCAAATGGTATCTGGCCGGCTATGCGCCGAAGGACAAGATCGAGGGCGCAGACTCGGAAGCAATGTGGCGGGCGGGCCAGTTTGCCATGAGCATGGCCGGCGTCGTCAAGCCGGGCGGCGACATCGAGGCCCGCCAGCGCTTCGGTCAGGATGTGTATCAGAAGTCGGTCACGCAGCCGTTCCTGACCACGGCAGCCGCCAGCGCTACCATGAACGCCATCTGCCGCACGTCAAAGAACCCCGAGCGGGCGATGATGGTGCTGGAACTGCTCAACACCGATGTCGAGTTCTACAACCTGATCAGCAAGGGCATCGAGGGCCGGCATTGGGAATGGGCTGACAAAGAGAACAAGGTGATCAAGCCCGGCCCGAACAACGCCGACTACAACCCCAACACTGACTGGGAGTTCGGCAACCAGTTCAACGCCTATTACATCGACCCCGAACAGGCCAAACAGAAGGTGTGGGAAGCCACCTACAAGCTGAACAACGACTCTCCGCCGTCGGTGGCGCTTGGCTTCAACTTCAACCCCGATCCGGTCAAGACCGAGCTGGCCAACATCGCGGCGGTGGTGAAGGAGTTGTCGGAGCCGCTTACCAATGGCATGGTCGATCCGGAGACGGCGCTGCCCGAGTACCTGAAGCGCCTGGATGAGGCCGGCCTGCAAACGGTGATCGCCGAAACGCAAAAGCAGTTGAACGAGTGGGCGCAGAGCAAGAAGTAGGATTCAGACAGAGCAGCCGGGGCGGCGTGCGCGCCGCCCCGGCTTTTGTTTGCTCACAGCTTGCACAACCAGAGGCAAAACAGGGGCACTGACACTATCGCTTCCTCCAGACATAGACGCATTTACGCAACGGTTCCCGGCCATGCTCGCCCATCTGCTGGCTGCTGTTGCCTTTTCCATTGGGCAGCATCAGAATTGCTTCAACGCTGAATCCAAGTTGTTCCGCAAACGCAGAGAGGATCAAATCCACAGAGATGCTTGCCCCCGCGTATCTGACGTTGTCATTCACCATGAACAGCGGCGCGTCGCGCTTCAGCACCCTGGCCGCTTCTGCCACCATGCAGGCCATTTCGTAGAAATAACCTCTCACCATGCGGGGAATGCCGTTGTTGTTCAGATTGCCGGCGTCACGTTGGCCTTCCAGGTACGAAAGAATGGCCTGCAAAAGGGCGTTGTCGTCCGCCACGGCGATCGCCTTGCGCCAGGCCGGATTCATAGCCAGAAGATTCTTGGCCCGGTTCTCCACCGTGCAACTGAGCATACGCTGCCTGAGATCAACGATTTCCCGCTCGCCAATCCCAAGCATGGCCAGCTCCAGCGCATAGGTTCGCGTGTAGTCGTAACGGTTGCAATACGGCGGCGAAGTGACAATTGCATCATACGTTTCCGATGGCATTTGCGGCATTGCCTCCAGACACGATCCCTCGATAAGATGGATTTTGCCTCGTCGCTCCCCGGCGCGTCCATCGCCGAACACAGTGAGTTGACTCAGGCCGTCGCTCACGTCCTGCAAAATCTCATCGAGCTTGCCGACGATGGCTGTGTCAAAATCGAGAACAGTGCCTTTGTCGAATTCCTTTCCGCCGCGCGCGCGTCCCGCCCTGTAATCCCATCGCAGGTACTGGCCATCCTTGCGCGTGTAGCTCACAGCTTCCAGCACACACAACAGCGCAAGGCGCAACAGCGTTTGGACTGCCGGCTGTTCAGCCCGAATTGCGCCCAGATATCGCTCGATCGCGTCTTTTGTCTCCGGCGGATACGCCCCCCGTGTAATGCGCAACTCTACAATTGGAGCGCGCTCAGGGGTGTTTTTCCACGGGCGCGCCTCTCGCCATTCGCGCAGATGCGCGATCGTGTCATCGTCCAAGCCACGCTCGACCATTTCCCTGGCCCGCACGATTTGCTGGCCAACCGGTAACAGCTCGATGCCATCCGCGTCCATTCCCAGATCGCTGGCGACAAATAACGCCGTGCCGCTCCCGGCAAACGGGTCCAATATCCTGCCCCTGGCGATTTGCCAGCGGTTGAGCAAATACTCCACCAGCGCGGCGGAGAACCCCTCTTTGTATTTGTACCAACGATACGCCGATCTCGACTTGTTGGCCTGAAAGCTGACCAGCGAACGGCTCAGCGCCGGCTCCAGAACAATACGGTTGCTGAACCGCTGCTCGAGCAGCCGATCCAGGCGTTGGATCTCAGACACAGTGGCCGCCTTGTCCGCCCACTGCGGCAACACGTCTGACTGATCAATGCGTATTGAAGCGATCACATTAAACAGTATACGCGCGCCGATACGTCATCTGCGCGATGCCGCTGGCGTAGCCGCGCGTTTCCACAA
>DAOTYS010000049.1:0-4181 GCA_034434575.1 Thermoflexales bacterium
AACTGCGCTGCAACATCCGTGGCAGCCTGCGGCGCACCGGACGGTCAGACGCTCGCTTGTGGGCGTGCGTCCATATGTCTGACTTGCCATGGGAGCGATAAGGCGATGCGACATTGTTTAATCAAAGCTCAGTACAATGCGGTCACTGGATCACTCCACTGTAAGCGAAAGCCGGCTTTGCATGCCGTGCGCTCGGTAACGAGCCTGGCTACAGTGGGGTGATCTTTTTCACTTTGAGCATCAGTTCAACGCGCCGGCTTACCTTACCAGTCCCAGCGAACACACAATGCGCGGTTCGGCGAGCGCGCCGTCGCCATCCTCGCCGCGCAGAGACAGCCGGCCCTCCTCGCGCAATTGCAGCGCCAGTCGGGCCAGATCCTCATCCGTGATGCCGGCGCGCAACTGGCGATTCAGGATGTCCACGGCAGTCTGGCGCAGCGGATAGCGATAAAGGTCGTCGATGACGGCGCGAAGCGCGTCGGGCGCCTCGAACAGTGCGCCGCGGCTGGCCTCGGCGTATTGCTTCAGGCGGGTGTAGGTCTTGAATCGCGCGCCGCTGGGCCGGCCCAGCGCGCCGCCGCTGGTTTTCTCTTCGTCCGCCACCCGGCGCGCGGCCTGATCCACCAGTTCGTGATGGCGCTCGTCGCGGGGCGCCGCCGGCGTGTCGGGCGCGCAGGCCGCCGCGTTCAGCACGTCATACTGCGATTCGGTCACGCGATTGCCGTTCGCGTCGAGCCACACCAGCGCGTCGTTGTCCTGCGGCGTGCGCAGGTAGACCAGCACACCCTGCCGGCCCTCGCCGCTGCCGCCGGGAGACGCGGGAAGCCGTTTCGCGGAGAACACCACGTTGGGCAGGGCGGGGATGCTCTTTTCGAGCCGGGGGTCGGCATCGACGGCATTCTTCCAGATCTGGTAGGCGTAGGAGGCCAGATCGACCTCGGTGTCGGCGTCGCCATCCAGGATGCCGGCCTTCTCGTTGTACAGATCGAGCACGGCCTGGTTGCTCGATTCGGCGGCTTCGTCTTCAAAGAACGCCTCGTCCGTGCCGACAACTTCGGCGTTCTGGCGCAGGCGGTCGCGCAGCCGGTCGCGCAGGCGAATGATGCGATTGACGCCCTCGGCCGGCAGGAACGAATAGCAGAAAATGTCGGGCGCCTGCTGGCCGATGCGATCGACCCGGCCGGCGCGCTGAATCAGGCGGATGATGGCCCAGGGCAGATCGTAGTTGACCACCACAAAAGCGTCCTGCAGGTTCTGCCCTTCGCTCAGGACATCGGTGGCGACGAGCGCGCGCAGCTCCTGATCGGGGGCGATGGATTTGCCGTTGCTCTGCGGGCTGAAGCGCCAGACGTAGTCGGTGGGGTCTGGGACGTCGCCGGTGACGCCGGCGCACGCGCTCACGCCGCGCCGCCGCAATTGCGCGGCCAGGTAGCGCACCGTGTCGGCGAACTGCGAAAAGATCAGCACTTTGTCGCGGGGATGCCTGCGGGTCAACAGGTTGACCAGCTCGGCCAGCTTGGCGTCCTGATCCGGGTTCCATGCGCCGTTGCGTTGCAGGATGTCGAGCAAGGCGCGGGCATCAGCGCGCAGGTCGTCGGCCAGCGCCGGGCGGAAGAAGGCCGGGCGCAGCCATTTGAAGCGCCGGGCGTATTGCCGGGCGTACAGGTCATAGGCGGCGGCAGCGCGACGCTGGAACTCGGCCTCGTTGAAACGGGCGCCGGCAAGAGAAACCTCTTCCGGCTCAGGGGCCTCTGCGTCGCCGTCGTTGCCGGCTGCGTCGTTGCCGGCTGCGTCGTTGCCGGCTGCGCCGTTGCCGGCTGTGTCGGCTTCCTCGTCATCGACCATGAACGACAGCGCGTCCAGCGAGTCGGGGTCTGCGTCCGATGCGCGCGGGTCGAGCAGGCCGGCGTCCTGTGTTCCGATGGGAATCGGCAGGTTGTGTTCGATGGCATGCAGGAAAATGTAGTTGCGCAGGATATGCCGTTCGAGAGACAGGATGAACGCCTGCCCGCTGCTCTCCAGACGCTTGAACAGGTTGGTGCGGCAGAAGCCCATCAGGCGCCGGCCGGCGCGCGCCAGATTGCGCAGCACAATCTTCTCAGCCGGTGTCGGTTCGACGCGGGCCGCCTTGCCGGCGGTCTGAATCACATAGTTGCCCAGGCCATAGCGCGGCAGCTTGAGCGCGCCGATGGCATCGACGACTTCGGGCGTGTAGAGCCGGGCGTACTGATCGCCGGGGTCGCCGTCCTCGATGCGGAACGTAAGCGTGCGCGGCACACGGGCGGGGAAATAGGCGCGCGCGCCGTCTTCCAACAGCAGATATTTGCGGCGGTTGGCCGGGTCGGTGAGGGCGTAGTTGGCCTGAATGAAACTGCGCGTGCGGCGCACCATGTACAACCGCATCAGGTCGCGCCAGTCGTCGGCGTGCGCGCTCTTCTCGAACGCGGCGATGGACCAGGGGTCGGCCTGAAACTGCGCCTGGAACGCGACTTCGCCCATCTCGCGCAGCAGGCGCTCCGGGCGGATCGGCAGCCGGTCTTCGTCGGCGATGAACAAGCGCAACTGGGCGGACAGGTCAAGATAGGACTTGTTATAGGGCGTGGCCGACAGCAGGATGCACTTGCTGTCGTTGCGGGCGATGTACTCCTGAATGGCGCGGAAGCGCCGGCCTTCGCGGTTGCGCAGGTTGTGGCTCTCGTCCACGATCACCAGCCGGTAACGGCGCAGGTCGGGCAGCTCGTTGATGACGCGGCTGAGCGGCAGCACGCGGCCGCGCAGCCGGTATCGCTCGCGGTAATCCTCCCACATCCTGACCAGGTTTTTGGGGCAGATGATGAGCGTCTCCAGGTCCTGGTCTTCTTCAAAGATGCGGGCGACGGCGGTGGCCATGAGGGTCTTGCCCAGGCCGACCACATCGCCGATGAGCACCCCGCCGCGTTTGTTCAGGTGATGCGCGGCGATTTTGACGGCCGCGCGCTGGAAGTCGAACAGCCGGGCGCCAAAGTCGCGCGGGATTTGAAACTCGGCCAGGCCGGCGCGCGCCTCCTGCGAGAGGTGATAGGCCATCTTGAGGTAGATGTGATACGGCGGGATCGGGTCCTCGCGCGCCCAGCTCTCGTCGATAATCTGCGCCAGCTCCTGCGAGATGTCCAGGCACCAGCGGTCATTCCAGCGATCTTCAAACCAGGCCGCCAGCTTGCGCGCAGCGTCGTGATCGACGACATCGACGTTCAGCTCGCCCTGATGCGACAGGCCGGAGAAGGTCAGGTTGCTGCTGCCGAGGTAGCCGGTGATTGGGTTGTTGTAATCGGAGCGGAACAGCAAATACAGCTTGGCGTGCAACGGATGGCGCAGGAACAGCTTGACCGCCAGCTTGCCGGCCCTGATCTGGTTTGCAAGCCGGCGCAGGCCGGCTTCGTCGGCATTGGTCGGCGCGCCGTGGGTGAGCTGGTCGCGCAACTCCTCGGCGAGCTTCTTTTTCAGGCGCAGCGCGGTGGGGTTGTCGATGCCGCTGTCATCCCCAGAGGTCAGGCTATAGGCGGCGCGCAACTCATCAGCCGGCAGGCGCTGCATGCCGATGAGCAGCCGGCAGCGTTGGCCATCGGCGCCGCTCCAGCGGTCGATGTGCTCGTCGATTTGTCTCCACCCGCGCAAGTTGAAATAGCCGACGCAGAAATCAGCCCGCTCAGAGACGGCCAGCGTCTGGGTCAGCGCAGGGAGCAGGTCTTGCTCGATGTTGTCAAAGATGCGTGGCATGGCAGTCCTTCCCGATCCGGTTCAATGTTGGCATGGCTGCCCTTTCGGGGCCGGCGCGCGTTTTGATTGTACCCGCAGGCTCAGGTGTCGGACTCCTCATCGCCGCGATTTGATATACTACGCGCTGGCAGCGTTCTGATTCATCCGGGCCGTTAGCTCAGCTTGGTAGAGCAGAGGACTTTTAATCCTTGTGTCGCAGGTTCGAATCCTGCACGGCTCACTTCCCCCGTTCATGACGCCTGTAGCGACGCGCTGCTGCGCGTCTCTACAAAACCCATCGGCGCAGGCGCAAGGGATGGTCTGCGCCTGGTCAGGTGCCTGGCGCGCGGCGGTCTGGAAGATGGCGCGGCTGCAGCACTCGAGCCTGGCAATCCGCTGGATATCTGCGCCGTGCTCGACGAGATCGCCCGCGCCCTGCGACCGAG
>DAOTYS010000050.1:0-34936 GCA_034434575.1 Thermoflexales bacterium
GGCGTAGGGGCGAATCATCATTCGCCCCTACGCGCAATCCACGATGATGCCCGGGCGGGCGAGGGCGATGGCCTTCGCCCGCTTTTTTATTGCGCGTTTGCGATCTGAAAGAGCATCTTCAGGACAAATTTTGGCACAAGGATTGTTGCGAATGAATCTATATGTTTTTTTATGTGTGGGGGATATTTATTAAACAGTGTGCATATCTGTTAGATTATGAAAAATCTATGTCTTGACAAGCGGCGCAATTCCTGATATATATCGCGCAACTTCCCGCTCTCGCCGCATGTGATCGAGTTGCCGGCGCACAGGAACACCATCGTTCAGAGGTGCGAAGAATTGGGTGCGCACCTGTGCTGATGAGAGCAGAGGTGTATGGCCTGGAGGAGGTGTAAAGCATGAGTCACACAAGATTACCTACTCAGGTGTTGCGCGCCGTGACGTCTGCCGGCGTGCTGGCTGCATCGCTGGTGGGCACCGCCTCGCCAGGCGCGGGGCCGAAAGATAGCGCAGCGTTGCTGCCGCTGCGCACGGCTCATGCCGCCCCCGGCACCTGGACGCAGACCGAGTGGACGACGCCGAACGCGGCGCTGGGCGTCGCCCCCAGCGGGACGAACCAGTACTTCCGCCCCAGCAGCGTGAGCAGCTTCGGGCAGTTGGTCGGGACGTTCGGGGTGTGCGCGGGGGCGGGCGTGTGGTGCCAGGGGCCGGGCGACAGCGCCGGCGGGCAGACCCTGCGCCTGGCCGGCAACCACAAGAGCGACGGTGCCAACCCCTACTCCAGCGACCTGAACGGCGACGGCATCTCCGAGCTGCTGTTTTCCAACGCGTTCGATGGCAGCACCCGGGTCTTCAACGGCGGCTGGATTTATTGGGGGCAAGGGACACCCGGTAGCCCAACTTGGGGGGCGAGCCAACGCACTGACCTGCCAACTGCCGGTACGATATCTGTGACTTCTGCTGACTTGAACGGCGACGGGTGGCCGGAGGTGTTATTTGCAAATAGTCCCGATGTTAATGGTCCGAGTCACACTTTTATCTATTGGGGACTAGCTGGCGGACCGCATGGTGTGCAATACAGCACTGCTGCACACACCGATCTGCCTACCTACCAGTCAGTGACAGTAGCAGCAGCTGATCTAAATGCTGACGGTCGGCCAGAACTAGTGGTTCTTAATGAAGTCGGCCCGGTGAGCTACATTTACTGGGGGCAGGCTGGCGGGCCGTATGGCGTGCAATACAGTGATGCTGCACGCACCGATCTGCCTTCTAGCGCACCAGTAGGTGTTGCCATCGCCGACCTGAATGCAGACGGCTTGCCAGAGGTGGTCTTTTCGGGATATAGCTCCAGTAGCTACATTTACTGGGGGCAGGCTGGCGGGCCATACGGAGTGACCTACACCGTCAGCGCGCGAACCAACCTGCCCACTACGGGTGGACTGGGTGTGGCTGTTGTCGACCTAAACAGCGACAACCAGCCAGAGGTGATCTTACCTGGCTCGTTCTATGGTGCCGGTGATAGCTATATCTACTGGGGACAGGCTGGCGGGCCACACGGAGTGACCTACACCGTCAGCGCGCGAACCAACCTGCCGAGCGTCGGCGCTCAATCGGTCTCAGTGGCCGACCTGAATGGCGATGGCCAGCGCGACGTGGTGGTGCAGAACTACCACGGTGGTTTCACGCGCGTCTTCTGGGGGCCGCTGCCGGGGAGCGGGACGGCGACGATCTCTTGGACGCTGCCGATCAACTTCGGCTTCCGTGGGCTGAATCTGAGCGACTTGAATGCCGACGGGCGAATTGATCTGGTCATCAGCCACCTAGCGACAGACTGGAGCTGGGTTGGCGGGACAAGCGGGCGGGTGTACTTCCATAATGGGAATAACACCGCGCCCTACAACGCCACGCCCAGCTTCGACCTGCCGGTGCAGTCTGCGTCCAGCGCCTACGCCTCGTTCGGTCCAGGTCGCGGCAGCAGCGCGGACTGGTTCGGCCAGCCGCGGCCGGTCTACGGCACGGCCTTCCCAAATTACGGCGTCCTGGAGTCCATGGTCATGGACAGCGGGCAGAACGGCACGGTCTGGCATACCGTCTCGGCCACGACCCAGATCAGCGCCGGCACGGGCATCACCCTGTTCGTGGCGGCCAGCGACAACCTGGCCGCGCTGAGCAGCCCGACCTGGACGCCGGTCGGGGCGATGGGGAACGGGAGCTGGACGCAGGGCATGAGCGGCGTCAGCGGGCGCTACGCCCGCTACCGGGTGATCCTCTGGCGCGATCGGACGACCGAGGCCAGCCCGGCCCTGCAGGACATCACCTTCAACTACGAGACCCTGGCCCAACCATTCAACAAGACGGCGCCGGCGAACGGTGCGACGGGGCAGCCGACGAACCCGACGCTGAGCTGGGGCGCATCAGCGGGGGCTGATCACTACCGCTACTGCAACAGCACGACGAGCGGATGCACGCCGGCGACGAGCGTGGGGACGAACACCAGCGTCGCGCTGAGCGGGCTGACGCCGGGCGCGACGTACTACTGGCAGGTGCGGGCGTGCGCGGACGCCGGCTGCACGGTGTTCACCGACGCGGACGGCAGCGGCGGGCACTGGTCATTCAGTACGCAGGGCGGGATCAGCTTCGTTGACACCAGCGGGCCGACCGGCACGCGCAAGGAGGTCACGCCGACGGTTGTGCGGATGGGCGCGCTGGTGAGCTACACGATTGTGCTGAGCAACAGCGGCAGCGCGGCGGTGACGACACAGGTGACGGACACGCTGGCGGTGAGCGCGACGCTGGTGAGCGCGACGCCGGGGTATGCGCAGAGCGGGCAGACGCTGGTCTGGAGCGGGGTGAACGTGCCGGCGGGCGGGACGGCTGTGCTGACGATCACCGTGCGCGCGGGGAGCGGGCCGCTGCCGGGCGGGTACACGCTGAACAACAGCGTGACGATCGGCGCAGTGGACGGCGAGATCGTGCGCTACGCGCCGTTTGTGGAGGTTGGGCCGTGGCGCGCGTATGCGCCGATCGTGGTGCGGCCGCCCGATATGTGGTATGCGTATGTGCCGATTGCGGTGCGGCCGTAGGTAGGGGCGTGGGGTAGGGGCGCAGCGCCGCTGCGCCCCTACCGAGGGCGAATCGTAGGGGCGAATGATGATTCGCCCCTACGCTATGTACGGGTGTGAAGGTGTCCGACACCTCGAGGGTGTCGGACACCTTTTCTTTAACCCACCGGCGTCAACCAGCCCCAGCGATCCTCGACCCGGCTGTTCACGATGTCAAAGAAAGTGGACTGAATGCGTTCGGTGATTGGGCCGCGCGACCCGCTGCCGATGGGCGCCTTGTCCACGCTGCGCACCGGCGTCACTTCGGCTGCCGTGCCGGTGAAGAAAATCTCGTCGGCCATGTAGAGCAGTTCGCGCGGGATGTTCTGTTCGCGAATCTCATAGCCCAGGCTGCGCGCAATCTGCATCACGCCGGCGCGCGTGATGCCCAGCAGAATCGAGCCGGCCATCGGCGGCGTGTAGATCACACCGTCGAGAATAACGAAGATGTTCTCGCCGCTGCCTTCGCTCACGTGCCCTTCGATGTCCAGCGCAATCGCCTCGCTGTAGCCATGATCCAGCGCCTCCATCACCATCATCTGTGAGTTGACGTATTGCCCGCCGATCTTGCCCATAGGCATCCCCACGCCCGGCACGGTGCGCCGCCACGACGACACGCCGACATCCACGCCCTGCTCGATAGCCTCTGCGCCCAGGTAAGCGCCCCATTCCAGCGTGAAGATAGCCGCGCGCACCGAGCAGCGGCGCGGGTTGACGCCCAGCGCTTCGTCCCCGCGAAAGGCAATCGGGCGGATGTAGCAAGCCTGGTGGTTGTTCTCACGCACAACCGCCTTCACTGCCTCGCACAGAGTCTCTTCGGTGTAGGGCAGTTCCATGCGATATGCTTTCGCCGAGCGGAACAAGCGCCGGATATGCTCTTTGAGGAACAGCACTTTCGGGCCGGCCGGCGAGGCGTATGCGCGGATGCCCTCGAACACGCTGCTGCCATAGTGCAGCGCATGCGTCTTGACATGAACCGTGGCCTTGTCCCACTCGATCAGCTTGCCATCCATCCAGATGTATTTCGCGTCTGCCATTGTGTCGTTGCCTCTGTCAGAAGAATGAATTGACACTGATTGTAGCCGTGATGCGATTGCATGACTGCCAGGGCCTGCGCTGGAACACTGACCACGAGATCGTTGCGGACGCGCCGATCCTTCACGGTCATCTGCGTCCGCCGACGGGCGAACCAGGGCGCCTGCGCAAGGCGCTCATCACCCGGCACTCGCCACTCATCACTCACCACTCAGCACTTTGACCTATTGACAGCCCCAGGAAGGGGTGGTATAAGCCGCCCCTGGATAACAACTGAAGAGCGCTTGTTAGGTGAGGCTCCTGGCTGAACAAAAGCTGCCGCCCGGAAACGTCGAAAGACGCCAATGGGTAAAACAGGCAAGGCCGGATTAAGGCTGTGCCCGTAGTAGCTGATTCTGATCCCGATGTGCGCGCTTGCGCGCAGCGTGAGCGCAACGGAATCTACGTCCGCCAGTGCCAAAACTCGACGAGGGGCGCAGCGCACATCGCATCACAGCAACGCCTGTTCAGGCGTTGTCACGCGAATAGAAGAGCGGCCCCTCGGATCGCTCTTCTGCTTTTTCTGCGAGGTGATTGGTATGTGACACAAGCCCTGCGCAGGGCATGGAGGTGAGCATGTTGCAGCGAACATTCCCGACGCGCGAAGCGTTGAAGCGCCTGCCATTTGGCCTGGCCGATGTGGCAATTCTGCTCGGCGTGATGGTGTTGATCTATCTGGTCGCGGCGGTCGGCGCCGGCGCTCTGGTTGCGTTCGAGCCGCCGGAGAAACTGCCGGCGATCAGCCTCGACCCGGCCAACCTTCCGTATTACCTCGCCCGTTCGACGCTGCGCATGTTCGTGGCGATGGGCTTCTCACTGCTATTCACGTTTGTCGTGGGCTATCTGGCGGCGTCCAACCGCTACGCCGAGCGGATCATCATTCCCGCGCTTGATGTGTTGCAGTCCGTGCCGGTGCTTGGCTTCCTGTCGGTCACCATCACCGGCTTCATTGCCCTGTTTCGCGGCAGCTTGCTGGGATTGGAGGCGGCTTCCATCTTTGCCATTTTCACCAGCCAGGTCTGGAACATGACGTTCTCGTTCTACCACGCTCTGCGCAATGTCCCCGTGGATATGCAGGAAGCCGCGACGGTCTATCGCCTGTCGCGCTGGAAGCGGTTCACGCATGTGCAGGCGCCGAGCGGCGTGATCGGGCTGGTGTGGAACATAGTGATGAGCTTTGGCGGCGGCTGGTTCTTCGTGGCGGCCAGCGAGGCCATCAGCGTGCTCAATCAGGAATACACGTTGCCGGGCATCGGCGCGTATGTCACCGAGGCGGTGGCGCAGCAGAATATGGGCGCGTTGCTGCTGGCTCTGGCCGCCATGGCTGCGCTGGTGCTGGCCCTCGATCAATTGCTGTGGCGACCGCTGATTGCCTGGGCCGACCGATTCAAAATCGAGCAGAACGAATCCAGCCAGGCGCCGCATTCGTGGGTGCTGGAGATGTTGCGGCGGTCGTCCATGCTGCAAGCGTTGCGCAATGGATTGTCTGAGGCCGGCGAACGGCTGTCGGCGCAACGGCGCGCGGCGCGCCGGCCCGGCCGCTCGTCGCGCCGGCTGACACGACCGGCCATCTCACCGCGCGCCCTGCGCTGGTTCGACGCCCTGTTCAATGCTGTCCTGTTGCTTGTGACGCTGCTCATCGTCGGCCTGGCCGTCTGGTTCATTCATACGGAAGTTGGATTCGAGGAGATGCTCCACGTCGTCTGGTTGGGCGCGCTGACCTTTGCGCGCGTGGCGGTCATCGTTGTCGTCAGCACACTGTTCTGGACGCCGCTCGGCGTTGCCATCGGCATGAACCCGCGCGTGGCGCGCATTGCCCAGCCGGTGACCATGTTTTTGGTGTCCTTTCCGGCCAACTTCCTGTTTCCATTTGTCACCATTGCGCTGATTCGGCTCCACATCGCCCTCGACATTGGCGGCATCGTGTTGATGGCGTTGGGGGCGCAGTGGTACATCCTCTTCAATGCCATCGCCGGCGCGCAGAGCATTCCCAACGACCTGCGCGAGATGGCCGGCAATATGCGTCTCAGTGGCTGGCGGCGCTGGCAGTCGCTCATCATGCCGGCCGTCTTCCCGGCCTGGGTGACTGGCGCGATTACCGCCTCCGGCGGCGCGTGGAACGCCAGCATCGTGGCCGAGATCGTCTCGTGGGGCGACACCACGCTCACCGCGACCGGTCTGGGCGCCTATATCGCCGACGCCACCAGCGTGGGCGACTGGCCGCGCATTGTGCTGGGCGTCGGCATGATGAGCGTGTTTGTGGTCGCCTTGAATCGCCTGCTGTGGCGACGCTTGTACGCGCTGGCCGAAACGCGCTACCGGCTGTAAAGCCCGCTTGCATCTGACCCGCATTTTCAATCAAGTTCTTTGGAGGTTGCCATGACTCTGACCATGACCCGACCGACAAGCGGCGCCGTGGATGCTCGTCCAGTGCTGCTTCAAGCGACCAGAATCTGCAAAGCGTTTGATCTGCCCGACGGCAACGGCGCGTTCACCGTTTTGCAGGATATCAATCTCACCATCCGCGAAGGCGAGATTGTGGCGCTGCTGGGCAAGAGCGGCAGCGGCAAAAGCACGCTGCTGCGCATTCTGGCCGGCCTGATCCCGCCATCCAGCGGCTCAGCGGTGTCGTGCGGCAGGCCGGTTGTTGGCCCCAATCCTGATGTGGCGATGGTGTTCCAGAGTTTCGCGCTATTGCCCTGGTTGACGGTGCAGGAGAACGTGGAGCTGGGCCTGAAGGCGCAAGGCGTGCCGCGCGAAGAGCGCCGCCGGCGCGCGTTGCAGGCCATCGACCGCGTCGGCCTTGATGGCTTTGAGAGCGCCTATCCCAAAGAGCTATCGGGCGGCATGAAACAGCGCGTGGGGCTCGCGCGCGCCTTTGTCATGCAGCCGGCCTTGCTGTTCATGGACGAGCCGTTCAGCGGATTGGATGTGCTCACCGCCGAGAACCTGCGCAGCGAGGTGGCTGACTTGTGGGCGGCGGGCAATTTCTCCGCGCGCAGCGTGCTGCTGGTGACGCACAACATTGATGACGCGGTGCTGCTGGCCGACCGCGTCATTATCCTGGGCGCCAATCCAGGCCATGTGCGCGGCGAGGTCACTATTGACCTGCCGCGCCCGCGCGAGCGAACCATGCCCGGCTATGAGCAGATCAAGGACGCCATCTATCTGGCGATGACGAATCCTCAGGCCGATGTGCAGCAACTGATCGCCGGCATCGACCGGCGCGCCGAAACGCGCTTTGCGCCGTTGCCGCACGCGCGCGTGGGCGGCGTGAGCGGTTTGTTGGAGCTGGTTGACGAACATGGCGGCGCGCATGATATCGCCGAGCTGGCCGGCGAACTGCATATCGACACCGACGACTTGTGGCAATTCCTCGACGCCGCGCGCTTGTTGGGCTTTGCCGAGGTTCAGGCCGGCGCCGTGGCCCTGACGCCAATAGGGCGCGCGTTTGTTGAAGCGGATATTCTGCAAAGCAAAGAGCTGTTCCGCCAACAGGCGCTCGAGCGGGTGCCGATGTTGCGCTTCATCGTCAACACGTTGAAAGGCTCTAAACGCGGCGCCATGGACGCCGATTTCTTCCTCGATGTGCTGGACGAGCACTTTCCCGCAGACGAGGCCCAACGCCAACTGGAGACGGCAATGGAGTGGGGACGTTACGCAGAGTTGTTTGAGTATGACGCGGACAAAAACCGCCTGCGTTTGCCGGATGAATCGCTGGCCGGCGCGAATTCGTGATGCGCGCCGGCCAACCCCATCGTCGCTCGATCACAATCGCTCGATCACAATCGCTCGATCACGGCTGCGCCCATCTCTCTAGTGCCCAGCACTGTGGCGCCGTCCGACGCGATATCTTTGCAGCGCAACCCGTCGTTGAGCGCGCGTTCAACGGCCCCTTCGATGCAGGCCGCTTCCTCATCCAGGCCGAACGACCAGCGCAACATCATGGCGCAGCTCAGGATGGTGGCGAGCGGATTGGCGATGCCCTTGCCGGCGATGTCCGGCGCGCTGCCGTGGATCGGCTCGTACAGTCCGCGCCGATGGCCGTGCCGGTTGAGCTTCTCGCCCAGTGAGGCGCTGGGCAACATGCCCAGCGAGCCGGCCAGCATGGCCGCCTCGTCGCTCAGGATGTCGCCGAACATGTTCTCCGTGGCGATCACGTCAAAGTTCTTCGGCGCGCGGATCAGGTGCATGGCGCAGGCGTCCACCAGCGCATCTTCAAATTGCACGTCGGGATATTCGGCGGCCACCTCGTGGGCAACCGCGCGCCACAGCCGCGAGGTCGCCAGCACGTTGGCCTTGTCCACCGAGGTGAGCTTGCGCCGGCGCTGTCGCGCCAGGTCGAACGCGATGCGCATCAGCCGGGCCACTTCAGCCTCGGTGTAATGGGTGGTGTCCACCGCTTCGCGCGCCGGCGGCTTGCCGCTTTGCCCCTGCGGTTTGCCGAAATACGCGCCGCCGGTCAGCTCGCGCACAATCATCACGTCCACCCCGCGCACTGCCTCCGGCTTGAGGGTGGAAGCGCCGATCAGGGCGTCGAACACTTTGACCGGCCTCAAGTTGGCAAACAGTCCCAACGCCTTGCGGATGCCGAGCAGTCCCTGCTCCGGGCGCACTTTGGCCTTTGGATCGCTCCACTTTGGCCCGCCCACCGCGCCGAGCAGCACGGCGTCGGCAGCCTTGCAGGCGGCTGTGGTTTCCTTCGGCAGCGGCTGGCCGGCGCGGTCAATGGCGATCCCGCCGATCAGGGCGTGGCTGATGTCCAGCGTGTGCCTGCCACGTTTGACGACTGCCTTCAGCACGAGCAGGGCTTCGCGGGTTACTTCGGGGCCGATGCCGTCGCCGGCGAGGACGATGATTTTCAGATTCATGGCAGGGAATTGAGGGATTGAGAGATTGGGTGATTGGGTCATTGAGCCATTGAGTGATTGGGTGATTTGTCGAATGACTCAACGACCCAATGGCTCAATGGCTCAATGAGTCAATGACCAAATGACTCAATCATGAAAGCGGGCGACGGGATTCGAACCCGCGATCTTCTGCTTGGAAGGCAGACGCTGTGCCACTCAGCTACACCCGCGCAGGCCCGATTTTAACACTGCCTGATGATACACTCCACAGTCAATATGCCCGGCAATATGCCCGAACACGCCATCCTCGAAGGCTGCATCTCCATCGAAGCCGCGCTCGTCGCGCGCAGCCGGCCCATCCATACGCTGATGCTTGCCAGAGATCGCTGGGATGCGCGCGCCCTGCGTCTCGAGCGGATTGCCCGATCCATCGGCGCAGAGGTGACGCGCAAAGACCGCGCCGAGATCGACGCGCTGGCCCAGGGAACCACGCATGGCGGCGTGCTGGCCCTCGTCGGCGACCGGCAGTTCGTCGCGCTGCGCGACCTGGGCCGGGATAATCCCCGCCCCCTTATCGCCATGCTCGACGGCATCGAGGACCCGTTTAACTTTGGCTCGGCGGTGCGCTCGCTCTATGCCGCCGGCGCCGATGGGCTGGTGTTGCGGGCGCGTAACTGGATGTCCGCCGCCGGCACGGTGGCCCGCGCCTCGGCCGGCGCTTCCGAGTTGATCCCCGTCGCCGTGGCCGACGATCCTGAGCAGGCGGTGCAGGCGTTTCGCGCGCGCGGCCTGATGATCGCCTGCGCCGCCGCCGAACGCGCCAGGCCGGTTTATGAGGCTAACCTGACCGGCCCGCTCTTCCTGCTCATCGGCGGCGAGAAACGCGGCATTCACAAAAGCCTTTTGCAGCAGGCCGACATTCGTCTGCGCATCCCCTATGGTCGCCCTTTCCCCCAGGCGCTTGACACCGCTTCGGCCACTGCCGTGCTGGCCTTCGAAGTCATGCGCCAGCGACGCTGCTCAATTGACAATTGAGGAATTGACGATTGACGATTGATGATTCTGAGCGTCCAACCACCCAATACGGAATACGCAATACTCAGCACTCGCCACTCATCACTCATCACTCACAACCTTCACCCCCCTGAACAACGCCTTGGCGCGCTCGTCCTTGCGCAGGATTTTCTTGCGCATGCGAATGTTGAGCGGTGTCACTTCGACCAGCTCATCGTCGCTGATGAACTCGACGCAATCGTCCAGCGACATCTGGCGGATGGGGGGCAGCCGGCTGGTGTCGTGATCGACGGCGCGCGTGCGCACAGCCGATAGCACTTTGGTCTTGCATACATTCACTTCCAGATCTTCATTGCGGCTGTTTTCGCCCACCACCATGCCTTCGTAGACCTGCGTGCCAGGCTCGATGAACAATGTGCCGCGCTCCCAGGCGTTGCGCAAGCCGTAGGTCACCGCCTGACCGTCTTCCCAGGCGATGAGGGACCCGCGCTCGCGCTGGCGGATGGGGCCGGCCATCGGCTCGTAGCCGGAGAACAGCGCGTGCATGATGATGGTGCCGCGCGTGGCGGTGAGCGCCGCGCTGCGGAATCCCAGCAGGCCGCGCGTGGGCACTTTGTACTTGACTGTGACGATGCCATTGTCGCCGTGCGAGATGTCCATCATCTGGCCCTGGCGCTGCCCCAGCATCTCGACGATCACGCCCAGATAGTCCTCCGGCACTTCGATGTACAGCTCCTCGAACGGTTCCAGGGCCTGGCCGGTGGCGGGGTCGGTCTTGAAGATGACCTCGGGTTTGCCCACCTGAAACTCGTAGCCTTCGCGGCGCATGGTTTCGATGAGCACGATCAGGTGCAGTTCACCGCGCCCGCTGACGATGAATGTGTCCGCGCTGCTGCCGTCCGCCACGCGCAGCGACACGTTGTGCTCCAGTTCTTTGTACAGCCGCTCGCGCAGCTTGCGCGAGGTGCTCCATGTCCCTTCCTTGCCGGCGAATGGGCTGGTGTTCACGCCGAACGTCATGCGCACCGTCGGCTCCTCCACGCGGATGGGCGGCAGGGCGACAGGATAGGCTGGATCGGCGATGGTCTCGCCGATGAAGATTTCCGGCAGGCCGGTCACGGCCACGATGTCGCCGGCTTCCACCGTCTCTTTCTCGATGCGTTGCAGGCCGAGGTGCGTGTACACGCCGGTCAGTTTGCCCCTGGATTGCGCGCCGGCTGTGTCGATGCGCGCAACCTCCTGGCCTTTGCTCAGGCGTCCGCTGCTCAAGCGACCGATGGCGATGCGGCCCTTGTAGTCGTCGTAGGCCAGTGTGGTGACGAGCATTTGCGGCGGCCCGTCCAGATCAACGCGCGGGCCGGGGATGTAGTTCAGAATCGTGTCGAACAACGGCTGGAGATCGGGGCCGAGGCTGTCGGCTGTGAGCGAAGCCTGGGCGGTGATGGCATTGCTGTACACGATGGGAAACTCGGCCTGTTCGTCGGTCGCGCCCAGCTCGATGAACAAATCGAAAGTGGCGTTGGCGACAAACGACAGGCGCGCGTTGGGGCGGTCCACTTTGTTGATGACCACAATCGCTTTGTGGCCGAGTTCCAGCGCCTTGCGCAACACAAAGCGCGTTTGGGGCATGGGGCCGTCCACCGCATCGACCAGCAGCAGCACGCCGTCCACCATGTTCAGCACGCGCTCGACCTCGCCGCCGAAGTCGGCATGGCCGGGTGTGTCCACGATGTTGATCTTGACATCTTTGTAGATGACGGCTGCGTTCTTGGCCAGAATCGTGATGCCGCGCTCGCGCTCCAGATCGTTGGAGTCCATCACGCGCTCGACCACGACCTGGTTGTCGCGGAAGATGCGCGCCTGGCGCAACATGCCGTCGACCAGCGTGGTCTTGCCGTGGTCAACGTGGGCCACGATGGCGATATTTCGGATGTCGGTGCGCTCGCTAACGCTCATGGCTGTAACATGCGCGCGCGTCCCAGGGGGGACGCGCGGCGTGGGAAACACAATGAATCTGTTGAAACGGGCCGTATTCTAGCAGGCCGGCCGGCGCAGTTTGTCATCGCCCCATGCTTCAGCCACGGCGTTGATGGTGTCGCGCCAGTCTGCGTGGGCGTCGCGCAGGCCGGCGGTGCTCTTTTCACCATAGGTTAGCCGATCCAAAAACTCGACCACTTCGTAGTATCGGCCTTCGATCAGGTTGACGCCCACTTCTTGCCGTTGAACATATGCACGCCCATGGTGTGCGCCACCAGCAGCCGGCCATCGGGGCACTGCGCCAGCGCGGCGATCTGGTCGCTGCCAATTTGCTTGCCGGCCTTGCTGTAGTTCTGCCAGCCTTTCTCGGTCAGGCACGTCAGGCCATAGCCGAAGGCGCCGAAACAGGCCATACCGGGCGCGTCTGGCTGAGCCGGCGTGCTTGCCTGCGTCGCGCCGAAAGTGTTGGCGAAGGCCAACACGCCGGTCAGCAGCGCGGCAAAAAAGCCGGCGCTGCACTTCAGTTGTGCGCCTGTCGTTTTCATGTGAAATCCTCCTGGTGTTCTGTCGAGATGATGGTGGCGCGGAGCCATATGTGTGGTAGAGGAGGTGTTTTCATCCGTCAACGCGACTTTTGACGAAGGCGACGCCACAGCCGGCCCAGCGTCACATCCAGTGTCGCCGCGATGAACGGCGGGTAGTAGGTGCTGGCCAGCACCCCCATCTCTTGCAATACGCGGCTGCTTTCGTCCAGAAAGCTCAGCACGCGCGGAGCGGGATTGCGCGCGAACAGGTCGCCAAACACGCGCGGCGCCGGATAGCGGCCTTTGTCCAGGATGTTGAGCAACACGCTGTCATACAACCCGAAGCGCCGTTGCAGCGGCGAGAGACTGTAGCGCGGTTGGCCAGTGGTTTGCAGCGCGCGTGTGATGCGCCCGGCCTGTTGTTGAATGCGCAGGAAGGCGTAGCCGGTGGAAGGCTTGGCGCAACCGCCGGCGATCCCGATGTTGACCACGCGCGGGCTGGGAAACGTCTCGAACGGCGCGTCGGTCATCGGGATGACGCCGAACTCGACGTGCTCGATCTCATAGACGCTGATCGCCAGGTAATCTGCCAGATAACGCTTCAGTTGCGCGTCGTACTCGGCGCGCTCCAACAGGCGCGGTGAGAACACGGTGAACTCGACCAGCGCGCGGCGCTCGTCGAACGGCAGCACATAGCAGAACCGGCACTCCCCCTGCTGTTCGATGCGAAAGTCCATCAGCGTCGCAGCGGCCGGATCGAAGGCCGGCTGCGGCGCAACCACGACCCAGCCGGCGAAGTGCTGCAACAGGCGGTGATACTCTCTGTCTCTGATTCCGCCGGCCAGTTGCGGCGCGATGCTGTTGAACACCCAGGCGCCATGACAGGCTGCCCCGTCCACATAGACCGTCGCGCCGTCTGTGTGATCTTCGATCCTCTCGACGCGCCCGTATCGGCGTGTGATGTTAGCCCGGCCCGCCAGCGCCTCATCCATGAAGCGATAGAAGTCCTCGCCCCGGATCATCTTGTAGCAATAGGGGCTGAGGTCGAGCCGGCTCGAAAATGACGGGCTGTGAAAATCCACCTGTCGCCAGCGTCGAAAGACGATCGGCTCATACAGGTTGTCTCCGCTTTCCCAGAAACACCAGGTGCGGTCGTTGGCTGTTTTGGGCGATTGGTCGATCAGCAGGATGCGCCGATCCCCCAGGCCGGCGCGGATCAGGTGATACGTCAGGCTGAGGCCGGCGGCGCCCGCGCCGGCCATGATGTAGTCGTAGCGCTCCATGCGGGGCGATCAATCTGCGTTACTGGAGCGTTTCCTGGAACCAGCTCACCGTCAGATCGATGGCCTGACGTTCAGCCGGCGGCTCGCTGAACACATGCGAGGCGCTCTCCAGCTTGCGCAGAACTGCCCGTTCGCCCAGCGCCGCCTGGTAAGACTCGGCGTGCTGCACCGGCACGGTGGGGTCGCCGATGCTGTGCACGATGATCGCCCGTCCGCGAAATCGTTGCACGTCTTCCAGCGGCTTCTGCTCGAAGATGGTTTGCACAAACCCCATGCCCAGCGGGTAGTCCCACAACAGGTAGTATCCATCGCGGGCCAGAGCCTCCAGCGGTGATTCGCTCGACTGGCCGGCTGTCTGTTGGGCGGCTGCGGCAAACAAGGCCGGGTCGGCCAGCGCCGCAAGCAGCGCCAGACTGCGAATCAGGCTGGGGTTGCGCCCGGCCAGTTGCGCGGCGATCATGCCGCCCAGGCTGACGCCGGCCACGCCCAGGCGCGCGCTGTCCAGCGCAGGATGGGCGACCATCCAGTTCAGGCCGGCTTTGGCGTCGCTCAATTCGCCCGGCGCGGTCATGTCCTGAAACTCGCCCTCGCTGTCGCCGCTGCCGCGAAAGTCGAAGCGCAGGGCGGCGATGCCGCGCGCCGCCAGCGCCCGCGCCAGGTGGACGAAGAAGCGGTGCGACTCGATGCGCGAGGCGGTCAGCCCGTGCAGCAACAGCACGGCGGGGTGGGGCCCGGCGCCATGCGGCAGATGCAACATGCCCCACAAGCGTTGATCGTGATTCTCGAACGAGACGGCTTGCTCGCTGGCGTTTAGAACAGGATAGGTGTTTGCCATTTTGATAGTACCAATCAATACTACCCGATTACACCGTGTTGTTCAACCGGGCAAATAGCGTCTTGAGCGCCTCACCATACGGCGGTCTCAGGACGCCCTTTTCGGTGATGAGCGCGGTCACGTAGCGATTGGGCGTCACATCGAAGGCGGGGTTGTACACGCGCACGCCCGGCGGCGCGGTGCGCCGGCCAAAGCCCTCGGTCACCTCCTCCGGCTTCCGCTCCTCGATCGGGATCAGTTCGCCCGACGCCAGGCTCATGTCGATGGACGAGGTGGGCGCGGCGACGTAGAACGGCGCGCCGAATTCCCTGGCCAGAATGGCGACGCCCAGCGTGCCGATCTTGTTGGCCACATCGCCATTGGCGGCGACGCGATCCGTGCCGACGATGACCGCGTCGATGCGGCCCTGCGCCATCACCGTCGCGGCCATGTTGTCGGTGATGAGCGTGACGGGCACGCCGGCCTGTTGCAACTCCCACGCCGTGATGCGCGCGCCCTGCAACAAGGGCCGCGTTTCATCGGCGTACACATGAATCGAGATGCCGCGCTCGGCGGCGACATAGACCGGCGCCAGCGCCGTGCCCCATTGCGCCGTCGCCAGCCCGCCGGCGTTGCAGTGGGTGAGAATTGCGCGCGGCGGCGAACCACCCCCCTGCTCGATCAGCAATTCCAGGCTGTGTTCCCCGATCGCCCGGCACACGGCGTTGTCCTCGTCGATCATGCGCAGGGCTTCATCGAGGATGTGTTGCTTGAGCGCCGGCACAGGCTCTGTTGCGCGGGCGGCGACCAGATCCTGAATGCGCTTGAGCGCCCAGAAAAGATTGACGGCGGTGGGGCGCGAGCCGGCCAGATACTGCGCGGCGCGATCGACTTCAGCCCTAAAAGTGGTGTAATCGCCGGCTGGCGAATCACGCACCGCCAGGTACACCCCGAACGCGGCGGCGATACCGATAGCCGGCGCGCCGCGAATGCGCAGCGCCTTGATGGCGTCCCACATCGTCTCGACATCGGTCACGTCGAGATACTTCAGTTCGGTTGGCAGGAGCGTCTGGTCGATCAGCCGGGCTGCGCCGTCGGGGCCGCCGACCCATTCGATGGTTTTGACTGGCATGGTTCGGTATGACGTGTTGCGTATTGCGTACTGCGTATTGCGCTGAGGGGTATTGTAAGGCGGACAGCAGTTGGGCCACGCGGGGTGTGTTCACAACCGGGGCAAGATACGGATCTGGCTTGCCGGCGCCACTGCAAAGATCGCTGAGAGAAGTCCTTAAACAGACTCTGCGTCCTCTGCGTCTCTGCGGTGAGTTCCCCGGACAGGGTATGAAGTTGCCCCAACCTGTGAACGCACCCGCCACGTGCGCCGTTTTTGCAAGGGTGTATGATGGATGCGTATCCACGCAATGAGAATGCGCAAGAAGCGTGATCTGCCGGCCAAAGTCTGCCCCGTGTGCGGACGCCCGTTTGTCTGGCGCAAGAAGTGGCGCAACACCTGGCATACCGTGCGCTATTGTTCCGAGCGGTGTCGCGCCGCTCGTAAAACGCATCCCGCTGGCGACCACACATGACGACGGCGGAACGATCACCCCGCCGGCCTGTCGGAAGCGGGGTGATCGCTGTGTCTCAGAGCGGGCCGATCACCCCAGGCTCAGCTTCAACGTCACGATCTTGAACGGCGTGACCGCAAATTCCGCGCCGCCGTCCTGCCAGGCCAGCGGCTGGTCCTCCTCTTCCAGCAGGTTGCACTGGGCCGCGCCCATGATCGGCAGCCGGCTGGTCAACCGCGCCGTCCCGCGCTTGCCATGCGCCTCGTACAGCCGCACAATGATGGCGTTGGAGTCCTCGGCTTTCTTGACCGTCTCGATCACCACGTTGGACGGCGACACCTGGAAGAATGAGATGTTGGCCGGCTGCGCCGCGCTGGACCCCACAATCAGCGGCGCGTTCAGGCGATAGCCTTCTTCGATCACGCCGCCCTCTTGCGCAGGGCCGGCGTGCGGCAGCAGCGCATAGGTCAGCGTGTGCTGGCCGATGTCCGCCACGGGGTCCGGCGATGTGGGCGCGCGCAGCAACGACAACCGCATCACATGGCCGTGCGTGGCGTAGCCATACTTGCAGTCGTTCAGCAGCGCCACGCCGAAGTCCGGCTCAGACAGGTCGGCCCACTTGTGCGCGCTGACCTCGAAGCGCGCCATGTCCCACGACGTGTTGAAGTGGGTGGGCCGTTGCAGGTGGCCGAACTGAATCTCGTAGGTCGCGTTGGGCGCGCGCACGGCCAGCGGGAACTCGACCTTCAGGAACACCTCGCGCTCGCGCCAGTCGATCTCGGTGTGGAAGTCGAGCCGCGCCGAGGTGGCCGAGAGCGACACGGTCTGCTTGAGCGTGCTCTTGTCCGACAGCGCGAACTCGAAGGCGATCGCGCCGCGCAACGGTCCCTGCTCGGTCGCCTTCGCAGACTTGCATACGATGCCATCCTCGTAGCGTTTCTCCAGATGGAACACGTCCACGTCCCAGGCGTCCCAGTTGAGCGGCTTGTCGTCGAACAGCACGAAGTGGTTGCCCGGCTGCCCCGGCTCGATGCACTCGCGCCGCGCCCGCTTGTCGAACAGGCTGAGCAAGTGGCCGGCGCGGTCGAACGTGGCGCGCACGAAACCATTCTCCAGCACGATGTTGTCTTTCGACTCGCCAACCGTGACCGGCGCATCAACCGCCCCGGCCGGCGCGGCGATGCTGTAGCCGAGGGCCGGCGCGCTGACGACACCCAGCGCCCGGCCATTGGCGGCCTGCTGCGCGCCCAGATATCCTTCCGGCAATTCAACCACTTCGGTGCGCGGCGCGCTCAGCGTGTTCACGGCGAGGATGGCGCTGCCTTCACCCGCGCCGGCCGGCAACAACGCCTGGATCGCCTCATCGCGCAACTGCGCCCCGCTGCTCAGGATCTCCTGGTAGTGCGCGGCGGAATCGACATACACCTCGTGGATCGATGAGCCGGGGATGATGTCGTGGAACTGATTCAGCAGCACCAGCTTCCACAGGCGGTTGATCTCATCGGCGGGGTAGGCGCCTGCTGAGCCGGCGTGCGCCATTGCCCAGAGAAATTCAACATCATGCAGCATGAACTCGCTGCGCCGGTTGCCCAGCTTGTTGCGCGCCTGGGTGGTGTAGGTGCCCCGGTGCAGTTCGAAGTACAACTCGCCCGACCACACCAGCGGGTCTTTGATGTCTGCCTCGCAGCGCGCGAAGAACTCGCCCGGCGCGCGCGACTGAACGCGCGGCAGGCCGTCCACATCGCCCATGCGCTTCAGTTGTTCCAGCATGGGCAGCGTCGGGCCGCCCCCGCCATCGCCGAAGCCATACAGCATGTAGCTCTCGTTGGCGCGCTCGTGGTCTTTGAAGTCGCGCACATTGCGCGCGACTTCTTCCACGTTCATCATGGCGTTGTAGGTGTCGGCCGGCGGGAAGTGCGTCAGCACCCGGCTGCCATCGATGCCCTCCCAGATGAACGTGCTGCTGGCAGGCTTGTTGAACTGGTTCCACGACAGCTTCTGGGTCAGGAAGTATTTCATGCCCGCGCCGCGAATGATCTGCGGCAGCGCGCCGGAGTAGCCGAACACATCGGGATTCCAGAATTCCTGGCAGGTGACGCCCAGCTCCTGCTTGAAGAAGCGCTGTCCGAACAGGAACTGGCGCACCAGTGATTCGCCGCTGGGGATGTTGCAGTCCGGCTCGACCCATGTGCCGCCGGCCGGCACGAACTGGCCGGCCCTGGCCTTCGCCTTCATCTTCTCATACAGCGCAGGATAGCGCTCCTTCATCCACTCCCACTGCTGCGCCTGCGAGCAGGCGAAGATGTAGAAGGGGTAATCGTCCATGTAGCGCACGGCGGTGGAGAAGGTGCGGTAGCACTTGCGCTTTGTTTCTGCCAGCGGCCACAACCAGGCCGTGTCGATGTGAGCATGGCCGACCGCCGACAGATGATGCTGGCCGTCTCCGTTGCGGGCTTTGAAGAACTCGGCGGCGATCTGGCGCGCTGCCTGCCATGTCGCGCGGTCGTCGGGGTGGATCATGTTCACCATCTGGTTGGCTGCCCACAGGGCCTGGCCGGCGCGGGGCGTATTGGCCGGCAGGTGCGCCGCCATGTCGGCGATGATGACGTAGTCCCACAACAGATCCCACGCCTCGCGGTCGAACACGGCGATCTCGGCCTGTTGCAGCAGACCCAACAGCCGGGCGCGCAGATCGCCGTCGCCCAGCGGCACGCCGAACAGGCCGTTGCAGGCCATCTCGATGTAGAGCGTCATGGTCTCGCCGCCGCGCGCAGAAGTGGTGAGGCGGTATTCAGGACGGATCGGCCCCCCCTCGCCGGCTGTGCCGGTCAGGCCCTGCATCGGCTGGCCATCCTGCCACACGCAGGCCTCGGAGGTCGAGTCCCACAGCAGATGGACTTCCTGGCCTTGCCACGCTTGCGGAATCGTGAGATCGACTTTGAACCAGTGCGTGGACCACAAAGGGCCGAATGTCTCGCCGACCTGGGCCGGGCGATATGTTCCACGCAAGGCTTCTTCGTAGCTGATCCGGTCTGGCGCTGAATAGACGCTCAGCGTCACCGGCGCGCGCTGTGGATAGAGGTTGCGTCGCAATGCGGCAATGAATGCCTGCGCCCGACGGCGGGTGATATCCGGGTGTTTCAACATCGCGGTTCTCCTTCAAACAAGCTGGGTATTCGACATGCCGGCCCATTATCTGGCCGAGCGCACGGGGAGGCAAATGGTCAGGAGTCAGGAGAGAGGGAGAGGGTGTGGGCGTTCGTGTTCGAGTTGCTATACTGGCCGGGCAATTTGAGGATATATGGCAAAGACAGACGCAACCGCAAAACCAACGGGCCGTGAGGTGAAATCGCGCGTTCAGCGCGCAAAGCGATGGGCGCAGTGGGCTTCGGAGCACTACCAGGATTTTGCCGCGCTGGAGCAGGAATGGCCGAATCTGGCGAATGGCTTTGCGCAGGTTGTGGCGTCCGATACGCGCGATGACCAGTCCATCATCACCTACACCGTGTCGCTCATGAACTGGTTCATGGCAAGGCGGGATTGGGAGACGGCGCTTGTGTGGCTGAACGAGGCGGTTCAAGCGTGCCAGGCGCTTGGAGATGACGAAATGCTGGCGGCGATGTACAACCGGGGCGGTCTCGTGCACTGCCTGCGTGGAGCGCACTCCGAAGGGTTCAACTGGTACGCTCGGGCGCTGCCCCTCATCGAAAAACTGGGCGACCGCGCGGCGCTGGCGACGGTGGAAGGCAACCTGGGGCTTCTGGCGGTGGCGCTGGGCGATCGCACGGCTCAGCAGCATCTGAATCGGGCGGCCATGCTCAACATGCAACTGGGCAACCGCTCACCCGACGCCCAGTTCATCGAACATGCGCTGGTCATCCTGCTAACGCAGGGCTGGGATGCGGCGGCCAGGCTGGCGGCCATGCGTCTGCGAGCCATCGCGGATGAAGCCGGCGGGCATTGAGCGTGATCGATGCGCACTGGCGGGGCGCGCTGTGGAGCCGCCCTGTCATGCTGAGCGCAGCAAAGCGTCTACGGTTCGACAGGCGCGCCGAAAGGTGCGCGCTTCGACGCGCGCTTGAAGGCTTTTCCGGTGTCCCTGTTTTCATGCCTTGTGCTAATATGAGAAACGCGCGCGGTTGATTTTCCTGAGCCCAATCGCGCGACGCGCTATTTCTGATACGAGAGGAGTTCGGTTCTCCGCGCAAAACGGGCCGGCGGAAACCGGAATCGAGATGAAGTTTATCTTCTATTTGCAGCTTGCTTTCAAACGCCTGAAGAGCCGCGCCACCATCACCTTGTTGCTCGTGTTGAGCATCGCGTTGAACGTCGGCGTCCTCGCATGCATCCCCATGTTCAGCAACGCCGTCAGCCTCAAGCTGATGCAGGACGAGTTGCGCGTCAGCAGCCAACGCTACAACCGGCCATCCTTCGCGGTGCGCGTGTACGCCCAGCCTACGCGCACACGCCCGATGACGCTCAAAGATGCAGCCGACCGCCGAGACTGGCTGATGGGCATCTTGCGCGAGAACATGCGCTTCCCGCTTCAGTCGATCTACATGCAGTCTGAAAGCCCGACCTACGAATTGCGCGCCATTCCGGGCGACCCCAGCTTTCGATACAACCGCGAAGATATCGACTCGCTGCGCGTGGCGGTGGTGCAGGACATTGGCCGCCATATCCGAATCTTCCAGGGCGCCGAGTACGACGAGAGCGCCGCGCCGGGCGACCGCATGCCGATCTGGATTGAGCGCGCCTATGCGGCAGAGCTGGGCGTGCAGGTGGGTGATCGGTACACGATGGGTTCGCCCGGCGCCCGGCCCGACAGCCGCATCCCGGTCGTGATCGCGGGCATCTGGGAGCCGATCTCCCGCAACGACCCCTTCTGGTACAAAGACCCGGTCTTCGACTTCTACAAGTCGTCGCTGACCACGCCGGCCCAGTTCGAGGCGCACGTCTCCTCGCGCGAGCCGGCCCGCACCTCCTTCAACTTCTGGTACTTCGTCTTTGACGAGTCGCAGTTGAATCTCGACCGCGGCGAGTACTACATCAACGCCATCAATTTCATCGGCCGCGAGGCGCAACGCCAGTTGCCGGGCGGCAAGATGGACGTGTCGCCCTTGACGGCGCTCGGCGCCGGCCAGGCCCGCAAACAGTCCATGCTGGTTGTGCTGTCGGGCTTCGCGGCGCCGCTGCTGGCGATGCTGGTGTATTTCATCGCCTCCGTGTCGTCGATGGCGGCGCGGGAACAACGGCGCGAAATCGCGCTGTTGGCGAGTCGGGGAACGACGCAGGCGCAGGTCATGGCCATCATCTTCCTCGAAACAGCGTTGCTGCTGGCGGCGGCCGTGCCGCTGGGGTTGCTGATTGGCGTCGGGCTGGCCGGTCTGATGAGCTGGTCGGTGAGCTTCATGCAATTCGAGGTGCGGCGCGTGCTGCCGGTGTTCATCGACTCGGTGGACTGGCGCATCGTCGGCGCCGGCCTGGCGCTGTGCGTGCTGGCTCGCCTCGCGCCAACCTGGCGGAACAGCCGCGTCAGCATCATCACCCACGAGCGCGAAAGCGCGCGCATCCAGGAGACGCCCATCTTCGTGCGCCTCTTCTTCCTGGCCATCCTGATGGCGGTGACTTACTATGCCTATCGTCAGATCTCGCTCAAGGGCAGCCTGGGCATGGTCAGTTGGCGTCTCACCGACGCGTCGAACGACCCGGTGTTGCTGGCGGCGCCCTCGCTGTTTCTCTTCACCATGCCGTTGCTGGCGGTCGAGTTGTTCTCGGTGCTTATGCGGCCTTTCACGTGGCTGGGGCGCAAACTGCCGTCGGTTACGGCCTATCTGGGCTTTATCGGCCTGGGCCGCGAGAGCAGCCTGTTTCGCGCGCCAGCCTATCTGCTTGTCTTGTGTCTGACGCTGGGCGCCTTCTTTGCCTCGCTGGCCAGGAGCGCCGACACCTGGCTGATTGATCGCCGGCGCTACGAAGTTGGAGCTGATTTCACCTTCAAGCAGGGCATCCTCGACATCACGACGCAGGCCGGCGGGGGAGGCGGGTTCCCCGGCGGCGGCGCCATCAGCGGCCCCGTTTTCAGCGCGCAGGCTTCGGCCATGTTGCCCATCGAAGAGTATTACAAGATTCCGGGCGTCGCCGAGGCAACCTGGATGAGCGAGTTTGAGGCCATCCCCCAGGTGCGCGGCGCCAGAAAACTGCGGCTCCTGTCCGTTGACCGGATCGCTCTGCCCAAGGTGATGTATTTCCGGCGCGACTTCTCGCGCGAGTCGTTGGGTGGCATGATGAATCAACTTGCCTCCCAGGCCGACGCCATTATCCTGCCCCGTTCGATCTTGACAGCGACCGGCCTGATGATCGGCGATCCATTCCCGGTGGATATGATGCTGACGCAGGACATGGCGGCCGCCGGGCTGAAGCCCTTCCGGCTGACTTTCAAGATCGCCGGCGTATTCGACTATTTCCCCACCGTCTACGAAGACAAGCCGGGGGCGCTGGTCAACGCCGATTACCTCGATGCCATGACCGGCGCGACGTTCCCCAATGGCGTGTGGATGCGGCTGAAGCCCGACGCCGATACCGCGCAGATCGTGCAAGCGCTGAACGACTTGAAAGTGCAGCCCAATCGCATCAAAGATCTGGCGGCCATCATCTATGAAGACCAGCAGAAGCTGGAATACGTGGGCATCTTTGGGCTGTTGTCGATCTGTTTCCTGGCCGGGGCGGCGCTGGCGGCTATCGGCATCCTGGTCTACAGCCTGTCGTCGATCACGGCGCGTTCGCAACGCTTTGCTGCGCTGCGCGCGCTGGGGCTGACCCAGGGGCAGGTCATGCGCATGATCCTGATCGAGTACGCCTTCACGCTGGCGTATGGCATCGTGGCCGGCACTGCGCTGGGTGTGGGCGCCTCCATGCTGTACGTGCCGCTCTACCCGCTGTCCGATGAGAAGGCGCTGCCGGTGCCTCCCTTCCGGCCTCTGATTGATTGGCAGGGCGCGACATGGCTGGCCGGCCTGATGGCGCTGGCCCTGGCGATCATTCTTGCCGGCGTGTTGCTCAAGGTCTGGCGCGAGCGCATCTCCGAGGTGTTGCGCATGGGCGCGTGGGAATAGGACGAATGAAACACATGGGGCGAATGAGGTGGTTGTGATGTTGTCTGAGACGCAATTGAAACAATATCGTGAAGAAGGCTACGTGATTCTGGAGGATGTGTTTGCGCCGGAGGAGATGGATGCATTGGCGGCGCGCATCGATCGGTTCGACGAGGCCTGCAACGCCGCTCTGGTGCGTTCGCGCAGCGAATACTCGAACCAGATCCCGAACGAGATCGTGTTCTCCTGCTATCTGAACTTCAAGGACGCGGAAATCCAGAAGTTCACTGCCGACGAGCGCTTTGTGCGGCTGTCGACGCAACTGCTTGGGCCGGACGTGCGCCTGTACTGGGATCAATCGGTCTACAAGCGCCCGGAGGCCCGGCGCGATTTTCCCTGGCATCAGGACAACGGCTATGTGCCGATCGTGCCGGAGCATTACCTGACCTGCTGGCTGGCCCTGAACGATGCAACGGTTGAGAATGGCTGCATCTGGGTGCTACCGCGCAGTCACCTGAACGGCGTGGTCGAGCACGAGCAAACGCCGATTGGCTTGCAGTGCTACTTTGGCGCAGACCCCGGCCTGCCCGTGCCGTTGCGCAAGGGCAGCATGGTGGCGTTCTGCTCCATGCTCATGCATCGCAGCGGGCCAAATCACAGCGCCGGCGTGCGCAAGGCCTATGTCATCCAGTATTCGGTCGAGGGCGCCTACAACCCGGCCACGGGCGCGGTGTTTAATAATGGCCCGCTGATCGCCAAAGCCGGCCGGCCAGCCTACGCCGGCTTTGTCTCGCACCCCGAACATTCCAACGCCCTGGTGGGCTGATCGCGCTGGCTGGTTTGCGAACCGTGTAACCTTTCGCCGGCCTGGCGAGTCTAACTCTCCATGAGCTACTACTTCAACAAGACATTGCATCTATCGTTCGACGACGCCATTGCCCGTGTGACTGAGGCGCTCAAGCAGCAGGGCTTCGGTGTGCTCACCGACATCGACGTGAAAGCGACGATGAAGAAAAAGCTGGGCGTCGATTTCCGCAACTACCGCATCCTCGGCGCCTGCAACCCGCCCTTTGCGCACCAGGCGCTCGAGCTGGAAGACAAGATCGGCACGATGCTGCCGTGCAACGTCATCGTGCAGCAGGTCGGAGACGCCGTCGAGGTTGCCGCCGTGGACCCGCTGGCCTCGATGGCCGGCGTCAACAACCCGGCGCTTGGCGAGGTCGGCGCGCAGGTTCGCGCTAAACTACAAGCTGTCATCGAGAGCTTGTAAGCTGTATCCAGGCAGGCTGCCGGTCTGCCTCGATCACACAGCAGTGTGCCATGAGTGTTCAAACCCAACTTCCCAGGCGGTTGTACAGGGACGGCGTCGAATTGTCGATTGTTGGCCTGGGCGGCATCGTGGTGTGCGGCGTTCCGCAGGACGACGCCAACCAGATCGTGGCCGAGGCGTTTGAGCGCGGCGTCAATTACTACGATGTCGCGCCGAGTTACTTCGACGGCGAGGCCGAGATCAAGCTGGGCAACGCCCTGAAGCCGTATCGCAGTCGGGTGTTCCTGGCCTGCAAGACCGAGAAGCGCGACGCCGCCGGCGCGCAGGCGGCGCTTGACGAGTCTCTGCGCCGCGCGCGCACCGACCACTTCGACCTCTATCAGTTTCATGCTGTCACGACCCTGCAAGAGGTGGAGGAAATTCTGGCGCCCGGCGGTGCCGCCGAGGTGTTCCTCAAGGCGAAGCAGGCCGGCAAAGCGCGCTTCCTGGGCGCCTCGTGCCACTCCGTCGAGGCGGCCATTGCGCTGATGGATCGTTTCCCGCTGGACTCGGTGCTGTTCCCGATCAACTTCGTGAATTTCGCGCAGGGCAACTTCGGCCCGCAGGTCATCGCATACGCGAAGCGCAAAGGCGTGGCCCGGCTGGCGCTGAAGGCGATGGCACACCGGCCGTGGGACGCCGGCGAATCTCACACGCACCCCAAAGCCTGGTACAAACCGGTCACGGATCGCGCGCTGGCCCGTCAGGCGCTGCGCTTTACGTTGTCCGAGGACATCACGGCGGCCATCCCGCCCGGCGACCTCGACAATTTCCGCTTTGCCATGAATGTGGCCGCCGGCTTCACCCCGCTCAGCGCCGAAGAGCGCGCCGCGCTGCTGGCAACCACTGCCGGGGTCGAGCCGATCTTCCGTTATCCGGCTGTGCCGGCCTGAGACCAAAGCGCGCAGACGCCACAGACCGTCAGGCAACTATCGTCTGGCACAGGGCGTCAAACGCCTGGGCGTTGACGGTCTCGATGTCGGCGTCTGCGCCAGCTTCGGTTTGCACGGCGGCGATCCAGAAACCGCGACTGGCCTTGCGCGTCAAGGGGGTGACGGTGAACAGCACCGCGCGCTCTGCGTTGCGCGTCACCCACGCCGCGCACAGGGGCGACGCAAAGCGCGTCAGCGCGCCCGGCCCGATGGTTGCGCTGGCCATGACGGCGAACTGATCCATCACTGTCTGAGCCGGCAATTTCCATGCGCGGGTCAGGATTGCCGGCCGCGCGTAGCGCGGGTTCTCAAGCGCGGGCAGGCGCGGAAGTTCGGCGGGAGCATCTGCATCGAGACAGACCCACAGCGCGCCGTAGTGTTCACGGGTAGCATAGGCCGGCACGCGCGTCCAGTCTGGAATGACCTGCTGCTCTCCAAGCTCTGGGATGTGGGTGCAACGCCCGCCCGCGTTGTAGCGCCAGCGGTGATTGGGGCACACCAGTTCCTCGCCCTCTGCGCCGCGCATGATCCACCCGCCGGACAGCGCAGCGTCCATGTGCGCGCACACGTCGCGTAGTGCGGCGATGCCTCCGTTCATGCGCGCAATGACCACCGGCTCATCGAGCACCGATGTGCCGAATGGCCAGTCTTTCAGGCTTTCGGCGGCTGCAACCGCGTGCCAGGCGGATCGCAGTGCGGTTTCGGACATATCAGCCGCCGGTCAGCGGGCGCGCCGCGTCGGTTTTGCGGGTGTTGAGATCGCCGGTGAAAACCCCGGTGTCCATGAAGATGACGCGCTCGGCGATGTTGGTGGCGCGATCACCGATGCGCTCCAGGCAATGGCCGGCATGCAGCACCCAGATGCCGCCTTCGATGTTGTTGGGTTGCGAGGACATATCGGCGGTGACCTGTTGCAGCAGCGCGTCGTAGTGCGCGTCCACCATCTGGTCCATGTCGATCAGATCGCGCGCCAGCGCCGCGTCCTGGCGGACGAATGCGTCCACGCTCCGATCCAGCATGATGCGGGCCTGATCGGCCATCTCCTGGATGGCAAAGGCGCCGATCTGTGAATTGGCGCGGATGATGCGCCGGGCTGCCTTGGCGATGCCTTTGGCGTAGTCGCCGCAGCGCTCCAACTCGACGGCCACAAATGTGGCGGCGGTGAGTTCGCGCAGATCGCGCGCCACTGGCTGCTGGGTGGCGATGACGGTCAGGCACAGGTTTTCGATCTCATAGCGCAGCGTGTCGCTGGAGAGATCGTCACGCTTGACAGCGCGGGCCGCTTCCATATCGCGCTGGATGAGCGCTTGAACGGCTCTGGCTGTCGCGTTGCTGGCCTGCGCGCCAAGCTGCCGGATGCTGTTTCGGATATCCGCGAGTTCTTTGTCGAATTGTGTGCGCATGCGCATTTGCTCCCTTTGCCGGCCTGCCACCATCGCCCTGCGCGCGGGAAACCGGCGACGCGCCTGACCGGCAACAAAACAGAGGGGCGAACTCTGCGGTTCGCCCCTGTGCGATCGCTACTATACCAGGCAACATCACTGGCGCTACATGTTGCGCGCTTCGTAGCCCGGCCCTTCGGTGTAGAACGCGGCGTTCCACGGAATATCGGGCGTGAGGTCAATCACCTCGCCGCCGGCTGCCGTGTAGCGTTCGCCGCGGAACGGTTGCACTTCCTGGCCGGCCTTCAGCGTGTAGGCGCTGGGCACCTCGGCCTCTGGGAAGATGGCCTCGTAAGGGCATTCCGGCACGCAGGCGCCGCAGTCGATGCAGGTGGCCGGATCAATGAAGAACCACGGCCACTCGTCTTCCGGCTTTCCGCCCACGATGCATTCCACCGGGCATACGTCCACGCATGCGCCGTCACGCAGGCACAGACTGGTGATGATGTGCGTCATTTATCGTTGCTCCTTAAAGTAAGGTCGTTTCTTGTCGTCGCGCAATCGCGCTTAGACTCAATTATAAGCGCACTGTGTCAGACTTTTGGGCGAGCTTACACCCTTTGACGGTCAGACAAGATAAGAATTTGCTGAACACAGACGCAGTGTCCTCAATTGCCAAACGAAAGAGGCAGCCACTGGATGGCTGCCTCTTCAAAATCAATTCTCAGGCCCGTGTCGATTCTCGTCGCGCCTTACTTCATTGCAGCCGCAAATCGCGCCGCCACATCGTCCCAGTTGATGACGTTCCAGATGGCGCTGAGATAATCGGCGCGGCGATTCTGATACTTCAGGTAATAAGCGTGCTCCCACACGTCCACACCCAGGATGGCTGTCCCTTCCACCCCGGCGATGTCTTTGCCCATGATCGGGTTGTCCTGGTTGGCTGTGGACACCACCGCCAGCTTGTGGTCCTTGCCCACAAGCAGCCACGCCCAGCCGGAGCCGAAGCGCCCCAGGCCGGCCTTGTTGAACGTGTCCTTGAAGCTGTCCAGCGAGCCGAACGCGCTGTTGATCGCGTCGAGCAACTGACCGCCCGGCGCGCTGCCGCCCGGCTTGAGCTGCTGCCAGAACATGGTGTGGTTGAAGTGGCCGCCGCCGTTGTTGCGCACAGCCGTCCGGATCGCCTCCGGCACGCTGCTCAACGAAGCCAGCAACTCATCGATGGACTTGCTCTGCAAGTCGGCGTAGTTGGCCAGCGCGTTGTTCAGGTTGGTCACGTAGGTTCCGTGATGCTTGCCATGATGGATCTCCATGGTCATCGTGTCGATGTAGGGTTCCAGGGCGTTCGTCGCGTAGGGTAGTGGGGCCAGTTGATGCGCCATTAGATCTCTCCTTCACTTGAATCAGTTATTATTGACGACACACAATCAGACCCCTTAATGGTACAGGCCCTGGCTGAGGATAAGGTGAATCAGGGATTGGAGATTTGTGAAACCTGCTGGTGAGACCCTGCCCGTAGCGCCGCCCATCCCGGCTGCCAAAGCAGCTTCGCTGAGCGCCAGGGCCGGCGCTGCGCCGCGTCTATCCCCGTTGGTGGGGCTGGCGTGCGGCATCGTCGCCGTATCGACCGCCTCTCTGCTGGTGCGCTTCGCTCAGCAAGCCGGCGCAAACTCGCTGGCGATTGCCGCGCTCCGGCTCAGCGTGGCGGCGCTGGTGATCGCGCCGGCGGCCTGGCTGCGCTGCCGCGACGAGTTGAAACGCCTGTCCCGGCTCGATCTCCTGGTGGGACTGGCGAGCGGCGCATTCCTCGGCCTGCATTTCGCCACCTGGATCAGTTCACTGCAATACACCAGCGTGGCCAGCTCGGTTGTGCTGGTCACGCTCTCACCGATCTTCGTGGCGATCGGCTCGCTGTTGTTTCTGAAGGAGCGCCTGCCCTGGCCGGCGATGGCCGGCATGATCGTCGCCGTGGCCGGCGGCATTGTCATTGCGCTGGGCGATCGCGCCATGAGCGGGATGGCCGGCGCGAACCTGGCGCTGGGCAACGCGCTGGCTGTGGCCGGCGCGCTGAGCATCGCTCCGCACTTTCTGATTGGCCGGCGCTTGCGCGTGCGGTTGTCGCTGTTGGCGTACATCAGCGTGGTCTACAGCGCAGCCGCGCTTGTCCTGCTCGTTGCCGTCGCCGCCTTGCGCGTTCCTCTGGCTGGCTTCGAACCACAGGCCTATGTGTGGGTTGTTCTGTTGGCGCTCGTGCCGCAGTTGATCGGGCACACCTCGTTCAACTGGGCGCTCGGCTATCTGCCGGCCACCTATGCCACGATCCCGGCGCTGGGCGAGCCGATCGGTTCGACATTGCTGGCGATGGCCGTGCTGAGCGAGCCGCTGACGCCGGCCCGGACGCTGGGCGGGGCGCTGGTTCTTGGCGGCATTGCGCTCATGGCGATCGCGCGGTCGCGTCGCTCATCCGGCGCGCCGGCCTGACGTGTCACCTCCTGTGAAACGCGCCTCGGTTGCCCCCTGGTTGTGGATCGTGACGGCTGTGGCACTGGCCGGCTTTGCCCTGCGCATGATTCGGCTTGTGGATGTGCCGCCGCGCTGGGACGAAGGCTGGTCGGTGGCGCACGCGGCGCTGCCAATCGATGAGTTGCTGGTGATTACGGCGGCCGATGTGCACCCGCCGTTGTACTACCTGTTGCTGGGGGCCTGGCAAAACCTGTTTGGCGTCAGTCTGGCGGGGGCGCGCTATCTCTCGGTGTTGATGAGCCTGCCGGCCATTCCGCTGGCCTGGGTGACGGGACGGGTGTTGTTGAAGTCGCCGCGCGCCGGCCTGTTTGCGGCCGCGTTGACGGCATGGCTGCCGCTGCTGGTGTATTACGGCGCCGTCATCCGCATGTACGCGCTGGCGCCGTCATTCGTGCTGCTGGCGACCTGGGCGGCCTTGCAGTTGGTTTCGGGCAGCCGGCGACCTGTGCGCGCCCAGGCCGGACGTGTGATCGCGTTTGTGGTCGGCGCGGCCGGGGCCATGCTCGCGCTGTACCATGCGGCCTGGGCGCTGGCGGCGCTGGGCGTCTGCGCCACACTGATGGCGCTGCAGCGTCGCGGGGCAGAGACGGGCCTGCGATCGGCCTGGGCGCGCGTCCGCTTGTTGTGGGCGGCGATCGCGCTGTCTGCGCTGGCCTTTGCGCCGTGGGCAGTTTATGCCCTGCCGCAGCTCTACGCCCGCGCCGCCGCCGAAGCCGGCGTCAACACGGCCCAAAGCTATCCGATCTCCTATTTCATCGAACAGGCCTGGATCGGCCTCACCCTGTCTCAACAAGCCGGCTGGTCCGTTACCGCAGTGATCGGCGCTGTCATGCTGGCCGGCCTGGCCGCCTCGATCCTGAAGCCGCAGTCGCACTCCCAAATCCCAACTCCCAAATCCAAAATCCAACATCCCCTGCTCCTGCCTCTGCTCACCATTGTGTTCACGCTGGCCGGGGTGGCGATTGCGGCGCGGCACTGGACGCTGAATGCGCGTATGCTGGTGGGCGCGGCGCCGGCGCTGGCGCTGGCGCTGGCGTGGGCGTTCGAGCAGTTGGCGCGCTGGCGCTGGCCGGCGGCGGTGGTTGCTGCGCTGGCGCTGGGCGGGGTGTATGCAGACACGAGCGCCGGCCTGGTCTATGAAAAGAGCCTGGAGGTCTTTGACCCCTACAATCCGCACGCTTACCACGATACGCTTGCGCCACAGGGCCGGCCATCGGACGTTGCCATCTTCAATGTGCTCAGCCCGGCCGGCTTTTATGCGCTGGATCGGCAGCCGTCATCGCCGGCATGGTCGTATGCGCTCACCTGGGACCCGGTCATCGAGCCGCGCGCGCGCTGGGAGGCGCGCATCCAGGCGCTGGCGCGCGAACATCCGCGTTTCTGGCTGGTGCTGTATCGCGGGCTGGCCGGCGCAAATGGCGATCTGCGCGGCTGGGTTGACTCGAACTATTATCCGGCGCTGGCGCAGTGGGGTGAGGAGGAGGTTTTCTACGGGTTGTACGGCGTGGCGCGCGGTGAGCTGACGCCGGGCGCAGGCGCCGGCTCGCGTTGGGGCGATCTCGAATTGCGGCAGGCCCGGCTGGCTGTTGCGGTTCGTCCCGGCGATGTTATCCCGGTGGCGCTGATGTGGCGGGCGCTGGCCCCCTTGCCGGCCAACCTTAAAATCTTTGTGCATGCGGTCGATGACAACGGCGCGGTGGTGGCCCAGCACGACGCGCAACCGCTGAACGATCTGCGCCCGATGACGACCCTGCCGGTGGGCGAGGATGTCAATGATCGGCACGGGCTGGCGCTGCCCGTCGCATATACGGGCCGACTGCGCGTGTTGGCCGGCATCTATGATCCGGCAACCGGCCAGCGGGTTCTGACGATGGACGGGCGCGATGCGGTGACAATCGGCGAGGTCGCGGTTCGTTAGCTGCCTCTTCCTGGTGGCAGACGCCGGCTTCTATGCGGGGCGATCATCGTCCGCCGGGTGTGACGAACACGATTCCCATCATTGTCGCCATGATGAAGAGGTGCAGAGCGACTGCCGACCAGACATTGCGCGTTTTGAGCGTCAGATAGCCGGCCATCAACCCGATCGGCAGCCCCATCATGGCCATCATGCCGCGTTCCATCCAGCCCACCGGCGCGACGAAGAAGTGGTTGACCATGTAGGCCAGGGTCGTGATCCAGACGGCTGCATGTGAATTCACACCCCGGTCGAGCAGGCTCGACAGGGCCAGGCCGCGCCACAGCCATTCTTCGGCCAGCGCCAGAATGGGGAAGAGATACACCAGCCCCAGATCGACCAGGATTGTCTGCATCTGCGCCATGGGCTGCCCGCCGCTGGCGTAGAAAATCAGGGTGTTGACCGCGCCGATGATCGCCAGCGCCAGGCCGGCGCCGCCGCCCCAGAGCAGCGCGGCGCGCAGGTTGTGGCGGGTGACGAATGCGCCGCGCCAATCCTGATGGCGGACGCAGTGCCATAGCGTGACGCTGATCGATCCCAGCACATAGATCAGCAGGGCCGGCCATTCCCGGAGTGGCGTGAAATGCCCGATCAGGCCGGCGCTCCAAACGGCGACCGCCAGCCCGATCGACCAACGCAAGCGCAGGCGCGCTGCGTTGGATGGCACGGCCACGGCGAGGGGGCGGGGTCTCGATGCGTCGATGTTGGCGTTGCCCATGTCAGGCGATGTAAAACGTCATCTTCTGCAGGTGCGCCACCGGGTCGATATATTCGACGTGCACGTGGGGCGGCACGACCAGATTGATCGGCGCATAGTTGAGGATGGCGATGATGCCGGCCTGCACCAGGGCATCGGCCACGCTCTGAGCGCATTCTGCCGGCACAGCCAGCATGGCATGGCGCACCTCGTGCTGCCGCACAAAATCGAGCAGGTGTTGCATGTCCTGCACCACAAAGCCGCCGACGGGGTTGCCGATCTTGGCGGGGTCGTTGTCGAACACGCCCGTCACGCGGAACCCGCGCCGCTCGAAGCCGGAGTAGCTGGCGATGGCGCTGCCGATGTTGCCGGCGCCAACCACGATCACCGGCCACTCGCGGTTCAGATGCAGGATGTGCCGCAGCCGGTCTTGCAGCATGACCACCGAGTAGCCGGTGCCCTGTTTGCCGAATTCGCCGAAATGTGACAGGTCTTTGCGAATCTGGGCTGAACTGATGCCCAGCCAGTCGGCCAGCTCTTGTGAGGAGGTGACCTGTTTGCCGGCAGCCTGCATGGCGCTGAGCGCGCGCAGATACACCGGCAGCCGGCCGACGACGATATCCGGCACGTGTTTGTGATTGGTCATGGATGCCATTGCAGGTTCCCTTCCCGATTGCCTGCGCAGATGGTAACACAGAGGATACGCGCCCGCAAAGGTTTTCCTTTGGATTGGGCGGATGAGCCGGCGCGTGGATTCGCGCGCCGGTTGGTTTTAACCTCCCGCCGGTTCTAAACCGGCAGGAGGGTCATTTGCCGGGCGTGCGAGAAGGCACATGCAGGCGCAATTTTAAGGTGCGGCGCTTGACACGGGGCCACCCGGCTGATACGCTCTCAGGCGTCCCATCGCCACACAGGAGGAGCATTTCGTTATGAATCCGGGTTTGCGCGCGCGTGTGCTGTCGGCCGGCCTGTCCTGCTCGCTGGCCCTGTAACTATCAGGCCGGGGGCTGCGCGGGTTGCGCGTGACGCAGAGGCAGCGCGAGGCATATGGTCAGGCGAGCGCGCTGGAGACGCACACGTTCTACGATGGGTTCGGGCTGAAGACGGGGATGAAGGACCCGGACATGGGGGTGTGGACGTATGGCTATGACCCGGAGGGGAATCTGAGCACGCAGACCGACGCGAAAGGGCAGACGGTGTGGTTTGGGTATGACCAGAATGGCAACCCTTCGGCTGCGCTCAGGGCCGGCATGACGCAGCGGGTGGAGATGAGCGGGAGCCAGCGCATCACGTACACGCAGGAGTGGGACGTGGACCCTTCGACAAGCTCCCTTCGACAAGCTCCCTTCGACAAGCTCAGGGCAAGCAAGCTGGTGGCGGTAACCAACACGGTGACCGGCCAGGTGACGCGCTTCTATGCGGATTGCATCCGCCGGGACGCGGACGGCGCGCTCGTGAAGCGTCGTCAGTCGTCAGTCGTCAGTAGCCAGTAGTCAGATGGTGTGGCTGCGCGGCGTGACTCCCGGAGAGTGTCACTCGCGCCGGCTGATTGCCGTGATCCATGGCTCCCATTCTCCCGGCCGGGCAATGGGTGGCGCCGGCATCTCGCACACAATCGTTGTGTGCCATCCCCAGGGCAACGTATACCGCTTGAACGAGTCCCACAGCCTGATGAGGAAACACGGCGCCGACGATGCTTCGCCGGCCCGCGCTTGCACGGAGAACACGAGCGCTTCGATCACGCCGGCCGGGTGTTCGCGCGCCGCCGCCCAGTTTGCGGATAACTCGCGGTTCAACTCCTGCTTGTCGAGCATGTATTGCAGCACGTGCTCCAACTCGTGGCGCACTGTGAATGCGCGCGCGTTGGCCGGCATATCGCTGCGCACCCACACAATCCCCCGGCAGTACACGGCGTTGTCGCCGGCCATCAGCGCGGGATCGGCGTCGAAAACAACGCTCGCAATTTGATCGAGGTAATCCGCTTCGGGCAACACATGGCCGGCGAGGCGTTGCGCCTTCAGTTCCTCCACACGCCACACGGCTTCGCGTTGCTCTTGTGTGTGCTTCTGATAGCACGCCGCTGGCCAACCATCCTGTCCGCTCGCGGGGCAAACGGCTGCGCGGCTGCCGGCCTCCAGCGCGATCACGCCGGCCAGCGCCACGAACGCAATTCGCCCGGCGATTGGCCCCCAACGCCGCGCATTGCGCATGGGCCGATGATGAGATGTTCCCATCCCGCTGTCCACACTCGTCAACGTTCAATCGCTGAGTTCAATGATTGACGAGTGACGAAGGGCCGGGCGAGGTGTGTCAGGGCAAGAGGGTGAAGCGCAGCACGCCGTTGCCGCCATCGAACGTCAGGACAAGCTGCCCTTCGAACACGGCGATTGTCTCAGCGGCTTGCAGCGCCTTGAGATAGGTTTGCTCCTGCGCCATGATCGCTGCGTCTCCGCACGCTTTCAAGGTCATCACCAGCCGGCTGAAGCTGATCGCGCCGCCATCGATGGCATAGCGGCCGACATAGGTGTTGCAGCCGGCCAAACCTCCCACGGCGTTCTCTTCGCCGAACAACAGGGTGATGGCCGCGCTATCCAGCGCGGGTGTCTCGACGCCGGCAGACTCGATGGCGCGCAACTGCCAGGCCGTCTTCTCCAGCGCGCTGCCGGCTTTCGCAATGGCGGTCGGCGTCGGCGCTGCTGAGACTGCCTCTCGGCGCACGATCTCGATCAGTGTGTATTGGATCGCGGGCGCGCCAGGTTCAGGATTGGCGACCGGCTGAGCCTGCACTTTCAACTCGTACTGAAAGCCTTCCACATAGTCAAAGCCGGCGATGCTCCCGTTAT
>DAOTYS010000051.1:0-1545 GCA_034434575.1 Thermoflexales bacterium
TCGCCGGCGGGGGCGTGTATCTGGATGGCCGCACGGTGACCGACGGCAACGAAACACCTGCGCCGCCGCAGGTCTTGCAGGTCGGCAAGCGACGATTCGCCCGCCTGGTGAAGCCCTGAGCGCCGACGACGGCTCAGATCATGTGTTCTCGCACGCACGCCGTCAGGCGATGGCCGTGCAGGATCAGCCAGGCATCCACGCGCTTCATCGAATCCACCCAGTTCTCCACATCCACATACGGGCTGAGGTTAGCCAGGAAGCGCCCCACCAGGTGCATCAGCACGTTCGCGTTCCGCAACAGCATCATCGCCGGCAACAGGGCGATCTCCTCCTCGCCGAAGCGGCCGGCGCGGCTGTAGCCGCGCGCCAGGGCGGCGATGCGCTCCCACTCCCGTCCGCTGCTCATCGCATCCCAACACCATGTGTCTACGGCGATGGCGAAGTCCATGGCGCGCGGGTTGAACGCGCAGTTCTCGAAGTCCAGCACGCCGCTCACCCGCGCACCCTGCATCAGGATATTGCCGGCGATGAAGTCGCCGTGGATGAGTTGCTGGGGCAAAGCACGGATGCGCTTTTCGTGCACATAGACGCGTTCCAGGATAGCGTCCACGTGTGCCACATCGGCCCTTGAAGCCAACGAGCCAACCTGGCGCATGGCCTCGAATGGATTGGGCACCAGCGGGTGCACGCGTCCCAACTCGATGTATGGCCGGGGCGCGCCGATGCCGCGCGATTCGACCTGTCGAAGCGCGGCATGCAACACGGCCATTGCCTGGCCGGCGCCTTCGGCCTGCGCGAGATCTTGGACGTCCGGGTTCTCGCCGCGGATGAATGGGATCAGCACCATCAACCGCACGCCCTGGCCGTAATCCACCAACGCCCAAAGTTCGCCACGTCGGGTGGGGATGGGCATCGGCACGGCGAAGGGTAACGCCTGCCTGGCGAGTTGGGCCAGCACGGACATCTCGTGTTGGATGTATTTGGGATTGGCGTGGTTGCCATACACGCGCAACACGAACGGCAAAGGGGCGCCGACGCTGTCGTGCAGACGGTATAAACAGTTGTTGTCACCGCGCCCAAGCGGGCGGAAGACACAACCCGCCGGAACATCCCAGATTTCGGCCAGCTCGAACTGCGCTATCCCTGGTTCACCCATTTCGCCTCGCCGGTGACCGGCTGTGGATCGTCGGCGGTTTGCACCTTGAAGCTCAGCCCCGGCCGGGTGGCAAATGCGCCGACGTGGCCACGGGCATCCATCATCAGCAGGCGCACCCAGTCGGCGCGGCGCATGTGATCGCCGTCCGACGGCTCGTCGAGCAGTTCCGACAACTGACGCACCACCTCCTGCCCTGCCGCCTCCAACGACCACCCCAGCCGCAGCAGCATCACCGCCTGGGCTGATGCCCCGACGCGAATGGCAGCCTCCCCCAGGCCCATGCAGGCGGCTGCGCCGTAGCGATTGTCGCAGTAGTTGCCCGCGCCGATGAGGGGGGAATCTCCGACCCGGCCGGGATACTTCCAGGCGATGCCCGAGGTGGTGACGGC
>DAOTYS010000052.1:0-1653 GCA_034434575.1 Thermoflexales bacterium
GTTTTCGCACTGACCAGGGGGCAGCGGTGTATGCCCGCCTGCAGGCAGTGATCTCTACTTGTCGCAAACAGGGGCGCAACGTCTTCGCCACGCTGCGCGACCTCTTCGCCCGCCAGCCAGTCTCCCTACTTGCAGGCGGCTAGGCAGTTACTTACATTTTCTTTAAGATTATGTGAAAAAGCTATTGACAAGCCCGTTCCGGGCGCTATGATTGAACTGTTCACTGAAACGGCAGGAGGTTTCAGTGAACGGTTCACGGTTCTGTTGAACAAACATGGCTGCAACTGCCACCCTGCGTGATGTGGCCCGGCTGGCCGGGGTGTCGATTGGCACCGCTTCTCAGGCGCTGAACAATCGGCCTAGCGTCTTGCCAGACACCCGCGAGCGCGTGCTCAAGGCGGCTCAATCGCTGGGCTATGTCAGTCCCGGCAACCATGTTGAACGGCGCCCCCTGCTGTCCACCATCGGCATGCTCACCAAGCACGACTACGGGCCGCCCCCGGAGCTGAACGTTTTCTTCTCGCATGTGCAGGCCGGCGTGGAGATGGAATGTCGGGCGCACAAGATCAACCTGATGTTCTCCGCGATCGAGGTGGACCAGAGCAACCGTCCGGTCGAGTGGCCGCGCATGGTCAACGACCGGCAAATCGACGGTCTGCTGCTGATCGGCGCCAACATCGACGCGGTGGCGCACGGATTGCGTCGCAAACTGGGCACGCCGATCGTTCTGGTGGACAGCTACGCCCCCGGCTATCCCTTCGACAGCGTGTTGATCGACAACATCGGCGGCGCCATGCAGGCGGTCAACCATCTGATCGACGGCGGCCATTGTCACATTGGCCTGATCGGCACGAATCCGGATTCGCCGCCGGATATTCTGGAACGCCGGGAGGGCTATCGGCGCGCGCTGCGGGCGCGGGGGATCGAGCAGGAGTACGTGGAAGATAGCCGGATGGAGCAGGCCGACGGATATCGCGCCGCAAAACGCTTGTTGAGGTCGGCCCCACAGGTCACGGCGCTTTTTGTCGCAAATGACGACACGGCCCTCGGCGTCATGAATGCCGCGCACGATCTGGGGCTGAACGTGCCGGACGACCTCTCCATCGTTGGATTCGATGATGTTGATCTTGCCAGAGAGATGCATCCGGCGCTGACGACGGTGCATGTTCACAAAACCTGGCTGGGCCGACTGGCGGTGCAACGCCTGATCCAACGCGCCCAGTATCCCGACCAGCCCCGTATTGCCGTCACCGTCGCCACACATCTGGTCGAGCGAGAATCCACCGCTCCGCGCCGGAATGCGCGATTGAAGGAGGTGAGCGCCACAACCAGGATATAGGACTGATCCAACGCTTGACGCATTTGCAGTCAGACTGTCATGCCGTGTTCGTCGAATCAGGAAATAGGAGGACCCGATATGAGCAAGTTATCACGACGTCGATTTTTGAAAGTGACCGCCCTGGCCGGCGGCGCGATGGGCCTTGCGGCCTGCGCCACGTCCGAGCCGGCTGCGCCGGCCCCAACGGAGCCGCCCAAGCCCGCTGAGCCGACCGCCACCACTGCGCCGGCCCCGGCCACCGAGGCGCCGGCAGCGGAAGCCCCCGCCTCCAAGTTCAAGGAAGCGCCGATGCTGGCCGAGCGCGTCAAGGCCGG
>DAOTYS010000053.1:0-2223 GCA_034434575.1 Thermoflexales bacterium
CTCTCCCGCTGGTTCAGGGTGCCCAATCGCAACCAGTGGGAGGGCAGGCTGAGCAGCTAGGGATCGCATACCAGCAAGGCAGGAGGCGCTCGATGGCAACCGTGGTGAGTTTGGGCATTCACATCCTCGATGTGCTGGGCCGGCCGGTCACGCATATTCCGCCGGGGCAGAATCTCGCGTTGCTCGATGAGATTCGCATCACAGTGGCCGGAACCGCCGCCGGCACGAGCGTCGATCTGGCCAAGCTCGGCGCGCGCGTTCTGACCATGGGCGCTGTCGGGCAGGATGAGATTGGTTCCATCGTCATCGACACGATGCGGCGCTATGGCATCGACACCTCGAACCTGGCGCGCAAGGCCGGCGCGCAAACCTCGGCCACCATGCTGCCCATCCGGCCCAATGGCGAGCGCCCGGCGCTGCACGTCGTCGGCGCGAACGCCGAGCTGTGCTTCGAAGATGTGAACCTCGATGCGATTGCCGGCGCGCGGTTCCTGCACTACGGTGGCGCGCCGCTCATGCCAAAACTCGATGGCGAGCCGGCCAGCCGCGTGCTGCAGTTTGCCAAATCGCGCGGTCTCATCACCACGTTTGATATGCTGGGCATCGAGCGGCCCAATCTGCTCAGCCTGATCGAACCTTGTCTGCCGTATATCGACTACTTCATGCCCAACATCGACGAAGCCCGTATGGTGTGCGGGCTGCGGGATCGCAGGGACATCATCCAGTTCTTCCTCGACCGGGGCGCCGGGGCCGTCATTCTCAAGATGGGGGCCGAAGGGAGCTGCATCGGCGCGCGCGATGGCGAGATACGCATCCCGGCTTACCAGATCGATCTGGTCGACACCACGGGCTGCGGCGATGGCTATTGCGCCGGCTTCATCGTTGGCTTGTCGATGGGCTGGCCGGTGGAAGAGGCCGCCCGACTGGGGGCTGCCGCCGGCAGTCTGGTCGCCACCGGCCTTGGCTCCGATGCCGGCATTGTCAATCTGGAGCAGACCATCGCGTTCATGCGCGCTGCGCCCACGCTGCCTATGACGGAATGACAGCCTGACAACCGGCTGGGGTTGTATATCATCGGGGAGATCGCCTGACGCCTGACTTCGGGCGATCGTCTCAGGCAACCGCCGCGCTGCGGCAGCACCGAGGTATACACCCATGCATGTTCTCAGTCATGTCGAGGCCGGCGGACCGTCGCCGGGGCTTATCTGGCGCGAGCAGGCGCAACAACGGGCCAGAGACCTGCTCGATGCAGGCCGCGATCGCGTCGCGCGCGCGACCGGCCGCACCTGGCCGGCTCTCAAAGCCGAGTGGCGCGCTTTCGTGAGTGCCCGCTGCGCCGGCTTGCGCGACTTTGCCGGCCAGCCCATTCATCCCCGCTGCGTCAGCGAGTTTGCCGGCGACGGCTTTCGCGCGCAGAACATCGTCTTCGAGTCGATGCCTGGCTGGCAGGTTGGGTTGAATCTTTTTCTGCCACCGGGCGACGGGCCATTCATTCCTGTGATCTGCCCGTGCGGCCACGGCGCCAAGTGGTTGCCCGAACACCAGACTGCGCCGCAGGCGCTCGCCCGGCGCGGGTTTGCCGCCGCATTGTTCGACATGCCCATGTTCGGCGAGAAGACTCGCCACAACGATCACTTCATCCAGGGCAGCCAGGCGGGCATGGCCGGCCTGTGGAGCAACTTGTTCTTTCTGGTCGATGCCGTGCGCGTGGCCGACTATCTCCAGACCCGCGACGACATCGACTTCTCGCGCGGCATGGGTGTCACCGGCGTATCGGGTGGCGGCTTTGCCACGCTGTTCATGGGCATCATCGACTCGCGCGCCACGGCGCTCGCTCCAGTGTGTTGTGTGGCGCCGCTGGGCGGCCATGTGATCGACGGCCTCTACACCGGCTGCCCGGAAACCTGCATGACCGGCCAGGCTGCTCTCGGTCTGGATTTCGATCACCTGTTGTGCCTGTGCGCGCCCAAGCCGTGCCTGGTGGTGAATGGCGCACAGGATGAGCTGTTTCGTCCCGAGCAGGTCAATCAGGCCGTAGCTCAGGCCCGGCGGGTATACGAGATCGAGGGTGCGCCAGAGCGGCTCGATCAGTTCACCGAAGACAGCCCCCATACCTACACCGCCGGTATGGCAGAGCAGGTGGCGGGCTGGTTTCATCGTTGGCTTGGATCGGGGAGCGCCGCGCAGTCCAACTTACTGAGTCTTGACAAGACAATGTCGTGT
>DAOTYS010000054.1:0-4291 GCA_034434575.1 Thermoflexales bacterium
ATGAGCTTGTGTCGGCGTGTCCGATCCATGCGCGGGTCGACCAACACGCTGAAGTGGGCGTGAATACTTGTGTCCATGTCGCCATTAGACCGCAGTCTGCCTACCTCCATGTTTTTTATGTGATGCGTTAGCCCTGCCTCTGCTCTTGAAGATGCATTGACAAACCTACCCAGACTCGGTATGATGCGCCTTAATTTAGGCGCACCTAAAAAGGAATCCGAGATGACACGGACAATTGCGCGAACGCTCATCGCAACGGCGCTGCTGATGGCCGGCCTGACCGCCTGCCGTCAACCGTTCACGCCGGCAGCCGACCTGGCACAGCGCAAGATCAAAGTCACGACCACTGTCGGCATGATTACCGACATCGTCCGAAATGTGGGCGGCGAGCGCGTCGAAGTGACCGGCCTGATGGGGCCGGGCGTCGATCCGCACTTGTATAAACCCAGCGCAAGCGACGTGAACCGGCTGGATGACGCGGACATCATCTTCTACAATGGGCTTGAGCTCGAAGGGCGCATGACTGAGCTGTTCGAGAAGATGGCGCGGGCCGGCAAGCCCACATTCGCCGTCACCGATGACATCCCGCGAGAGCAATTGTTGACATCAGACACGCATACCGACCGGTATGACCCGCATGTCTGGTTCGACGTAACGCTGTGGCAGATAGCGGCGGAGAAGGTGGCGAAGGAATTGAGCGCGCTCGATCCCGGCTCGCGCGCGCTGTACAACCGCAATGCCCAGGCGTATCTGATGCAACTGCGCGATTTGGACGCCTATGTTCGAGAGCAAATTACCCGGATTCCAGAGACCGCGCGTGTGCTGATCACTGCCCACGACGCTTTCGGCTACTTTGGCCGCCAGTATGGAATTGAGGTGCGGGGCCTGCAAGGTGTCAGCACCGCTTCTGAAGCCGGCGCAGCCGACGTTCAGGCGCTGGCCAGATTCATTGCCGAGCGGCAGATCAAGGCCATCTTCGTGGAGTCTTCTGTGCCGCGCGAGGCCATCGAGGCCGTCCAGGCCGCAGTGCGCGCGCGCGGATGGGAGGTGGTGATCGGGGGCGAATTGTTCTCCGACGCCATGGGCGCCGACGGAACGCCTCAGGGAACGTACATTGGCATGGTTCGGCACAATGTAGATACAATCGTTCGCGCGTTGAGATGACGCCATGAGCAACGCACTGGTCATTGACGATCTGACAGTCGCATACCGCGACAAACCCGCGCTGCTGGACATCGACCTGTCCATCCCTGCCGGCAAGCTGGTCGCCATCATCGGCCCGAACGGGGCCGGCAAATCGACCCTGATCAAGGCCGTGCTCGGCCTGGCGCCGGCGGTTGCCGGGACCGTTAGCATCTTCGGCGAGCCTTATGCCCGCTGTCGCCGGCGGGTCGGCTATGTGCCGCAGCGCAGCAGCGTGGACTGGGACTTTCCCACCTGCGCGCTCGACGTAGTCATGATGGGAACCTATGGGCAGTTGGGCTGGATCAAACGCCCCGGCAAGGCGCAGCGCGACCTGGCCATGCGCTGCCTGGAGCAGGTAGGCATGGCTGCCTTTGCCGACCGTCAGATCAGCCAGTTGAGCGGCGGCCAGCAGCAGCGCGTGTTTCTGGCCCGCGCGCTGGCCCAGGACGCCCAGTTGTATTTCATGGACGAGCCGTTCGTCGGCGTGGATGCGGTGACCGAGCGCGCTATTGTCAACCTGCTGCGCGACCTGCGCGCCAGTGGCAAGACGGTGGTGTGCGTGCATCACGATCTGGACTCCGCGCCAGAATACTTCGACTGGCTGGTGTTGCTGAACGTGCGGTTGATCGCCGCCGGCTCATTCGAGGCCACGTTCACCAGCGAGAACTTGCGCAAGACCTACGGCGGCACGATGGGCGCCGCCATCAGGCACTTCGAGCACTTCGAGGAAGATCGGCTCGCCGGCCAGCCCGACGGCGTCGCGCGCGGCTGACCGACGCCTGCGCGCGGCGAGGATCAAGTCAGATGTTGATCGAACTGTTCACAGACTACACCTTGCGCAACGTGGCGCTGGGCTCGGCGTTGCTGGGCATCGTCAGCGGCGCACTGGGGTGCTTCGCCGTTTTACGCCGGCAGGGATTGCTGGGCGACGCGCTGGCGCATGCCGCGCTCCCCGGCATCTGCATAGCATTCCTGCTAACCGGCTCCAAAGCGCCGCTGGTGTTGCTGGTTGGCGCTGCGCTGGCCGGCTGGCTGGCCGCCCTGCTGCTGATCACTGCCGTCCGCGAGATTGGCATCAGCGAAGATAGCGCGCTGGGCATTGTGCTCAGCACATTCTTCGGCTTCGGGATTGTGCTGTTGACATTCATCAACAGGCGGGGAGACGCCAGCCAGGCCGGGCTGGACAAATTTCTGTTTGGCCAGGCAGCCACGCTGGTAACTGAAGATGTGCAGACAATGGCCCTGCTCGGCGGAGCGGCGCTGCTGCTCGTGGCGGCGCTATACAAGGAACTCAAGCTGCTCGCCTTCGACGCCGAGTTCGCAGCCAGCCTGGGATTCCCGGCGCGCGGTCTGAGCGTGCTGCTCACCTCGCTGATCGTCATTGCCGTTGTCATCGGGTTGCAGACGGTCGGCGTGGTGTTGATGGCAGCCATGCTGGTCGGGCCGGCTGTGGCGGCGCGACAGTGGACGAACCGGCTTGGCGTCATGGTGATTCTGGCGGCCGCGTTTGGCGCCGCGTCGGGCGTGTCGGGCGCGCTGATCAGTGTCAGCGACAAAAACATCCCGACCGGGCCGGTCATCATCCTGAGCCTGACCGCCATTGTGCTGGCTTCACTCTTCTTCGCCCCTGCGCGCGGTCTCGCCTGGGACGCCATTCGGCGCCGGCAGCAGCGAGCGAATATGGGGATTGAGTCATTGGGGCATTGAGTCATTGGGTGATTGGGTGATTGTGGAATGACTCAATCGAGGGAAGCGTGATGTCGTCTGAAATGGTCATCCTGCTCACCGGCGCGCTGGTTGCAATCGCCTGCGCGCTGCCGGGCGCTTTTCTGATCCTGCGCCGCATGGCAATGATGGTGGACGCCATCAGTCACGCCATTCTGCCCGGCCTGGTGGCGGGCTACTTTCTGGCGCGGGGGCCGGACCTGCTGGCCGGCTTCGCCGGCGCTGTGCTGGCGGCTGTCCTGACTGTGAGCCTGGTCGAGGCGCTGCAAAACACCGGCCGCGTGGGCGGCGAATCGGCGATCGGCATCGTCTTCCCGGCCATGTTCGCGCTGGGCACGTTCGTCGTGTCCAAATACTTCGCCAACGTTCACCTCGACGCCGACGCCATCCTCTACGGCAACATCGAGTTTGCCGCGTTCGATCTGCTCTACATCAACGGCGTCAGTTTCGGGCCGCAGTCGTTGTGGGTGATGGGCAGCCTGTGCCTGATAAATCTGCTGTTCATCGGCCTGTTGTACAAGGAACTGAAGCTGGCGACGTTCGACCCCGGCCTGGCGGCGGCGCTGGGATTTTCGCCGGCGCTGCTTCACTACGCGCTGATGACCGTTGTGTCGATCACGACCGTCGGCGCGTTCACCGCAGTCGGCGCGATCCTGGTGGTGGCGCTGTTCGTTGTGCCGGCGGCGACGGCCTGGCTGTTGACCGACCGGCTTCCGCGCATGATCCTCCTGGCAGTGCTGATCGGCGCGCTATCCGCAGTCTCCGGCTATGCCGTCGCTATCGCGCTGGACGCCTCGGTGGCCGGATCGATGGCTGCCATGACCGGCGTTTTCTTCGGGCTGGCTTTCCTGTTCGCCCCGCAGCGCGGATTGGCGGCCCGGGCGCGCCGGCTGCAACGCCAGCGGGTCGAATTCGCGGTGCAAACCCTGCTTGTGCATCTGCTCAATCACGAGCAATCGACCGAACAAAAAGCCGAGAGCGCCATCAGCCACCTCAATAGTGAACTGCGCTGGAGCAATCGCTTTGCCAGACACATCACCGGTGTCGCGCAACGCGCCGGACTGCTCAAGCAGACGGGCGATCAACTGGCGCTGACCTCGCAAGGGCGCGCCAAAGGCGAACAGCGATCTGAGCCTTACGCTTGAACAAGCAAGCAATGAGTGGCAGGAGCAATGGCCGACGGAAGCGCCCTCACACCCTTATGGCGCCACGTCAAACCGGCTGTAGCCAACCAGCGCGCCGTTCGCGGTAACGGCAGTGACGCGCAGGGTGTAGCGCCCGGCCGGCAACCCCTCAACGCCCCACTCGGTCAATTGACCATCGACCACCGGGCTGAGGTGCGGCCCGCTGATCCAGCGCCACTCGCCCGGCTCATCGCCCT
>DAOTYS010000055.1:0-29200 GCA_034434575.1 Thermoflexales bacterium
GTGGCCGTGTTCGGCATCCGCTCCGGCGAAGCGTTTGCGGCGGTGATCGGTCCGCTGATCGAGGTGCCGGTGATGATCGGCCTGGTGAACGTGGCGCTGTTCTTCCAGCGGCGCTTCTTCGCACATGAGTTGCAACCGGCGCCAGCCGGCATGGTGAGCGCAGCCGCCGAAGCCTGCCCGCCCCCGTCGGGAACAGGGAAATAAGCCATGCTGGAGTACACCATCACGGCCGCTCAGGCTGCCGGCGCCGTGGGCGCAGCCAACACGCGCTCGGCGGAAGTGCTGTTCGACATCTCGGCCTCCGCGGGGCCGAATGAGCGCCTGATGAATCCGGCGGAATTGCTGCTCTCGGCCTTTGCGGCGTGCGTCCTGAAAAATGTGGAACGCTACGCCGGCATTCTGAGCTTTGCTTACGAGCGGGCCGAGATCGTGGTGCGCGGCGTGCGTCAGGACGCGCCGCCGCGCATGATCTCTGTGGCCTACACATTGACGCTGTGGACCAGCGAGCCGGAACATCGTGTCCAGTTGTTGCAGCGCAACCTGGAGAAATACGGCACGGTCTACAACACGCTGGCGGCGTCGGCGCAAGTCAATGGCGAAATTCGTGTGATCGCGCCGCCCGCCAGCGCCGCGCCCTGACCTTCATATGGTGGACATCGTGAACCGGGTGTATCCCGAATTCCAGGAGCGGGTTGGATTGGTGGACATCAATGTGTATGACCCGCGCAACACGCGACTGTTGGAGATGGCGCGCATTCAGGTCATACCCACCCTGGTGTTCTACGATCATCAAGGGCAAGGGGAAGTGTTCATGGGCGTTATGCAACCCGACGCGCTGCGCGCGAAGTTCGAGACACTGGCAGCGCGGAGGTAGTGCCATGCCTTTCGATCCAAGTGTGATCCAGACTGCTTCGCCCCTGGCGTTTGCGGTGGTTTTTCTGGGCGGCGTGCTGACCAGCATCGGCCCGTGCAATGTGGCCATGGCCCCCTTGATCGTGGCCTATGTCGGCAGATCTCGCAATATGTCGCGGCGGCGTTCATTCGTCATCTCGCTCGCTTTTGCGGTTGGGCTGGCGATCACTTTCATGTGGCTGGGCGTCGCGGCAGCGATGGTAGGCGGGCTGATTGGCGGCGCGTCGCGCGCGCTTTTTTAGGTGGCGGCGGGCGTGTGCATCGCAGCCGGCCTGTCGATGTTGGGTGTGATTGCATTGCCCATCCCCGACTGGGCCGCCGGTCTGCGAGAGCGGGTAGGCGCGCAAGGCGTCCCCGGCGCGCTCATTCTGGGCCTGCTGTCCGGCCTGGTGGCCTCGCAGTGCGCCACGCCCGTGCTGGCGGCCGTGCTGGCGTTCGTCATGACCCAGGAAGCCGCGCTGATCTATGGCGCGGCATTGCTGTTTGTGTACGCCCTGGGGCGCGGCGTGCCCATTGTGCTGGCCGGCACGTTCACCGGCGCGCTCAAGCAGCTCAGGGGAATGGCGCGTTGGACAGCGTTGATCGAGAAAGCAGCCGGCGTCATCATCATTGCCGTCGGCGTCTATCTAATCTGGATTGCCTGACGACACGCTGCGCCTCGGAGATCAGAGGGATTACCGCCGGCCGATCGTCTGCGATGAACTGCTTGATTTCACAAGGAGCGCCGATCTCATCATGACTCTGGATAGCTGGGGATACCTGATTGCCGGCTTTCTGGTATTCGGCCTGTCGGGATTGCTGGCAATGGCCGGGCTGGGCGCGGCATTCTTGTTCGTCCCGCTGTTCTACTACCTCGGTGTGCCACTGGCCGAGGCCACGCCGACGGCGCTGTTGCTCAACGTTGTCAGCCTGGCGCTTGCGACAGTGAACTACTGGCGCGGCGAGCTCATCAACTGGCGTGTGGGGCTGCCGGTGTTGATCACGGCGGTGATCCTGTCGCCACTGGGCGCGCTGCTCACCGCTTCGGTCAACAAGACGGTTCTCCTGGCGATGTTCGCGGGCTTTCTGCTGTTCGCCGGCTTCATGATGTTGTTCTACAGGCCGAAGAGGCGCGAACAACCGTTGAGTCGCGCAGTAGAAGTCGGCGCGGGCGCAGGGGTCGGCAGTGTGGCCGGCTTTTTGGGAGGGTTGCTCGGCGTAGGCGGCGGCAACTTCATTCTGCCGGTGTTGAACTGGCTGGGGCTGGATGCCAGAACTGCCGCCGGCACAACCGCGCTGGTAGTCGTCTTCTCATCGTTGTCAGGCTTCCTGGGCCATGCCACGTTGAGCAACCTGGACCCGCTGTTCATCGGAATCATGGCAGTCATGGCGGCGACAGGCTCGCTTGTCGGCTCGCAGTTGATGAGGACCCGACTGTCGAGCGCGCAACTCAAGAAGATCATCGGCGTCCTGTTGTGGCTGATCGCCGTCAAAATGATCGTCGATCTGTTCAAGTAAAGGCGTCTGCGTCTGAAAACGACACAACGCAAGGAGCAAAATCAAGTGGAAGACAAAGATATTCTGCTGGAGACACTGCGTTTTCATGGTCATCGGTGTTGGGCCAGTGCGGCCGGCGTGCGCGTCGGACTGGCGGCATTGCGCGCGCTGGGCGTGCGGCGCGCCGGCGGCACTCAGCTCTACGCCATCCTGGAAACGGGCGAAGAACACGGCGGCATGTGCTTTGGCGATGGTGTGCAATACACCACCGGCTGCACCCTGGGCAAAGGCAACATCCGCAAACAGCCGCTGGGCAAACTGGCCGTCACCCTGATCGATAAAGCCACCGACCAGGCTGTGCGTGTTTCATACAAACCCACTCTGCAAAAACAGATCGCCGAATCGGCCTTCATGCAACAGCGCGCAGCGGGAGTTTCACCTGACGAAATCCCAGAGGCGGATCAGGCGGCGCTGGTCGATCTGGTTTGGAACGCCCCCGAGACGGATGTGCTGACCGTCGGCGAAGTGCGCCCCTATCCCTGCAACTGGTTGCCGGAGGTGATGGGATTCGTCAAGTGCGATTCGTGCGGTGAACTGACAGCGCATGCCTATGTCCGGCTGGTGGGCGATCGCAAGATGTGCATTCCCTGTTCCGGCTACGAACGGTGAGCCGGCGTGAGATTTTGGAAGGAGTTCGCTATGAGCGCTCAACAAACCGCCAACGTCTGGCATGGCATCCCGCGCGACCAGATCGCGTGGCATCCCACAATTGTGGCAGATCGCTGCGCCGGATGCGGCCTGTGCGTCACGTCTTGCGGGCGCGGCGTGTACGCCTTTGACTATGCGGCAAACAAGCCGGTGGTGGTCAATCCCCAGATGTGCATGGTGGGCTGCACCACCTGCGCCACGATTTGCACGCAGGATGCGATCGAGTTCCCGTCGCAGGGGTACATCCGCCAGATCATCAAGAAGAACAAAGTCTCGACACATGCGAAGAACCTGCTGCGCGAGAACCGCGAGAAATACGATGTGACGCTGCGCAAGCCGGACGCAGGATAAACCACAACAAGGAGATTCGATTCCAATGAACACCGATAACGAACTGTACAAATCCGCGCTGCTGTTGCACGGTGATTGCCCGCGCAAAAGGCCCGCTTGCCTCAGAATAACGAACTGTACAAATCCGCGCTGCTGTTGCACGGCCACAAGTGCCCGGCGATGCCCATGGGCCTGCGCGCCGGCAACGCCGCACTGGAGGCGCTGGGCGCGCCGCGCGCCATGGACGGGCAACTGGTTGCCATGGTCGAGATCGACAGCGACCACTGCGCGACATGCTATGCGGACGGCGTCCAAATGGCCACCGGCTGCACGTTCGGCAAAGGCAACATCCAGAAGCTGGGCTATGGCAAATTCGCGCTCACGGTCGTGGACCGCAGAACAGGCCGCAGCGTGCGCGTCGTCACCCGGCCAGAGACAATCAAGCGCAGCCAGGAATCCGAGTTCATCCAACAACGCAAGAAGGGCGTGCCGGCATCCCAGATCGACGCGGCCCTCGTCGAGCCGCTGGTGGACTTCATCATGAACGCTGCGGCGGATGATCTGTTTATCATCGAGCCGGTCAAGGAGACCCGGCTCGGCCCCGGCCGCCCGCACGACTTCAACACCATCATTTGTTCCCAGTGCGGCGAAGTTGCGGTGGAGCGTTACGCGCGGGTCAAGAACGGCAAGATCGTGTGCATGTCCTGCGCGGAGAAAGTCCAGGCCAGCGGCACAAACGGGTGACGTCGATCACACCACGATCCAGTTCGAGAGCAGGCCTTGCGGATGTGGGACGCAGGCTAGGCGATTGGCCGGCGCCAGTTCAGCGCAACCAGGCGACCACATCACACCGCGAAGGCAAGCAGAGGCAGGTGAATCATGACACCCTATCAACTTACCGAGATGCGCCAGATGGCCGGCCGCGCGAAAGAGATTCTGGGCCTCGAGGCTGACCTGGTTGGCGTGCGACTGCTGGATGAGAGTGCCGACTACCCACCGGATGCGCAACGGCTCGAACAGCATCGCTACTGTCAGGCGATCATGAAGGCCCGGCGTGGCGAGCATGTGACGCTTGACGCCGAGGGCATCGCCTGCCCTGCGGCCGCAGCAGCCTTTGGCTTCCGTCCATTACCCGAGGGCCTGCGCAACGGCAAAGGGTTGGTCGGCTTTGGCATCGTGGCCGAGGAAGCCGTAGGGCGCCGCATGTTCGAGGCCATGCCGGCCCTCCCGCCGAACAGCGTGCGCGAATTGCACCTGTTCCCGCTGAGCCAGGCCACACACATGCCGGATGTGATTGTGGTCGAAGACGAAGTCGAAAAGCTGATGTGGATCAATCTGGCGTATCTAAACGCCACCGGCGGCGAGCGCCTGCGCAGCAGCACGGCCGTGTTGCAGGCTACATGTGTGGACTCCACAATCATCCCCTTCGTCGAGAACCGCCTGAATTTCGGCTATGGGTGCTATGGCTGCCGCGAAGCAACCGATCTGGCGCAAACAGAAACGGCGATCGGCTTCCCGGCTGCCATGCTGCCGGCTATCGTATCCTGCCTGGAATACCTGGGACAGAAAGCCATTCCCGCGTCACGCTCGAAGAGAGCACTGGCGGCGCTGGCCAAACGCGCCGGCGAACACGCCGACGGCTGATGTGAGGGAAGAGGATGGAACCCATGCTCGACAGACGGCGTTGCCCGGCGCAGCCGCAGATGTGCCAGGCGATCCGGGCGTGTCCAACCGGCGCCATTGCTTACGTGGAGGATGAAGAAGAACCGCTCGGCGGGCGAATAGAGTTCGACCTGGATAGATGCGATGGCTGCGGCCGGCGCGCCGAAGCGTGTTGCGGCAGCGCTATCCAGATGACAACCACTTCCACCTGAAGCCCAATGGCATGTCATAGTCGGGACACAGCAGAAAACCATGCCTCACAGGAGCGCGCATGACGATGAGTGAACACACAATCACAACAGAAATGATCGACCGGCTGCCAGAGCCGGCCCGGCGTTACATGCGCTGGACCGGCGTCATCGGCAAGCCCTGGATTGACACCGTGCGAATTCGCTACACCGGGCGATTCCGGCGCGGCATCGATCAGCCCTGGCTGCCTATCCGGGCGACGCAGATCTACACCACGCGCCCGCCGGCCTTCCGCTGGCAGGCGCGCCTCTCGATGTGGGGACTGCCGCTGATGAGCGGCTATGACCGCTATGCGCAGGGGCGCGGCCACATGTACGGCAAGATCGCCGGGCTGTTCACCATTTTCGACGCGCGCGGCGATGAGATCGACCAGGGCACGATGCTGCGCTATCTCAACGAGACGACCTGGTTTCCGATTGCCTTGCTGGGAGATAACATCGCCTGGCAGGGCGTGGATCACAACAGCGCCGATGTGACATTCACCGACCACGGCAAGAGCGTGACCGCGCGCATGACCTTTGACGCCACGGGACGCCCGGTCAACTTCGTCACCCGGCGCTACCGCGAGAACAAGGGCCAGTACACGCTGGACACCTGGGAAACGCCATTCACCGAATATGGCGCGTTGGGCGGATTGAACCTGCCCGTTCGCGGACAGGCGGTTTGGAAACTGGCCGGCGGCGATCTGCCCTACGCCGACCTCACGCTGAGCAGCGTTGAATACAACATCCCGATCGACGCTATCTGAGCGGGCAATGGGAGCATTGCCGCCGCATTGACGCGACGGGCTACTGCCAGATCATCTTGATCGCAGCCAGAACAAGCACAACGGCCAGAATCCGGCGCAGCGTAACCCCGGCCAGACGCCGGCTGCCATACTCTGCGCCGATCCAGCCGCCGACTGCGGCGGCCGGCCCCCACACCAGGATGGCAGATGGCAACCCGCCGACATTGCCGGCGTTGCCCAGCAGCGCCGCCGTCGAGTTGAGCAGAATAAACACCGCCGACACGCCAGCGGCCTGGCGCGGCCCGGCCCAACCAGCGAAGATGAGCAACGGCCCCAACAACAACCCGCCGCCCGTGCCGGTCAATCCGGCCAGCAGCCCGATGACCAGGCCGGCCAGCAACGCCACAGTCACAGACACGGGTCGATCGGAGGCCGGCGCGCCCGGTTGCATTGTGGCGCGATACAACCGCCAGGCCGCATACAAGAGCAACACGCCTACGATGAGGCGATAGACCAGGCTGGGCAGAATCAGCCGGCCGCCGACAAACGCAAACGGGATCGAAGTGACTGCGAACGGCCACAGCAGCTTCCAGGAGAAATGGCCGGCGCGGGCAAACTTGACGCTGGCGATGGCCGAGACCACGATGTTCAGCGCCAGCGCGACCGGGCGCATCACATCGGGCGCCAGGCCAAACAACGCCATCGCTGCCAGGTAGCCAGACGCGCCGGCCTGCCCGACAGAGGAATACAACAGCGCCGCGCAAAAAATGAGGCCGGCCAGGATAACGACAGCGGCAGCGTTCGCGGCGATGTCCATTCGCCGCTGATTGTATGCCGCAAATGGCCGGCCCGATCAATCGATGCGGTAGCCCACGCCCCGCACAGTTTGCAGATGGGTGGGATTCGAGGGATCTTTCTCGATCTTCTCGCGCAGCCAGCGCACATGCACATCGACCGTGCGCGTGTCGCCCTCGAAGTCATAGCCCCACACCTGGGTGATGAGAAATTCGCGCGACAACACGGCGCCCTTGTTGCGCATGAGGGTCGCCAGCAACTCGAACTCCTTGTGGCTGAGCCGCACCTCGCGGCCATCGACAAACACCCGGCGCGACACCAGATCGAGCGACAGATTGCCGGCCACCAGACTGGCGCTGGGGCGATTCGGCGCCCGGCGCAGCGCGGCGCGCACGCGGGCCATCAACTCCGGCAGGCTGAAAGGTTTGACCACGTAGTCATCCGCGCCACTCTCCAGACCAATCACGCGGTCGATCTCGGCGCCGCGCGCCGTCAGCAGGATGATGGGCACGTCGGATTCCTTGCGAATGATGCGGCACAACGAGAGACCGTCGAGGCCGGGCAGCATGACATCGAGCACGCACACGTCCGGCGCCTGTGAGCGAGCCAGTTCCAGCGCCTCTTCACCGTTGGAAGAGGTCAGAACCGTGTAGCCTTCCGCGCGCAGGTGCTGTGAGAGCAATTCCAGCAGCGTCAACTCATCTTCGACTACGAGAACTTTGGGCATACGACGGGAATCAGCAAAAAAACGAGCGGGCCGTCGCCTTCAGTTTTCGTCCTCTTCGGGTGCCAGGTCGCCTAGCTGGCCGGTGACGGCGAATTGAATGCGCTCGCACAGATTGGTGACCCGATCGGCCGTGCGCTCCAGATTGTGCGCCACCCATAGCAGGTAGGTCGCGCGGGTTGTTGTTCTGGGATCGCCGATCATATAGGTGATCAACTCGCGCAGCACCTGGTTGTAAAGCTGATCGACTTCTTCATCGCGTTTGACCACGGCGCGGGCCAGGGCCACATCGCCTTTGACATACGCTTCCATAGCCTGATGGAGCATCTCGCAGCAGGTCACTTGCATACGCGGAATGTCGATCAGCGGCTTGAGCAAAGGCTCGTGGCCCATGCGGATCACCACGCTGCCGATGCCGGCGGCGTGATCGGCCATGCGCTCCAGTTCCACCGCCATGTGCATGGAAGCCACGATGAGCCTGAGGTCGGCTGCTGCAGGCTGATGGCGCGCAATGGTGGTCAGGCACTCTTCTTCGATCTTATAGCGCAACTCGTTCACGCGCTCGTCAACCGTCACCACCTGCCGGGCCAGGTCGATATTGCGATCCTTGAGCGCGCGCACAGCGCGCTCGGTTTGCTCTTCAACCAAGCTGCCCAGCCGCAACACATTGTCGCGGATGGTCTGCAACTCATGATCCAGCGCGCTGCGAGTGGAAATAATTGCCATGTCTTAATCCATGACGGCGCGCATTTAGCCGAACCGTCCGCTCACATAGTCTTCCGTGCGTTTGTCCTTCGGCTTGGTGAAGATGACCTGCGTGTCGTCGAATTCGATCATCTCGCCGGCGCGGTCGGGCCGCATCATCATCATCGCCGTATAGTCGCTCACGCGCGCCGCCTGCTGCATGTTGTGTGTGACGATGACAATGGTGTAGTCCTGCTTCAGCTCCTGCATCAACTCTTCGATCTTCAGCGTCGCCACAGGATCGAGCGCGGAGCACGGCTCATCCATCAACACCACTTCCGGCTCGGCGGCGATGGTGCGCGCGATGCACAATCGCTGCTGCTGGCCGCCGGAAAGCGCGTAAGCCGACTGCTTGAGCTTGTCTTTGACTTCGTCCCACAACGCCGCCCGTTTGAGGCTGCTCACCACCCGGTCATCCAGTTCCGAGCGCGGCATGCGCCCATTGTAGAGTTTGATGCCGTAGGCGATGTTTTCGTGGATGGTTTTGGGAAATGGGTTTGGTTTCTGAAAAACCATGCCTACCCGTCGGCGCACCAGCACGGGATCGATGTTGGGGGCATAGATGTCGTCGCCATCCAGGGTGATATGGCCTTCGACGCGGGCAGACGGCACCAACTCGTTCATGCGATTCAGCGAGCGCAACAAGGTGCTCTTGCCGCAGCCCGAGGGGCCGATGATGGCCGTGATGCGCCGGTCATAGATGGGCAAGGTCACGTCAGCTACGGCGCGAAAGCCGCCGTAGTATACGGACAAGTTCTCGGTGCGCATTTTGGCTGTTTGCCCGGCTGCCATGGCGCGCGCAATTGCCCCTTCGCCAATCGGCGCAACCAGCTTGATGGGAACAGTGCTATCGGACATGATGATTCTATTTGGCAGGATGCGCCCGCATGCAACCAGGCACATCCCAGTCCGCAGGCAAATTCTTCACTTCGCTTCAGACACAACCAGCCACGTTGCCCGGCGTTCGGCGCCTGCAAGACGCCTGGCAGGTTCCAGACTAGCCGGCCCTGGTTATCAAATCGTTAAGAATGCGTAAAGCAAATATTAAGACAGGCAGCCGCCCCTGTGAGCCAGTCGACTGATAGCGGTTCTTTGTGAAGCGTCATGCCTCCAGCAATCCGCAAGTCTTGACGACCACCCCCCGGCGCTTGCGCGTCGCCTTGAGCGTGACAATCTCAAAGGGCGCCAGCAGGACGGGATACGGCGCGTCCATGCCCTCCAGCGTCAACGCAGCCGTTGTCGCTATGCCGGCCGACTCGACCAGCCGGATGATCAGCGCGTCCTCGTCTTCTGCTTTCTTCAACGCGCCGAGCTGCACTGTCGCCGGCTCAATGCGCAGGAACGGCAGCGCGGCCTGCTCTGGGTCCACCTGCGGTGTGGGCGGATAGAACACGGCAAAAGCGTCGAGCGGCTGGTTCAACTCCAGCGCCGCCGGCCACAGCCCCTGCGTCACGGCCTGCGGCTCGCCGATCAGAATGCGGAAGCGCGTGTCCACCTGCCCCTGGTCGATGAAGGTGTGGTGCTCGTCCGGCTCGATGGGCTGATCGCCCCAGCGCGTATGCACCGCGCTGCGGGCGATGCTCAGGCCCAGCGTTCCATCCGCCGTCGCAGCAAAGCCATAGATGCCGTCATTGGCAACAACCACCGAGCGCGCCTCACCCGGCTTCAACGCCGTCTTCTTCCGGCCCTTCGGCTTGCCGGCTGGCTCGTCCAGCGTTTCGTCCAGCCGCACCCAGCGGTTCTGCGCGTGTTCGCTGCCGTCAGCCGCGCGCGTCGCAATGCCATAGGGAACTTCGCACGTCACCTGCGGATTGGCCAGCTTGAAGGGCAGCACCAGCTTGATCATCTTGCGCCGCTCCTGCAGGTGCAGGCGCGTTTTGACATCGATCCACGGCAGATCGGCATAGAGCGTGATCTGGATGGAAGCCTGTGAATGGCGCCAGCCGGCCAATCCTTCGACCGTCACCGACACCGGCCTGCCGCCGCCCATCAGCAATTCTTCTTTGGCTGGCAACACGCGCAGCGGGCTGCCGGTCGCGCCATCCTCGCCGGCCCATTGTGCGCCCACCTGTTCCGGCGTCAGCGCGGCAAATTCGCCCACCGGCGTGTTGAAGTCGGCGTTGCTCTCGCCGCCCCAGGCGTCGCCCGTGTCGCGCATGGCGACCAGGCGCGCCGGCCCGCGCAACAGTTCGCGCCCGCTGGCTATCTCGACCAGCGAGACGAGCGCGGCATCAGCCTTGTCGAACGTTGCGCGCCACCACCAGTTCTCCACCACAATGCGTTTGGCCGTTTGGGTGACTTGAAGCGACTTGCCGCGCGCCTCCATCCCGCGCCGGGGATCGACCGCCGGGCGCACTTCGTAGCGCCGGGCTGTCAACGGCGGCACATCGGCGATGAATTGAATGTGTGGTTGAAAGCCGCCGTTCGATTGTTCAAACTGGCCGCCGCCGGTCTGACTGGGAACCAGTTGGCCGGCGTCGTCGTAGAGGTCAAAGGGATGCAGGCCGGGCGCGGGCCGGTAGTGCATGACAAAGTGCAACCCGACGGGCGCCTGAATCGGATAGGGATGCGGGTTGAAGACAAACAAAGGCACGCTGCCTGACTCTGGCGGCGCAGCCGGCGCCAGCGCGTTCTGCGACTGGAAGATGATGTCGCTGGCAATGCGATTGGCGTAGCCAAAGTAGTCCATGACGCCCTGCTCGGCCAGTTCGGCCAGCGATCCGCACAGTGTGTCGTGGAACGTGTTGAACAGAGCCGCCTTCCACGCCCGGCGCAGCTTGCGGTCGGGATAAGGGATGCCGGCGCGCCACCAGGCGATGGCCGCCCAGCGTTCGGCAGACGCCAGGGCCGACTCGGTGCGGCGCATGGCGCGCTTGATCCTGGACACAGAGGTGTAGCAGCCGGCAAAGGTGCGCTGCAACTCGCCGGCGTGGACGGGGATCGCTTCGGGGTCGAGCTGCCTGGTGATGCGCGCCAGGTACGCTTCGGGCGTGCTATGGCGCACCTCCACATCTTTTGTTTCGTCGATCAGTTGTTGCAAATCGAGCAGGTCGGCGCGCGTCGGCCCGCCGCCATGATCGCCCAATCCCCACAGCACCAGCGTATCGCGGCCGGTTTCGCGGGCCTGGGCAATGCCGTTCTCAGCTTGTTGGCGCGCAGAGGCGATGCCGGGCACACCGACGGGGCCGGTGCAGTACCAGCCGGTGTCCGGGCGCAAGGCGAGCACTTGTGTGCCGTCGTGGCCTTGCCACAGGCGCAGGGCCGCCGGCAGTTCGAGCTGATGCGGCACGGGCCGGCAGTGCATGTACAGCTCATAGCCGGCCTGCTGAAGGACCTGCGGGAAGCTGGCGGGATGGCCGAACGAGTCGAAGTTGTAGGCCACCGTCGGCCACGCCCCAAACTTGTCAGAGAAGTAGCGCCGGCCTTCCATGATCTGGCGCACCAGCGTTTCGCCGGCCGGCATGTTGCAGTCGGGCTGCACGTACCAGCCGCCGGCGATATTCCAGCGCCCCTGCTTCACCAGCTTGCGGATGCGCGCAAACAGCGCCGGGTCATTCTCTTCGATCCACTCGTACAACAGACTCTCGTTGTGGTTGAAGATGAAGCCGGGGAACTCCTCAAGCAGGTTGGCCGCGGTGTGGAATGTGGAGATGCCTTCGCGCGCGCCCTCCTGCCAGTTCCACATCCACACCGGGTCGATGTGGGCCTGACAGATGAGATGAACGATAGGGCGATCTGCGGGTTTGGCTTTTTTCTGCTTTGGCATGTAATTCCTCCTCGTAATGCCGACAGCCGGGTTTGTCGCATTGTAGCCGGAAGGGGCGCCACAGCTCCTTTCCACGATCCATAAGCCGATAGAGGATGGCGCAGACGAATTCGGGGGCGTGTTCACAGCCGGGGGCAAGACATGCATTCGGCTGCCAGGGCCGCCGCCGAGGCACAGAGATCGCTGAGAGAAATGCTGAAACAGGCTCCGCGTCCTGGTATGATGCGCCGAGACGCAGCGTCTTTGCGGTGAGTTCCCCACATAGGGAATGCAGCGGCCCCAACCTGTGAACGCATCCGTTCGGGGACAGATGGGCACAATGCCGGTGCAACAAGCCGCGCAACTTGACTTTTCAGCAAGCCGGCGCTACACATCGATGCGCTGAACGGCAAGCATCAACTACAATCCGGTTCAATGGACACCTTCGCGCTTGTGGAGCAACTTCGACCCGTTATCGCCGGCCTGCCGACGGCAGCCCTGGCCTACCTGTTCGGCTCACGCGCGGAGGGCAACGCCGGCCCATTGAGCGACTGTGACATCGCCGTTCTGCTCGACAGAGACGCAGATCATGAAACTGCCCATTTGCATTTGACGAGACAAATCCGGCGCGCGCTGCAAGCAGAAGCGATCGACCTGGTGTTGCTGAACGAGGCGCCGGTCGAGCTGGCCTTCAATGTGATTGCGAATGGCAAGCTGATCTATCAGCGCGATCTGGCGACGCGCGTGGAATACGAAGCGACGGTGATGAGCCGGTATTACGACTTGTTGCCCATGCTGCGCGCCCAGCGGCAGGACATCCTGAGTGGAGAAGACTATGACAAGCGAGTTCGGCGGTATCGAGCGGCGCTTGGACGAACTGAGCGAACGCTTGAGCAGATTAGAGCCGCTCAGAAACAGGCCAAGAGATGATTTTGCGGAGGACGCCTATCTGCGCGACATCGTCGAGCGCAATCTGGAGGTGGCAGCGCAGTGTTGCATCGATATCGCCGGCCGGCTGATTGCGATGGAAGGCGCGCAGAAACCTGCTGACTATCAGGAGGCCATCCTGCGCCTGGGGGAGTTGAACATTCTTGACGTGGATTTTGCCCGGCATCTCGCGCCGATCGCAGGATTCAGGAACATCCTCATCCACGAATACCTGGTTGTGGATTGGGACAAGGTGTATGGCTATCTGCAGCGACTGCATGAACTGGAGCAGTTCGCCGGCCAGGTCAGAACATGGTTGCTGAAGCGATTGAGCAACTGACAGGAGAGAAAAAAGATGATTAAGCTAGGCGTCAACTCAGTTCTTTTTGGCGGATTCGATTTCGCCACTGCCGCCCGTTGCATCAAGATGGCCGGCTACGACGGCGTGGAGATCTCGGCCATCAAGGGCATGTGCGAGCATCTGACGCTCGACAACTGGCGCGCGCAAGCGGCTGAGATCAGGCAGATCGCCGCCGACAACGGCCTGGAGATTCTGTCCACCGAAGTGGCCTCGCTCGATGAAGACCGCCTGACCAAAGCCTTCGAGGCCGGCGCCGAGATCGGCATCCCGATCATCAACGTGGGGCCGGGCGGCAAAATGGATGTTGAGGAGGACTTCGTCCGGCAAACCGATCTGCTGGCGAAGATGGCCGACAAGGCGCACAACTATGGCGTGACGCTGTGCTGCAAGGCGCATGTTGGCGGAGCGATCTACAACACGCCGACCACGCTGCGCGCGATGGAAAAGATCACCTCGCCCGGCTTTGGCGTGGATATGGACCCCAGTCACATCTATCGCGCCAACGAAAATCCTGCCGAAGCATTGGCGGCGGTGATTCACCGCACCCGCCACATTCACATCCGCGATTGCAAGGGACGCGGACCAACGCCCGGCGCGCCGCCGATGCAAGCCTGCGGACGCGGCGACATCGATCTCTTTGCTTACTGCAAGGTGATGGTTGAGGGCGGCTACAACGGGCCGGTGTGCCTGGAAGTCATCGGCGCCAATCAGTTGCCTCTGGCTCAGTGCGCCGTGATCGCCGCCGAAAGCTACGGTTACCTGAACGCGATTCTGAAGCAACTCGGAGCGCGGTAAGCAAGCAAGAAAGAAGGAAGAAGGAAGATGAAGAAGAGACCCAATCTGATTTTGTTCGGCATCGACAGTTTGCGCGCGGATCACATGAGCCTGTACGGCTACCCCAGACTCACCAGCCCGCACCTGGATAAATACGCCTCGCGGGGAGTCGTGTTCAGCAACGTCATCAGTCCCTCGATTCCCACCACACCCGCCTACACCTCCATGTTCACCGGCATGGACTGCTTCAGCACGGATGTGGTTGCGCTGCGACACAAGGGCGGACTGGGCGCGCATCTCAAGACGCTGGCCGAAATTCTGGGCGAGCAGGGCTACAACACCACCTGCGTCGGCTTCAGCGGCAACCCGGCCTCGCGCGGCTTCCAGAAGTACCTGGACTTCGAGGGCTGGGGATCGTGGGAACAGGGCCGCAGCCCCAAGGCTGAGAACCTGAACAAAGTGACAATCCCTGAGTTGAAGCGGTTGGCCGGCGAAGACGAGCCGTTCTTCCTGTTCCTGCGCCACATGGACCCGCACGCGCCATACCTGCCGCCGGCCCCGTTCGAGCGCATGTTCTACGACGGCAACGAGTTTGACCCAAACAATCACTCGCTCGACAAGGTGTACGACTTCAAGCCGTTCCGTGATTTCCACGCGAGCTGGTTCCCCCCCGGCTGCACCGACAAGGACTACGTCATTGCCCAGTACGACGGCGAGATTGCATACATGGACGCCTGCATCGCCAACCTGTTCGCCACCATCGAATCGCTAGGCCTGGAAGAGGATACGCTGATTGTGTTCGATTCGGATCACGGCGAGACGCTGTATGACCACGATTGCCACTTCGACCACCACGGCCTGTACGAGCCAACCCTGCGCATCCCGCTGGCGTTCGTGTGGCCGGGCAGGGCGCCGTCCGAGGTGATGATCGACCAGCCCTGCTACATGAAGGATGTCACGCCAACCATCCTGGACCTGATGGGCATCTATCCAAAGCCGCGCATCAAGTTCGATGGGCGCAGCCTGACGCCGTGGATGTTCGGCCTGGACCGCGAGGCCGAGCCGGAGACATACATCACCGAAGCCACCTGGATGCGCAAGCACGGCTGGCGCACGCAGGAATGGAAACTGATCCACGCCCTGGAGCCGGACTTCCACTTCAAGCCGGAGGTCGAGCTGTACAACCTGATCCGCGACCCGGAGGAAAACCACAACCTGGCCGAGGAGGAGCCGGAGGTGGTGAAGATGCTCGAGGAGCGCATGCAGGCGCACATCGCCCGGCGCACCAAACAGACCGGGCGCGAGAATCCCATGTACACCAACCTCGGCTGGCACGGCCACGGCGACAAGCCGTTCGCCTCGTCGCAGGAAGCCTACGACACGCTCTACATCGGCGGGCCGGCGCAAGCCAAAGCGCTGCAAGCCAGAGAACTGCGCCGTCAGCGCGGGCAGAAGAAGCTGTAGGAATTGGGTCATTGAGTCATTGGGTCATTGAGTCATTGGGTCATTGGGTCATTGGGTCATTGGGTCATTGAAGCATTGCCCTTAATCACCAATCACCCGATGACTCAATCTCTCAATCGCTCAATCCCAGATGATGCAATGCTGATCACCGTCATTGGCCGGGGACATTCCGGCACGCGCGCCATCTCCCACACTCTGGCCCGCAGCGGCGTGTACATGGGCGCCATCCAGAACGTCTCCGGCGATTTGTTGCCCCCTGAAGACCTTTACGAGGCATGCCGGATCATGGCGCGCCATGTCACCTGGCTGGGCGGTCTGCGCTGGGATTTCTCCCGGTTGCACACGATGCCCATCGATCCGGAGTTCATCCGCCTGGTCGAGTCGTATCTAGCCTCGGTGCTGAACAATACCCGCTTTGAGCGCAAAGGCTGGAAACTGCCGGAGACGACGCTGATTTACCCATGGATCGTGCGCCTGTTCCCCGACGCTTACTACATCCACTGGGTGCGCGATCCGCGCGACTCGATCATCAGCAGGCATCTGACAGACGACCTGGCCGAATGGGGTGTGCCGTATGAACAGACAGACGACATCCGCCTGCGCCGCGCCATTAGCTGGAAGTACCAGCGCGAGATTGTGAAGGCCACGCCACCTCCGGCGCGGGTCATCGCAGTGCGCTTCGAGGATTTCATCCTCAAGCAGGAAGAAACCCTGGCGAAGCTCAAAGGTTTCCTCGGCTTTGAGCTGGTGAAAATCCCCGTCCGGCCCGATTCGGTCGGACGCTGGAAAACAGACAATGGCCGGCACGATTTCGACTTCTTCACCGAGGACATCATCGAGTTGGGGTACGAGTTGTCAGGAGTCAGGAGTCAGTAGTCAGGAGCCAGGAGTCAGAAGACGCCGATCTGTTGTCTGTCGTCTGTCGTCTGTTGTCTGTCGTCTGTTGTCTGTCGTCTGTTGTCTGTCGTCTGCATTCTGACTTCTGACACGGGAGCAAACCATGTTGCGCGTGTGCGTGATTGGCATGGGGCCGATCGGCAACCTGCATGCCCGCATTTACAAAGCCGACGATCTGGCGGAGCTGGTTGGCGTGTGCGATATCATCCCTGAGCGCGCGCAGGCCGGCGGCGAACGCTACGGCGTGCCATGTTTCACCCGCGCGCTGGACATGCTGGCCGCGCTTCAGCCAGATGTGGTCAGCATCTGCACCGGCGGGTACGAGTACAGCAGCGACCACTACGAACCGACCCTCCAGGCGCTGGAAGCCGGCGCGCACGTGCTGTGTGAAAAGCCCATCTCCAACGAGATCGCCAAAGCCGAAGAGATGGTGCGCGTGGCAAAGGAGCGCCGGCGCTGTTTCGGCGTCGATTTCAATCACCGCTTCACGCCGGCCGCTTACTACGCCAAACAATGGCAGAACGAGGGGCGCATCGGCAGCCTGCTGTTCATCAACATGGCGCTGTGGATTGGCCGGCCCAAAGATGAAAGCTCGGTCTACTACCACATGAAGGCGCTCAATCCGCACTCGGTGGATATGATGCGCCATTACGGCGGCGACATCGCCAGAGTGCAATGCTTCGCCATGAAAGCGCCTGGCCGCGAGATGTGGTCCACCGCGTCGTGGAACATGCAGTTCAAGAGCGGCGCGGTCGGCCATCTCACCAGCAGCTACGACATCGGGCGCGGCCATCCGATGGAGCGTTGCGAGATCGCCGGCGTCAATGGCCGCGTGGTGGTCGAGGACATGTGGGAGCAGGCTACGCTCTATCCGGCCGGCGACCTGGTCAAGTTGCAGTACAGCAACCCCGTGTTCGGCAGCGAGCGTTACCGCGACTTCGACGACACATTCCGCGCGCGCATTCACGCTTTCCTCAAACAAGTGGCCGAGGGCGCCGCGCCCGAGGAGATCGACGGCTCCGGCGAGGATGGCCTCAAAGCTCAAAAGGTGATCCAGGCCGGCATCGACTCACTGGTCAGCGGGACAATCGTGGAGGTGGATGGATAGAGAGGCAAACGCCAGGCTGCCTGCCAGTCTGCGCCGGCCAGGAGATTCGCCACAGACAGGTCTTCGGTGTTGATCAATGATACGATGCTTTCTCGGCCTGGACATTGGCGGCACTGGCGCCAAAGCCGGCGTGTTCGACGCAACCGGGCGATTGCTGGGTTTCGGACGCATCCCCTACACGCAGACCCGGATGTGCGACACCTCGGAGGTGTCGGACATCTCGAATAACGAAATTCCCATCGAGGCGATTTATTTGGCCGCCCGCGACGCAGCCCGCCAGGCCATTGCCGCAGCCGGCATCCAACCGATTGCGCTCTCCGTCGCCTCGATGGGCCAAACGTTCGTCACGCTGGACGAGTCCGACCGGCCCCTGCATCCCGCCATTCTGTGGTATGACGCGCGGGCCGGCCAGGAAGCGCATCTGATGAACGAGCGCCTGGCGCAAGCCGGCGTCACCGGTGCGCCGTTGCCCTTCATCGACGCCATCGCCACGGTTTCCAAAATCGTCTGGCTGCGGGCGCGCTTTCCCGATGTGATGCGCCGCGCGCGCCGCTACCTCACTGCGCCGGACTACCTCGCCTACCGACTCACCGGCGAGGCCGTGACCGATCCCAACACGGCATCGAGCACCGGCTTCTACACCGAAGACGCGCCAGACTATGACGCCCGCGTGTTGGATGTCGCCGGCGTGTCAGCGCGCCAACTCTCGCGCATCCAGCCGGCTGGAACGCCGATTGCGCCTGTGCGCCCCGAACAAGCAGCCGAATGGGGACTGGCCCCTGGCGCGCTGTTTGTGGCCGGCGCCAACGACCAGTATGCCGGCGCGCTCGGCGCGGGCAATTGCCGGCCCGGCATCGTGACCGAAACCACCGGCACTTGCCTGGCGCTGGTCACGCTGGCCGAACGTCTGCCGCCACTGCCTCCCGGCTTGCTCGGCGGGCGCTTTCCCAGCCGGCGCTATCAGTTCGCGCTGGCCTACGCCAAAACGGCCGGCCTCGTGCTCGACTGGTTCCGCGCGCAGTTCTACCCGGACAAGACGCTGGCCGATCTGGAGTCGCTGGCGGCGTCTGTGCCAATCGGCAGCCGGGGCGTGACCGCCCTGCCGCATTTCGACGGCGTGCTCTCTCCACAGCCCCGCCCCGCTGCGCGCGGCGCATTTCTGAATCTGACGCTGGCCCACACTCTGCCCGACATGCACCGCGCCATTCTGGAGTCGATCTCCTTCAGCCTGCGCGAGAACATCGAGCTGCTGCGCGCGACAGGGTTCGCCATCGACATTGCGCGATCGATCGGCGGCGGCGCGCGCAGCGACCTGTGGTTGCAGATCAAAGCCGACGCGACCGGCCTGCCCATCGAGCAGCCGGCCGTGACCGAAGCAGCCACGCTCGGCGCAGCCATGCTGGCGGCGGTTGGGCGCGGCGCGTTCGCCTCGCTCGAAGAGAGCAGCGCAGCCCTCTATCATGCGCATCGCACGTTCGAGCCGGACGCCGCTCGCCATGCGCAATACGAGCAGCCCTACATGGCTTACCGCGAAGCATGCGCCCGGCTGTATACGGCAGACGGCGTCAGCGACTGCGGCGCACAGCCGCGATGACCTTCATCACCAGTCCGCCCACCCGGCAGGGACCGGTCAAATCCTCGCCGCGCAACGCTGCCGGCACAGCCCACAACATCATGTTCTGATAGTAGTCTGCGCCGAACGCTCGCTGGCCGGTGTCCACATCGCCCCGAAAGGTGTTTGGCGCGTCCCACCAGTAGCCCCAGTGCACCAGATTGGCCAGGCAGCGCCGCAACAATTCCAGACCGAATTCGCGCTGCCCGCCATACATGAAGGCCATCGCCAGCATGTACAACTCTGGCGTGAAGTAGCTGAACGTGCCGTAGCCGCCTACCTTGGCCGGCGTGCCGTCGGGGTTGGCATAGTTCACCGCGCCCGATTGGCTGAGCGCGCAGTTGATCTTGCGCAGCGTGTCAAGGGTTGTGGCGACGCGCTCCGGCGGGAACACATCCGGCACGCCATGCCAATCGGCGATCCATTGGCCATCGAGCTGGTAGCCGAAGATCAGATCGGAACGCTGGCCAGTTTCCGGCTCGACGAAGTTGAGGTAATGCGCGCCGGCCCACAACTGCTCTTCGAGCGCGCGCGCCGGCCGCCAGCCAGCCGTCACACTTGCCGATGTACTCCTGATCGCCCATTGTCTCGGCCATGCGGCGCATGATGTGCGCCTGGGCCATGCGCACCGCGCCGGCGTGGGTGACGTAGCCCTTCCAGCCCGGCTCCGGCGCTTCAAACCACTCGGTGTCACCCAGCCCGTAGCTGTCGGTGCCGGGCGTGGGCATAGCCATGACTTGTGACAATCCATAGGCCGCCGGCCGGCTGGAAGTCTGTCCAGGTTGCGTGCAACAGGTGAGCCGGGAACAGCCGCTCGGCAGCAGCCGGCTTCGACCCGGTTCGCGTGTTCGTCGCCATGGTGGTTGTCCTCCTGTGAGCGCGGGGCAAGCCGGCGCTTGCCTCACATGGTTCGGTCGCTTATCCAACGCCCCGCGCGCAAATCGCTACAATCGGGGCACATCGATCTGCGCGGCCAACGCCGAGACATCGGCAACGCCAATCATAGCCGCACCGGGCGAAACGAAGGATGACCCCATGAACCAACCGTGCAAGTGGACTGCCAATGCCAGCGACGCGCGCGTCTTGCGCGATCTGTTCAAGCGCAAGCGCGAGATAGCCGAAGACCCCGTGACGCTCGAACGCAAATCGTTGTGGCTGAGCCATCACTCGCTCGACAGCCGGCGTCCCATGATCCTGGCCGAGACCAGCGGCGTGCTGGATGAATGCGCGCCGCTGTCCTCACTGCGCTGTCAGGAAGACTGGGCGCGCGGCATGGAGCGCGGCCTGCGCGACCTCGTCTTCCGCCACGAACATGTGCGCGACGACTACGTGGTCGAACCGTGGATCAACATTGCGTGGGATATTACGGTCGGCGATTACGGCGTCGAGATTCCCAAAGTGCGCGCCGACAACGCGGGCAAACTGGGCAGCTATCACTGGGACCCGCCGATCAAGGACCTCGACAGAGATGTAGACCGGCTTCATTTCCGCCGGCTCAGCGTCGACCGCGAAAAGACGCTGGCCTGGCATGCCTTCATCGAAGATCTGTTCGGCGACATTTTGCCGGTGCGCCGGCGCGGCTGGCACTGGTGGACCACCGGCCTGACCTGGACGCTCATCGATCTGATCGGCATGGAGCCGATGATGATGGCCATGTTCGACAATCCCGACGGCCTGCACCGCCTGATGGCGTTCCTGCGCGACGACTTCATGCACTACCTGGATTGGATGGAGCAGGAGCAGTTGCTGCCGCTGAATAACGAGGACGACTATGTGGGATCGGGCAGCATTGGCTACACCCGCGATCTGCCGCAGCCCGATCTGAATGGCGGAGCGGTACGGGTCAAGGACATGTGGGGTCTGTCCGAATCGCAGGAGACGGTGGGTGTGTCGCCGGCGATGTTCGAGGAGTTCGTGTTCCAGTATCAGGAGCCGGTGATCGGCCGGTTCGGACTGGCCTACTACGGCTGCTGCGAGCCGATTCACAGTCGCATGCGCATCATCAAGCGCCTGCCGAACCTGCGCGCTGTGTCGGTGTCACCGTGGTGCGATCAGGAGATCATGGCAGAGGAATGCCGGGGCAGGTATGTGTTTTGCCGCAAACCCAGCCCGGCCCTCATCAGCACCGACCGCTGGGACGAGGACGCCATCCGCGACGACCTGCGCGCCACCCTGCGCGCGGCGCAGGGCTGCGCAGTCGAGTTGGTGATGAAGGATGTGCACACGCTACGCGATCAGCCGTGGCGGCTGGGTCGCTGGTGCGACCTCGCGCGCGAAGTGTGCGCCGAATTCGGATTTGGCTAATCGGATCGTCCTGAAGCGACGCTCTTCAACAGCATGGCTGCCCAGGCGGCGTCGTCACCGGCAAGCGGGATTTCCGGCGGGCGCGTGTAGTCCAGACTGAGGTCATAGTTGTATGCGTCATAGACGGCGGTGAGCGCAGCCTGCAAATCCAACGGCGCATCATCGTCGCCCGGCAGCAACGGCACAGGCACGACAGGCAACCGATCCCTCAACTGAATCGGCCACACTTCGAGCACAGGGCGATTCTCGGCCCGACTGAGCAGGACAAAATAAGGCGCGGCGGGCAGTGGATCGCGCATGGGCACGCGCCGGCCCTGACGCAACAGATCGATCTCCATCAAGTGGGCCCGGCTGCGCAAAATGCGTTGCCGTTTGTACACATAGTCCGCACATCCCTGCCCTCTCTTGTTGCTGGGAGAGAGCACCTCGATGGCAGTCACCAGCGAGCGATTCGCCACGTCGCGAATCTCGACTGTATGCTGAGGTTCATCAGAAACGAGCGCCGTTTGCAGACGCAGGGGCAGATCGGGCGTTCTATCTCGGGTGAAGGTGTCTGCCGTTGCCAGTATCTCTCTGACACGATGCCCTGAGCGGTGCACGCTGACATCGGGATAGGCGTCGGCGGGATCAACGACGATGTCGGCGGGGTCATTCACGCTGAAGCGGCGCATCGGTCGCGCCACATATCTGGGGCGAAGCAGAGGCGCGAGTTGGCGCGCGATCTCTGCGCTCAGCGCAGTGTGCACGCTGACCCATTCAGAGCCTTCGAGATAGGGATCCATGCCGGGAAAAGGCGAGGGCATTGGCGAACTCCGCCGGCATGTTACCATAGCAGCGAGGCGCAAGCATGACCAATCTCCCCGTGAAACTGGGCTTCTGCCCCATCGGCAAGTTCGTGTTCAGCCACGAAGACGCCCTGCGCTACAAGACGCAGATTGAAAACAGGCTGCGCCAGTGGGGCGTGAGCTATGTGTCGCTCGACGGTGCGTTTGCCCGATGGCATGGTGCGCGACCAGGCGCATGTCGATGCGGCGGTTGATCACTTCAAGCGCGCCGGCGTGGACGCCGTGTTCATGCCGCACTGCAACTTCGGCGCCGAGGGCGCGGTGGGCATGATCGGCGCGAAGCTGACCCGTGGACGCAAAACAACTACGTGTGGATGGAAGTCGACGACTGGCCGCGCTGGGAGCGCACCCTGATGCAAGGCCCGTTCATTCACCACACCGGCATGGTCTATGGCCGGTATGCCGATGCGCTGATCGAGGCGTGCAAATATATGCCGGGGGTCGCCCCCTTGCGGCTATGGCGCGGCAGCGCCCTGCCGGCGCATGGCCGGCGCCTTGCCATAGGTCAGCGCGCGCCACACCCACTCCAGCGGCCCGAACTGGAAGAAGCGCAGCCAGATCATGCTGATGGGCAACTGAATTGCCCAGATGACGAGGCTCAAAAGGACGCCGGCCGCCGCGCCCATCTGGCCATACAGCCCCAGGCCGTAGCTGTAGAAGACCGTGGTGCAGATGACCGACTGCATCAGATAGTTGCTGAGCGCCATGCGGCCGGCTGCGCTCAAGGGGGCCAGCAGCCGGCGCGCCCACGCTTGCTCAGACAGCAACACGATGGCCGACAGATACCCAAACGTGAGCAACGGCCCGAAGAACAGTTGGAATGCCTGGGCCAACGGCATGACCCCCGAAGTCAGCGGATTGCCCTCGCGCGCCATGCCCCAGGCAATCAGAGCATTGGCTGCCAGACCGACCGGCAGCGCGACGCGCGCCCCGATCACAAACAGCCGGCGATGCGCGCCAGTGTTCTGTAGCAAGCCCGTTTTGCCGGCATACAACCCCAGCAAAAACAACCCCAAAATCTGCAAGGCGCTGTTGAACGTGAAGGCGATCAACACAATGATCCATTCGATCGCGCGCCACACGAAGATCTGGCCCCACGCGCCCCGGCCGTACACCGCCACCGCCTGCGCATACAGGTCTTTCAACAGACGATCCGGGTCGAAGCCGCCCAGGTTCATCGCATCCATCGGCATCGCCGAAAGAAAAACCGCGTTGGCGATGGCGCTCAGGATCGCTATTGCAAACGACAGCCCCAACAGCGCAATAGCCCAGATCAAAAGCGTTTTTGGACGGGCGTTGCGAAAAAGCATCAACACAAATCCGACCAGCGCATAGATGAACAGAATGTCGCCGTTCCACAACAGCAGCGCATGCGCCAGTCCGAAAACCAGCAACACCAGCAGGCGCCTGGCGTAGCGCCGCGCAAAGTTCACGCCGCGCTCAGTTGCGCGGGCCATCTGGATGCTCATGCCCAAACCGAACAGAAAAGAGAACAGCGGATAAAACTTGCCGGTTGCCAGCCACAGCACGCCAAACTCGGCGGCGCGGTCCACGGGCGCCTCGCCGCGCGGAACGCCGATCACCCAGCCGATGAACGGCGCGCTGAAGAGGCCCATGTTGACCAGCAGGATGCCCAGCAGCGCAAAGCCGCGCAGCGCGTCGATCACCTGGATGCGCTCGCGGTCACTGACCGGGGCAAGGACCGTTGCCGACGGAATAGCTTGATGAATGCTCGCAGAGGCCATATCTGTTCCTCCTGTCCGAGTTGCCGGATCTACGCCATGATCCAATGTTACGCCAGATGTGCCGGACACATTTGGCCAACCAGGGCAGCGCAGGCTGAAGCTCGCGCGGCTGACGCAACCCGCGACTACAATCGAGACATGCAAGCACACGTAGAAGAAGCAACGGTCGGCATCGCCGGCGTCGCGGGCGCGGTCACTGCGCCGCCTGCGCCGGCCCCGGCTGCAAAACCGTTCAGCCTGCCGACGGTCATCACCATCGCGCTCGGCCATCTGGTGCACGACGCCTTCACCAGCTTCCTGTCGCCCTTGCTGCCGCTCATCATCCCCAAGTTGGGGCTGTCGTTGACGCTGGCCGGCTCGCTGGCCGCGTTCCAACAATTCCCATCGCTCATCAATCCGCTGCTGGGCATGCTGGGCGATCGGTTCAGTCTGCGCTGGCTGGCGATTCTCGCGCCGAGCGTGACCGGCGTTGCAGCCTGCCTGCTCGGCGTTGCGCCGACCTATGGCGCGCTGGCCATTCTGCTGTTGACAGCCGGCATTGGCACCGCCATGTGGCACGTGCCCACCCCGGTGATGGTGGCGCGCGCATCGGGCAGCCGGGTTGGCTTCGGCATGAGCCTGCTTATGCTCGGTGGCGAATTGTCCCGCGCCATCGGCCCCCTGGTCGCCGTGGCAGCCGCCTCGCTGTGGGGGTTGGAGGGCATGTGGCAGCTCATCCCGGTCGGGGTGGCGGCATCCATCGTCCTGTACTGGCGCACGCGCAACCTGGACGTGAAGCCGGCAGCCCACGTTGGCGGCGCCTGGGCGGACGCCTGGCGCGAGCTGCGGCAAGTGATGCTGCCCATCGCCGGCATCATTGCCACGCGCACCTTTCTGTCGGTCTCGCTGGCAACCTATCTGCCGACCTTGCTGACACAAGAGGGGTCGAGTCTGATTGAAGCAGGCGGCGCGCTGTCCATCCTGATGCTGGCCGGCGCCACCGGATCGTTTGCCACCGGCACGCTCAGCGACCGATTTGGCCGGCGGCGCGTGATGGGCGCGGTATTGACCTGCGCCCCCTTGATGATGGCGGTATTTCTGTCTGTGCAGGGCTGGCTGATGGCGCCGGTGTTATTCGCAGTGGGCTTCCTGGCGCTATCCACCAGCCCGGTCATGATGGCGCTGGTGCAGGAATATGGCCGCAGCAAGCCGGCCACCGCCAACGGGCTGTATATGGCGATGGAGTTCGTCGGCGGCTCGCTCATCACTGTCCTTGTTGGCGCGCTGGCCGACGCCGTGGGACTGCGCGCGGCATTTGCCATCTCCGCCGGCCTCGCGCTGTGCGCCGTGCCATTCGTGCTGCTGCTGCCCCGGCCAAAGTCAACTGTGCCGCGCCATCCATGAATCGCTTTTACGGCAATGCTGCGTTGACACGCTGGCGCGCTGTACATGGGTGATCGTATAACATTGCCATTCAGGCGATCGACGACGCGCTGCCCGGCAACGACCATGCGGCGCGCGTTTTCAGTTCGATCCATCGAGGTGTTTCATGATCCCCAATCAATGGTATGCCATTCTTGAATCAAGTGAAGTGCAAGCCGGCCGGCCTGTCGGCGTCACGCGCATGGGCGAGCAGATGGTATTGTGGCGCGACGGACAGGGCCGGGTGGCCTGCGCGATCGATCTGTGCCCGCATCGCGGTGTGGCGCTCAGCGCCGGCAAGGTGACCGGCGATTGCGTGGAGTGCCCGTTTCACGGCTTTCGATACGACCCTAGCGGGCGCTGCACGCTCGTTCCGGCAAACGGACGAAATGCTCCCGCGCCGGCGGCGTTGCATGTCAAAACATTCCCCACCTGCGAAGCGCACGGCTTCATCTGGATCTGGTGGGGCGAGTCGCGCGATCCCCTGCCGCCGGTGCGCTACTTCGATTCCATCGACGACACCTTCACCTGGAGCACGCTGCGCGACCACTGGGCGGCGCACTACTCACGGGCGATTGAAAACCAGCTCGATGTTGTCCACCTGCCGTTTGTGCATCACAACACCATCGGGCGCGGCAACCGCGCGCTGGTCGATGGGCCGCTGGTTCGCTGGGCAGCCCGCGAGCCGGATTACAACCTGTTGAATCTGTGGGTATACAACCGGGTAGACGACGGCGCGCCGCCGAAAAAGCCAGCCCAGATTCCCGAACCCTCGCGCCGGCCTTACCTTCAGTTCCTGTTCCCCAATGTGTGGCACAACTGGATCAGCGACGACATGCGCGTGACGGTCGCCTTTGCCCCCATCGACAACGACAACACCCTGATGTACGTGCGCTGGTATCAGCGCATCGTGCGCTGGCCGGTGGCGCGTCACATCTTCAACTGGTTGGGCGCACTGGGCAATCTGGTCGTCGAACGACAGGACCGGCGCGTCGTGCAAACCCAGCGGCCCAAAGCCTCCTCCCTGCGCATGGGCGAGAAGCTGATTCAGGGCGACCTGCCGATCATCGAGTATCGCCGCCGGCGCGAGGAATTGATCGCTGCGGCGCGATAATATCCGGCGTCTGTGTCAGGTTTCAAAACGGCAAACGATTGCGAGGAGAGTCATGCAGCAGGCAAATATGGATCGCTTCCGGGATTATCTGCGCGCGCGCGGCGTGGCGGCCGCCTTGTTGTCGAATCCGGCCACGCTCACCTGGTTGACCGGCTATGCGCCGCCGATCCAGACCGGCCCCAGCCCGTTCGACGGCGGGCCGGCGCTGGCGTGGGTGCGCGACGGCGAGGTGACCGTCATTGTGTCCGACGCCGAGGCGCCCGCTGTTCAGGCCGCCGGCACCCAAACGCGCGCCTATGTGGGCTACACCATCGAGCAACCGTTGGCCTGCACAGAGCGCCAGCTGGCCGCGCTGCTGGACGCGCTCAAACCGCACGCCGGCATCACCGGCGCAGTCGCCCTCGAACTCAACTGGCTGCCCGCCGCGATGCTCGGCGCGATCCAGGAGGCGCTGCCCAATGCCCGGCTCCAGCCGCACGACAGCGGCCTGAACAACATGCGCGCCATCAAGACAGCCGACGAGTTGCAGAAGATTCGCGCCGCGCTCCGGCTGTGCGACATGGCGCAGCATTTTGTGCGGGAGCGCCTGCAAGCCGGCCTGCGCGAGATCGAACTGTGGGGCCAGATGAAAGCCCGCCTGGAAGCCGACATCAACCAGCGCCTGCCCTTGCTGGCCGACCTGGTAGGCGGGCTGCGCACCGCCGAGGTGGGCGGGCCGCCGGGCGCATATGTGCTGCAGGAGGGCGACCCGCTCATCCTGGATATGGTGCCCCGCCTGGACGGCTATTGGGGCGACAACGCAGCGACGTACTTCGTGGGCGAGCCATCGGCGGAGTTGCGCGCGATGTACACCCTGTCGCGCGACACACTCTATCGCGGCATCGACGCCGTGAAGCCCGGCGTGAAGGCCAAAGACCTCGACAGCCTGCTGCGCAACGCAATCCGCAACGCCGGCTACGAACCGTATCCCCACCACTCCGGCCACGGCGTGGGAGTGACGTACCACGAAGAGCCGCGCATCGTGCCGTACAACGAGATGACGCTCGAAGCCGGCATGGTCATCCTGCTCGAGCCGGGCGTGTATGTGCCGGGTGTGGGCGGCGTGCGCCTGGAGCACGCCCTGCTGATCACGCCGGACGGCTGCGAAGTGTTGACACATCACCTGCCGGAGCGCCCATGAACACATCGACCCTTGTCAACCTGCGTTACACGCAACTCCTCAACGGCTGGTGGGATTTCCAGCCCGTGCCGCACGAGGACATTTCACAACCCATCGAGCCGGACAAAGTGCCCCGTCGAGGCTGGAAGAAATCCTGCTACCTTGTGCCGGGCTTCTTCACCGATCATCCCTATCCAGAAGACTGGCGCAAAAGCCGCAGTGGATGGACGCGCACACGATTTGCGATTGATGATTGGCGATTGACGATTGATCCTGCCGTCCAACATCCCACATCCACCATCGAACAGCGCGCTTATTTGCGGGTCAAAGCGGCCATCCCCAAGGCATTCATTTTCGTCAACGGCAAACAGGTCGCCGCGCAGGAAGACATGTTCATCGGCGATGAGCGCGATGTCACCGGCCTGTTGAAGCCGGGCGAGAATGAGCTGGCCGTGTTCCTCACCGAGTTCAAGACCTTCCCGCACCCCGATACGAAGCAGCTCTGCCTGATCGACGCGCCGTGGGGCTGCTGCATTGCGCAGGAGCAGGCCGGCATCTGGCAGGATGTGCAGATCGAATGGCGGCCGGCTGTCCACATCGCCGATATCACCATCCGCACATCGACGCGCGAGAACACGCTCGCCGTCATCAGCGAAGTGCGCAACGCCGGCGCGCAGCCATTCCACGGCATCCTGCGACACGGCGTGGCGGGCGCAAGCGTCGCGCTGCCGGAGGTTGAGATCGACCTGCAACCCGGCGAGACGCGCGTGCACACCCAGACCATTGGCTGGTCTGATTACATCCCCTGGTTCCCGGAAAATCCGCATCTGTACGAGTTGGAAAGCGCGTTGATCGCGCGAGCGGATGGCGCGCCCCAGGGCGCGCCTTGCGACGGGCTGCGCACGCGCTTTGGCTTCCGCGAGGTGTGGATCGAAGGCCATCGCATTCTGCTGAATGGCCGGCCGCAACGCTGGTACGGCGAGTGGTGCCACAAGGCGCACAGCCACTGGCTGCGCCCCGAATACGTGCGGCAGTGGTTCCAGCAACTCAAAGACCTGAACATGAACTACGTGCGGATGCACACCTTCCCGCACCCCGACTACTTCTACGACATCGCCGACGAAATGGGCATCCTGTTGTGCGAGGAGTCGGCGTTGCACGGGTCGGGCCAGGCCGGCTGGGACACGCCAGACCTGTGGCCGCGCGTCGAGGCGCATGTGCGGCGCATCGTCCGCCGCGACAAGAATCATCCCTCGCTGGTGATCTACAGCGTGGAGAACGAGATGCGCTGGTCGCTCAACATCGTGCCCGGCGCCAAAGACAAACTGCCCGAACTGCGCCAGTTGTACAACCGGCTCGACCCGACCCGCCCGGCCTACCACGAGGGCGACACCTCGCTGTGGAACGAAGGCGAACT
>DAOTYS010000056.1:0-1577 GCA_034434575.1 Thermoflexales bacterium
CGATACGCAATACGCAATACGCGATACGCAATACACCCCATGAATCCAATCCTCGAAGCGTTGTTGAAGTCTGTGGCGGTCCTGGCGGTGGCCCTGGTCGGATTTGCCTACATGACCTGGGTCGAGCGCAAGTTCATCAGCCGGCTGCAAGCGCGCATCGGGCCAAACCGCGCCGGCCCCTTCGGGTTGCTCCAGCCGATGGCAGACGGCATCAAGCTGATTTTCAAAGAGAGCATCACGCCGGCCAATGTGGATGTGCTGGTGTACTTTCTGGCGCCCATTGTGGCGGTCGTGCCGGCGCTGGTGCTGTTTGCTGTGATTCCCTTCGGCAGTGACCCGGCGTTCCAACTGGCCTCGAACATCAATGTCGGCGCGCTGTATGTGATGGCCGTGCTCGGCGTCGGCATCTATGGGATGATTCTGGCCGGCTGGTCGTCGAACAACAAGTATGCGCTGCTGGGCGGATTGCGCGCCTCCGCTCAGGTCATCTCCTATGAACTGGGTCTCGGCCTGGCGGTGCTGTCTGTGATTCTGATGGCTTCGAGCGCCAGCCTGAACGACATCGTGCAATACCAGCAGCCCGGCAACATCCTGGGTTGGCTGATCTTCCGTCAGCCGGTTGCGGCGGCCATCTTTGCCATCACGGCCCTGGCAGAACTGGCCCGCGCGCCGTTCGACCTGGTGGAGGCGGAGCAGGAGCTGACCGCCGGCTTCATGACCGAATATGGCGGCATGAAGTTCGCCCTGTTCTACATGTCCGAATACGTCAAGATGATCGGCATGAGCGCCTTGTTCGTCACGTTCTTCCTGGGCGGTTGGTCCGGGCCGTTTGTGAACGAAGCGCCGGCGCTCTCGCTGGTGTACTTTGCCATCAAGGTGCTGGCCTGTTTGCTGGTCATGGTGTGGGTGCGCGCCACGCTGCCGCGCTTCCGATATGACAAGCTCATGGGATTTGGCTGGAAAGTGCTGCTGCCTGTGGGCCTGTTGAACGTGGTGGTCACGGCGCTGTTGATTGTGGCCGGCGTTCCCGGCTATAAGTGAATTGAGCAATTGAGCCATTTGGCCATTGGGTGATTGGGTATGTCGATTACGGATAAGGTTGTCGCAGTTGTGACGAAAATACCGGTCGGCTTTGCCACGGTGCTGAAGACGCTGTTTCGCAAGCCGGTCACCATTGAGTATCCTGAGCAGACGAAGCCGATGTCAGCGCGCTTTCGCGGGCGCCATCACCTCAAGCGTTACGACGACGGCCTGGAAAAGTGCATTGGCTGCGCCCTGTGCGCCGCTGCCTGCCCGGCCGACGCCATCTACGTCGAAGCCGCCGAAAACACCAACGAGGAGCGTTATTCACCCGGCGAGCGCTACGCGAAGACCTACGAGATCAACATGCTGCGCTGCATCTTCTGCGGCTACTGCGAAGACGCCTGCCCGACCAACGCCATCGTGCTGGAGCCGATCGAGTTCCCAACCGGATATACGCGCGACGGCATGATCTACGTCAAGGACATGTTGTTGGAAGCGCCGCCGCCCGGCGCGCCGGCCACGCCGCAGCAAACGCCCCCCGGCAAGTACGACCG
>DAOTYS010000057.1:0-24306 GCA_034434575.1 Thermoflexales bacterium
AGTGCTTGACGAATAACGGGCGCGAAGTCAGCGGGTCGGTGGGCAAGCTGAAGAAGCCGTGCACCTGGGGTGAGTGCAACGTCATCGTCATGACGTGCGTGGCGCCGGATGTCTTGAGCAAATCGGCCACCAGTTTGGCCGTGATGGAGATGCGAGGCGCATCCTTCTTGTCTGAGCGGGCGTAGGAGTAGTAGGGGATGATGGCGTGCACTTCGCGCGCCGCGGCGCTGCGCGCGATGTCGCACATCATCAGCAGTTCCAACAGCGCGTCGCTGACCGGGGGAATCAGCGATTGCAAAATGAAAACCGTGCGTCCGCGCACCTGAGTGCCCAACTGCACGTACAGATTGTCGTTGTTGAAGCGCGAGGTGTGAGAAGGGTCAAGCTCAATGCCGAGGTGCGCTGTGATATCGGCGGCCAGCTTTGGGTGGGACCGGCCGGCGAAGAATCGAATGTCGTCCGGGTCGAGTTGCCTGTTCATCAGTGCTCACTAATCCAGATGTGAAATCGGGTTAAGTTTAGTACAATCGGCTTTCCCATGATTGATGTCAACGATTTGCGCAAAGGCGCCTGCTTCCTGCTCGACGGGGAGCTTTTCAAGGTGCTGGAGTACACCCACAACAAGCCGGGCCGGGGCAACGCCACCATCCGCGTCAAGATCGTGAACCTGCGCAACGGCGCGCAGTTCGAGCGCACATTTCAGTCCGGCAACCGTGTGGAAGATGTGGCGCTGGACAAGCGGCCGGTGCAGTTCTTGTATCACGACGGCGATTTCTACAACTTCATGGATCTGGAAACATACGAGCAGTTCGCGCTGGGCGAGAAGTTGCTCGGCGAGCAGGCCGGCTATCTGAAGGAAGGCTTGCAACTGAAGCTGGTCTCGCTGGAGGGCGAGCCGTTGGATGTGGAACTGCCGGTGACAGTCGATCTGCGTGTGGTCGATTCGCCGCGCGATATCGCAGGCGACACGGCTGCCGGCGGGGGCAGCAAAGTGGTGACGCTGGAGACCGGCCTGAAGGTGACCGTTCCGCTGTTCGTAAACCAGGATGATGTGCTGCGCATCGACACGCGCACCGGCCAGTATGTGACGCGCGTCTAAAATCCTGCTGACGCCGGAGATCGCCGTCGCGCGCCCGGAAACGGGGGCGTCGATGCAGCTCACTGCCCCGGCTCGGGGCCGCTCGCAGAGGCGACGAAAGCTGCCGCGCGGCATGGCAACCTGCTCAACGCCGCCAACCTGAAAAACCTGACGAACTGTCTATTTCGGCATGTGCATCGGCATGACCACATGCAGGAAGTTGTCCTCGCCCACCGGTTTGAACAGGCCGGGGCTGCGCGCCCCGTTGCTCTCAAAGGCGACCTGCGGCGTGGGCATGACCGACAACACATCGATCAGGTACTTGACGTTGAAGGCAATTTCCATTTCCGGCCCGGTAATGCTCGCCTCCAGCTGACTTTGATTGTCGCCGGTCTCGTCTGCGCGAGCCATGATCCTCACCGACCCCGGCTCCAGGTCCTCACCCGGCTTGATCTGCAAACGCATCGTGTCGGAGGCGTCGCGCGCAAAGATGCTGGCCTGACGGCACGCTTTCAACAAATCAGCGGTGTTGATCACTACCCGCGTCTCGGCCTTTCTGGGAATGATCGGCTCATAGTCCGGATAGCGTTGATCAATCAGCTGCGCCACCAGATCGACGTTGGCCATGTGAAAGAGCACCTGGCCGCGCGAAGGAGTCACGCTGATCGCCACCGGCTCTTCCTGGTCGCTCACGATGCGCGCCACCTCAGACACCGCCCTGGACGGAATGAGGATGGTGCGCGCCTCGGCCACCGGCTCTTTCAGGGTGGCGCTGCACACGCTCAGCCGGAAGCCGTCCGACGCGGCCATGGTGATCCTGTCGGCCTCCAGCCTGGTCAACACGCCGGTCAGCATCGGCCGGCTCTCATCTGTGGCGGCGGCGAAGACCACCTTGTTGATGATGCCCTTGAGCGCGCCGGCGTCGATGTGGGCCGCGCCATCCGAGTCGAAAGTTGGGATGATCGGGAACTCCTGGGCGTCGATGCCTTTGATATTGTTGTCTGTGCGGCTGGAGGTGACGCGCAGGGTTTGGGTGCGAATGTTCAGTTCCAGATCGACGCGGTCCGGCGGCAGCAAGGCGACCAGCTCGGTGAACGTGCGGGCCGGCACCGTGATGGCGCCTTCGTCCTCCACCCTGGCGCCAACCCAGCAGTTGATGCCCAGTTCGAGGTTGGTTGCGGCAATTTTCAGCCGGCCGCCGTCGGTTGCCAGCAGCACGTGCGTCAGCACCGGCAGCGTGGCCGTGCGCGCTGCCACAGCCCGGCCGACGATGTTCAAGCCCTTCGCCAGATTCTCCTGCAAACACGAGACTTTCATGAAATGCACCTTCCTTCAGCGGTGTCAGTTTTCCGAGTACAAGCCGCTCTCGGGCAGCAGCGAGTCGAAGTCGCGCTCCAGGTCCAGATCAGCCCTTAACTGCCGCACAGCCCATCGAGTATCCTCAATTCCAGATGGATCGTCAATCGGAGCGCGGGCGAACGGCTTCACGCCCATGTAACTGGGCATGAGCCGGCGTCCGGGCGGCATCACCAGCGCATAGGGGCGGCTGCCCACGAACGCCTCGGCCAGCTCAGCTGCCTCGGCCATCGTGCGGGCAGCGATCAATCCGCTGCGGCTTGTCATGACTGCGCTATCGCCTCCCACCATGATGATCCGATAGCCTTTCTCGACAACGGCTCGCGCCAGCGTGTACGCGCAATGCTCGCCCTCGCGAATGCCCTGCCGGCGCAGTTGGCGCAGGATGCTGTCCATGTCGGTTGCGTCCGTCAGAATGTCGAAAAACCGCCGCCGATCTGCGCTGTGCCCGCCGGCGCCATTTGCGGCCGGCTCTCCGAGTCCAAGCACCAGAACGCCGCCCTTCACCAGAACGCCGTTGCGCGGCATGGCGATGAAAGCGCTGTCGCAGCTTGCGCAATACAGATCGCGGCCGGGTTCAGAAGCCGGAGCAATAATGACGTTGTATGACTCGCGGGGCGCCTCGACCTCGTAGGCGTTGCGGGCGAACTCAACCAGCCGGTCGTGCACAGCATTGGGCGCGCCGGCGGCAACCGCCACCACATGGCCGGCGGAGTCAACGACAGCGTTTAGCACAAACGCCAGGCCCGCCCGCTTCCCAATCTCACGAATGGCGCGCTGGCAGGCGTTTTCGCTCACGTTGCCGGCCAGCACCGATGGATCGTCCAGAAAGCGGGGGCTGTACAGCTCGTTGATGGTGGCGGTCCCGGCGCATCCTTCCGCCACAACCGCGCTCCCGCCGGTGTATCCTGCGTACACATGCGGCCGCACCACACCGGTGGCAATCAGCAGGTCGGCCTCGACCGCGTGGTAATTCACGCTCACCGGCACGCTCCCAACCATGCCCAGATCATCGTTCTCGCGCACATCATGAGGGTCGTGATTGAGGATGAGGTAACGGCCCACCACACTGTCGCCGAATTGCACATACCGCTCTGCATTGCTGCTGTGCGGACGCAGCCCCGTGGCAGACAGAATGGTGATGTCTTCATCGTGGACGCCGGCGGCTTTCAGCTCGCCCAGCAGCGCCGGCAGCAGAATCTCATCCAGACCTTCGGGATCGTAGTTTGGATCCGCGCACACCACGGTTACCCGACTGCCCGGATGACAGAGCATTGCCAGAGGCAGAGACGACGCCGGCCGCGCCAACGCAGCGGCAATGGCTTCCCTGACATCAGCAAGCGGGTCCACAGCGCGAATCATCGGTCGATCCACGCGCCATCGGGCAGGCAGTCCATCGTTCGAAAATCTCACATCACACCTGATTGCTTTCCCTGGCCGCACGGATGCAGCCAGTCCATACCCGGCCGCGCCGCTTCAACGTGCTTGCGCCAGCCCGGACGAAGAATATTGTACAGTGCCGTCATGTGAAAATGATAAGCGGCGGTCAGGTATACTGACTCTGAGATGAATCCACGAATCTGGTTGCGGCGCGTCATCGCCTTGCTCGCTCTGCTCACCGGGGTGCTGCTCATTCTGGCCGGCCTGGTGATGACCGTATCCGCCGAGCAACTTGCTCTCCCGCAACCGGCGAACTTTGCGCTGTCACATCCGCCGCAGGCCACACGCGCTGCGACCCGCGCGCAGACGCAGGCCCATGCGCCCGACACCCGCCCGATAGCCTCCGCAACCGCGCCAGCCAGAGCTGCGGCGCCGGCGGCATCTTCGTCTGCGCACAGATCCGCGCCCTCGCCCACAGCGACGCCGGTTGCGCCGGACAGCGCGCCCGAAGTTCCGCTGCGGATCATCATCCCCGCCATCAACCTTGACGCGTCGGTCAAGCCGGTGACGCTCATCGTCAGCCGGGATGGCCGCACTGCCGAGTGGGGCGTGCCCTCGGGCCGGACTTCAGGTTGGCACAGCGCATCGGCGCGCCTGGGCGAGCGGGGCAACCTGGTGTTGAACGGGCACCACAACATCCGCGGGCGCGTGTTTGCGCGCGTCAAGGACTTGCAGCCGCTGGACCAGATCATCGTCATCGGCGCACGGCGCAAAGTGACTTACGAGGTCAGCGAACGGAAATTGCTGCTCGAACGCGGCCAACCTTTGGCAGTTCGGATTGAGAACGCTCAATGGATCATGCCCACCGACGATACGCGGCTGACCCTGGTCACGTGCTGGCCGCCGACAGACAACTCGCACCGGCTGGTCGTAATCGCCCGGCCCGTCGCCGAAGAATGGCTGGAAGCGGCTGAGACGGCTCAATAATGAGGGGCCGGCGCCTGGAACCCTTCAGCCTGCCTGCGCGCCCCGCTCCAGCCGCTCCAACAAACGCTTTGCGTCCTGATCCCCAGGATCAGACTTGAGCGCCCGGCGGAATGCGGCAATCGCCAGGTCGATCTCTCCCCGATCACGGTGCACCAGACCGATGTTATAGGCGGCGCTCGGCGCAAACGGATCGATCTTCAACGCCTGTTGAAAAGCCGACAACGCCTTCAGCTGTTGTTCTTCGCCGGCCAGAACAGGGTTGCCCAGATAGGCCGCGCCCAGGCTGATCCACAATCGCGCGCTGTCCGGGGCTTGTTGCACCGCGCGCTCCAGCACGGGGATGGCGTCGCGATGCCGGCCCGACATCAGGTATGCGCCGCCAAGATTCAGCGCCGCGTCTGCGTCATCGGGACGAATTTCGTGAGCGCGCTTGAGCAGGGGCAGCGCTTCTTTCGCTTTGCCCTGCTGCAACAAGCGCGTGCCGGCGCGCAATTGCTGGCGGAATTGCCGCTCATTCCCCGCCCGCAGCCAGGTGTCCAGGCGTTGCTGCTCAGAATCGCCCGGCGCGGAAACGTGTTGGTCATGCTCAGACATGCGCCCGATTATAGGCGGCGCAACGTGTCGCGGACATCCCGGCGCGCTTAGCGCAGCGCGCGCTCGACATCATCGAGCGTTGCAACCCGGCTGATGGCGCGCAGGAATTCGCCGACGGTGCGACTGCGCTGGCGCAACACCTGAACCGCCGGCCCGATCGGGTCGCGGCCGGCGGTAGGCGAGCCGCCCGGCGCGGCATTGTAGGCGCCGTGAAAAGCGAAGTACGCCTGGTTGAGCTTGCGGATGGCATAGCCATTCCGCACAAACAGCTTGCGGCGCTCTTCCATATACGCCTCGGCCTCCTCGATCTGGCCAGCTGCAAGCATGTCATCCACGCGCAGGCGCGTCTCGCGCATCGCTGCGCGAAAATCGAAGGCCGGCGGTTCGTCCGGCCTGGGCGGCGGGGCTGGCTGCGGGGGCGCAACCGGCGCCGGCTGATCGACGCGCGCCAGGTCAGGATAGAACCGCCTGAACACGCGCTCGCTGATCTCCTCTTCCACAATACTGGCAGTCGTCTCGTTGATGACGCGGGACACCTGGTCGTCCAGATAGCGCAGGGCCACCGGCGCCAGCGCAACCATGAGATAGTTGTGCGCCCACTCGTGCGCGGCAGTGCTGATGGCGAAGCGCAATGACGATGTCTCAGGCAGCATCGTCGGATAGGCGGCCAGGCCGCCGATCGGTGTCACCAGCGTCGAAACGTTGAACCGCTCGGCCACGATGCGCTCGATGCGATCCTGTTCATCCACAGTCAGGCCGGTTTGCAGCCCGCGCTGGTCGATGGTCACGATCCGATCGCGCGGCGACACGATCAGGATGTAGGGCAAGGGCGTGAAGCGGAAACGCAGCGGCGGCATGACCTGCCCCCCCAGCGCGAAACCCTCCTCGCGCAAAATCGCTTCAACCTGTTCCTGGATGATCGCTTCGGCCAGATACTGGCGCGCATTCATCTCGCGGCGCATCTGGTCGCGCTGCGCGCGCAACGTCGCCGAAGCCGCTTCGGGGTCGGCAACGTTGGGGTCAATGTAGATGCGGCGAATCTCGCCCTCCAAACGCTGATAGTCGCCTGCGCGACGCATAAAGTCGCGCACGAAGGCGATTTGATCTGCGTCGGTCATGCCGTCGTGCGGACGGACGAACTCGTAGCCGAGCTTGCCCAGAGCTGCGCCGGCAATCCAGGTGACGAAATCAAAATGATAGCCGGCCAGCAACCGATCCATGACATAGGATCGGTCAGACGGCAGCGGCACATCGTAGGTGAGTGTGACGAGCAGCAGCCCCCCTATGATGATTTTCGGCAACACCTGCCGGCCAAAACTGGCAACGGCGCGCCAGACGCGCATCACACCCTGCATCGGGCATGCGCCCTCAGCGTGGCCATTTGTCCACAGCTCATTCACAACAAGCGCCACCTTTCTGCATTTTGTCTGGCGCAAACAGACGCCACATATAGGGCTGGCCGGCCAGATGCATCGTACCGATGGGCAAGTTCTAAGTTTAGCGAAGCGTTAACTTCGGGTTAAGTAAAGGGCTTCAGCGCCAACAAAACCGGCGAAATGTGGACAAGTCACTATTCTTCTGGGGATAATGAACAGTGTTTGTGGATAAGTACGCCGCCGGCACAATGCGAAAATGCCCAGAAATTCCCTAGAAAACCGCGTCATGGTGCGTGTCGCCATAGACACCGTACAGGGCATCCTGGATGCGGGCCGGCGGCGCATTGCGCGCATAATCCACAGCTTCATCTACCAGAGACAGCACCTGGCCCTCCACCACTTCGATGTCGGACTCTGAAATGCCGGCCTCCACCAGCCAGCGCCTGAAGCGGGGAATCGGGTCGCGGGCTTCCCATACGGCTACTTCCTGCCGCGAACGGTACACCTGCGGGTCGCCTTCATAATGACCCCGGTAACGATAGGTCAGACCCTCGATCAAGGTGGGACCTTCGCCGCGCCGGGCGCGCTCCACAGCGACGCGGGTTGCCTCATACACAGCGAGCACATCGTTGCCGTCCACGGTGACACCCGGCATGGCGTATCCCTGCGCGCGCAGGCTGAGCTGGCTGATCGGCGCCTGCTTGCTTTGCGGCGTGCCTTCGCCGTACAGATTGTTCTCGCAGAAAAAGATGACAGGCAGCTTCCACAGGCCGGCCAGGTTCAGGGCCTCATGGAATGCGCCCTCATTCGTCGCGCCATCGCCAAAGAACGACAGCGCCACGCGCATCGGCGCGCGGCTGGCCGCCTGTCGCGTGAACGCCAGAGCTGCGCCCACCGCCATGGGGATGCCGCCGGCCACGATGCCATTGGCGCCCATGATGCCCAGATCGAAATCGGTCATGTGCAGCGAGCCGCCCTTGCCGGCGCAATAGCCCGTCTCGCGCGCCGCCAACTCAGCCATCATCAGCCGCACATCGCCGCCTTTGGCGATGAGATGCCCGTGTCCCCGGTGCGTGCTGGTAATCACATCGTCGCGGTTCAGCGCCGCGCACGCGCCCACCGCGCAAGCCTCTTCGCCCACATAGGGATGGATAAAGCCGGGGATCAGACCCTGCCGGCGCTCGTCGATCGCGCGCAACTCGAACTGGCGAATGAGCGCCATCAGCCGGTATAGTTCGATCAGCCTGTCGTGTGAAAGCATACTTGCCTCGCGCTCATTATAATGACCGGCGCAGCCGCTTGAGCCTGCCGCGAGCAAACCGGGTATTGTCAACGCAGGGCCTGTCATGTTTCAAACATCACTGGATACGCCCATCGGCACGCTGTTGATCGAAGGCACGCGCTCCAGCCTTACCACCGTGCGCATCGCGCCGGCGAACGCCCCTACGGGCAAATCGTGCGCGTTGCTCAACCAGGCCCGGCGCCAGCTGCGTGAGTATTTCCGGGGCCGGCGCGCCGCTTTTGACCTGCCCCTCGATCTGTCGCTGGGCACGGCCTTCCAGCGCCAGGTCTGGCAAGTGGTGGCTGCGGTCGGCCTGGGCGAGACCATCACCTACGCCGAGATTGCTCGCAGGGTGCGCCGGCCCGCGGCCACGCGCGCCGTTGGCCGCGCCGTGGCCCGCAATCCGTTCATGATCGTCATCCCCTGCCACCGCGTGCTCAGTTCCAAAGGCAAGCTCACCGGCTACGCCGGCGGGTTGGCTGTCAAGGAGTGGCTGCTCAAGCATGAGCAGGCCGTGCTTCTATGACGCCCTCGCCTGTCGTGGCAATCGATTGCCGGCTGATGCACTACCGCAAAGCCGGCATCACCCAGTACACGCGGCACCTCGTCCGCGCGCTGCGCGCCTCGCGTGAGGGAGAGGGCCGGGGTGACGACGCGCCGCGCCTTTGCATCCTGCTCGACCGGCGCGACACCGACACCGCCTGGCTGCCGGCCGGCGTCGGCGTCATCCGCACCGTAACCCCCGCGCACCACCGCTATGAACATCTGACGCTGCCGCTCGAACTGGCCCCCCGGCGCATTCGCGCGCTGCACAGCCCCGACTTCATCACCGCGCGCGGGCGCTTCCGCAAAGTCATCACCGTGCATGACCTGCACTTCATGGAGCATCCCGAAGCGCTGGACGCCGCCGGCCTGCGTTACTATGGCCGCATTGCCTGGTCTGTGCGCTGCGCCGACCACATCATCGCCGTGTCGCGCTTCACCCGCGACGAGATTCTGCGACTGCTGCCGGCCACCCCGCCCGACAAGATCACCGTCATCCACGAAGCCCCTACACTGCAATCTGAGATCCCGCAATCCAAACTCCAAACTCCAAAATCCAAAATCGGCCCCTACGCTCTGTTCGTCGGCACCTTCGAGCCGCGCAAGAACCTGGTCACGTTGTTGGCGGCGCTGGCCGCGTGGCGCGACATGCCCGACGACTTTCGGCTGGTCATCGCCGGCGAGCAGGGCTGGGCCGGCGGCGATCCCGCGCGCCTGGCGGCCGATCTGGGCCTGAGCGCGCGCATCCGGTTCGCGGGGCGCGTCTCGGATGCGGAACTGGACAGCCTGTATCGGGGCGCGCGCGTATTTGTTTTTCCCTCTCTGTGCGAAGGATTCGGGCTGCCTGTGCTCGATGCGATGCAACGCGGCGCGCCGGTGATTTGCAGCAACGCCGGCGCGCTGCCCGAAGTGGCCGGCGAGGCAGCTCTGTTTCACGATCCGCTGGACGCCGACGCGCTGGCCGGCCTGTTGCGGCGCGTGTGGCGCGATGAGGCCCTGCGCGCCCGGCACATCCAGCTCGGCCTGGCGCGCGCGCGGCAGTTTTCGTGGCAGCAGGCAGCGCAAGCCACCTGGCGCGTGTACGGGATGGGCTGAATGGGCTGAACACCCGGCTGGCCCATCCGCTACAATCGCACGCACACCATGCGCATCTTGTTCCTCACGCCCCAGTTGCCATTTCCGCCGCGTCAGGGCACGGCTTTGCGCAATTGGGGATTGATCTCCGGGCTGGCAGGACGGCACGAAGTCTGGTTGCTGTCCTTTGACGAAACTCTGGCAGCCGGCGAGACGCGCGCGCTGGCTGACATGCCGGTTGAAGTGCGCCAGATCTGCGCCGAGGCGCGCGCCCTGCCTGTGCCGCGCCGGACGACGCGGCAGCGTTTGCGCACGCTGCTCACCTCATCACTGCCAGACATGGCCTGGCGGTTGTGGTCGCCGGCGTTCGCCGCGCAGTTCGAGGAATGGACGCGCGCGCAGACGTTCGACATCATCCAGATCGAAGGCATCGAACTCGCCCGCTACGTCTTGCAATCGTCAATCGTCAATCGTCAGTCGTCAATCGTTTTCGACGATCACAACTGCGAGTATCTCTTGCAGCGCCGCGCATTTGAAGCCGACCTGCGCAATCTCCGGCGCTGGCATGCGGCCGCATACTCCTTCATCAACTGGCGGCGCCTGATTCGATTCGAGCGCCGTATCGCGCGCGCCGCGCACGCCACGCTGTGCGTCTCGCCGCAGGATGCGGCGGCTATTGGCCGGCTCGGCCCGGACATCCAGCCGCAGGTCATCTTCAACGGCATCGACGTAGAGCGCTACACCGCGCCGGCCACAGGCTCGGACGCGCCATCGCAAGCCGGCAGCCTCGCGCTGGTGTTCACCGGCAAGATGGATTTCCGCTGGAACGTGGACGCGGCGCTGTGGTTCGCCGGCGAAGTGCTGCCGCTGGTGCGCCGGCAAATCCCCAACGCGCGGTTGACCATCGTGGGTCAGAACCCCAGCCCCCGGCTCGACCCGTTGCGCGCCGATCCGCAGATCACACTGACCGGCGCAGTGGCAGACACCCGCCCGTTCATCCAGCAGGCGGATGTGTACGTGGCGCCGTTGCTGGTGGGCAGCGGCACGCGCTTCAAGCTGCTCGAAGCCATGTCGATGCAGCGCGCCATCGTGACCACCTCGCGCGGATGCGAGGGGTTCGAGGTGACATCGGGGCGCGAGCTGGTCATCGCCGACAGCGCCGAGGAATTTGCGCAGGCCGTGGTGGCGTTGTTGCGTGATCCGGCCCGGCGCGCAGAGATGGGCCGGGTTGCGTGCGCCTTTGTCGCCGCGCGCTACGACTGGCGCGCCATCATTCCCCGGCTCGAGTCCATCTACGAGCGCCTGAGCGCGCGCCATTCACCCTGACTGATTCATTTTGAACGAGGCACAACCCATGACATACGCTTTGAAAGACAAAATCGTTTTCATCACCGGCGCCAGCAGCGGCATTGGCGAGGCCTGCGCCCGCGCATTCGCCGGCGCCGGCGCCCGGCTGTTGTTGTGCGCGCGCCGGCTCGACCGGCTGCAACGCCTGGCCGCCGCGCTCAATGCTCCCTGCCATTGCTTCGCGCTCGACGTGCGCGATCAGGCCGCTGTGCAAGCCGCCATTGCCGGCCTGCCGGAGGAATGGCAGGCCATTGACATCCTCGTCAACAACGCCGGCCTCAGCCGCGGCCTGACCAGACTGCACGAATACGACTTGCAGGATGTGGACGAGATGGTGGACACGAATGTCAAGGGCCTGGTGTATGTGACGCGGGCCGTTGTGCCGGGCATGGTGGCGCGCCAGCGCGGCCATGTCATCAACATCGGGTCGATCGCCGGCCATGCCGTGTATCCCAACGGCGCGGTGTACTGCGCCACCAAGGCCGCCGTCAAGTCCATCACCGAGGGGCTGAAAATGGATTTGAACGGGACGCCGGTGCGCGTCACCTCGGTGGATCCCGGCCTGGTCGAGACCGAGTTCAGCTTGGTGCGCTTTCACGGAGATGTGGCGCGCGCCAAAAAGGTGTATGAGGGGCTGCGCCCGCTCACCGGCGACGATGTGGCCGACGTGGTGTTGTTTTGCGCCACCCGCCCGCCGCACGTCAATATCAACGATGTGGTGATGATGCCGGTGGCTCAGGCTTCGGCAACCCTTGTCCACAGGCAGCCGCTGCCGGGAATCGAGTGACTGGCGATTGGGTCAGTGGGGGATTGAGTGATTGAGTGATTGAGTCATTGAGTCATTGAGTCATTGAGTCATTGCAGGGAGCGCGAATCGTCAATCGTCAATTCTCAATCGTCAATCGCCGGCGGCGCCACCGCCACCACAGGCCGATGGGATAGCCGGCCATTTTGGCGATGTCGCCGGCGACTCGGATGACAGGTATCCATGCTGCGGCCTTCACCCTGTCGCCGGCAGCGAGCGACTGCCACAAGCGCGGCAGCCGGCGATAGGGCGCTCGCAGATAGATCGCCGCGCCCAAAGCGAGCAGCGCCGCGCACGCCACGCGCAGCGCCGGCGACGCTGCGAACAGAATGCCGGCCAACAGCGCGGGCGCCACGACCAGATACGTTGCATAGCGCGCCAGGTGGCGCTTGAGCCATAGATTGGCCTTGCCATCGCCGCGCGCATAGCGGTAATACTGCCTGATGAACGAAACGAGCGAGGTGCGCGGGCGGAACCAGGCAACGGCATCGGGCGCAAAGGCCGGCGGGCCAAACGCATCGCGCAGCTTGAGGTCGAAAATCAAGTCCTCACAGTAGTCCAGCCACTCCGGGTAGCCGCCCGCAGACTGCCAGGCCGACTTGCGAAAAGCCACCGAGCGCGACGAGGGCAGAAAACGTTCCGGCCGTATGTCATCCAGCAACGGCAACACCGTGGCGCTCATCGCCACATCAAAAGCGACCCCCGGCCGCGGATCGGGGAGAAAGAAGCCGGCCACCCAGGGCGGACTTTGGATTTTGGATTTTGGATTTTGGATTTTGGATTGCGGGATTGACGATTGAGGATTGACGATTGACGATTCGGAATGGTCAATTGGCCGAACGAGGTTTTCGAGCCAGCGCGGATCAAGGCGCACGCCGGCGTCGGTGCAGGCAACCAGATCATGTTGAGCGGCGGCGATAGCCTGGTTGCGCCCCTGCGAAATGTTTGCGCCGGGCGCAACAATGACGCGCACGGGAAAACGCGCTTCGGCGCGCAGCAGGCCAACCGTTTCATCATTGCTGCCGCCATCGCACGCCACCACTTCATCGGGCAATCGGGTCTGGGCGGCGATGGAGTCGAGCAGCGCCGGCAAACTGGCTGACTCGTTGAGCACAGTGAAGACAAGCGAGACCTTCACCGCGCATGACTCCGGGGCGCGCGGGCGCGGTGGGACAAGCGGGCGCAGCGGGACGAGCCGCCAGGAATTGCCATCGGGCTAGGCAGAGCTGCCGGCAAACACAATGCGGCCATCGCGCATGTCGGTGATGACGGCCAGCGCATGGATGGGCACATCGAGCGACTGCAACACAGCGCGCCCGCCCTCAAACGACTTTTCGATCAGCGCGCCCACACCCACCACTTCGGCGCCGGCTGCGCGCGCAATTCGCGCCAGCGCCAGAATCGTCTGTCCTGTGGCAAGAAAATCGTCGATGATGAGGACGCGCTCGCCGGCGCGCAAATACTCCGGCGACGCCATGATCTCCACATCGCGCTTCCTGGTGTGCGATGGCGCGGTGGTCAGAAAGACCGTGTCGGGCATGGTGATGGGTTTGGTCTTGCGCGCATACACCACCGGCAGGTTCAGCGCCAGGCCGGTCATGATGGCGGGCGCAATGCCGCTGATTTCGCAGGTCAGAATCTTGGTCGCGCCGACAGAGGCAAACAAGCGGGCCAGTTCGCGGCCGCATTCCATCATCAGCGCCGGGTCCACCTGGTGGTTCACGAAGGAATCAACCTTCAGGATGCCCTGTCCGAGATTGCGGCCTTCGGAGAGGATTCTTTGTTCGAGTGCCAGCATGCCGGGAATTTTATAGCGTTTTTCCGCCCTGCAAATACGGGTATAATGGGCGCGAATCTTACGCCGAAGGAAGCACACCTGAGTATGGAGAGCCGAGAGTCCCCGGTGAGTCAGGCGTCGTCTGAGTCTGCAGGGGAAGAGAATTTCGCAGCCTCGCTTGGCGAGTATCTCGCCAAGACCGAGCGCTACGACCCACCCAAGCGAAACCAACTGGTTTCAGGTCGAATCGCGGCCGTTTCTGACCGGGAGATCCTCATCGACTTGGGCGCCAAGTCGGAGGGCATCGTCTCGGGCAAGGAAGTCGAGGCGCTACCCAAAGACTTCCGCCTTAGCCTTCAAGTGGGGCAGGAGGTGTACGCCTACGTCCTGTCGCCCGAAGACCGCAACGGCAATGTCGTGCTATCGCTCGCGCGCGCCATCAACGAGCGCGACTGGCGCTATGCCGAAGAGCTTCACGAGAAACAGGAGGCCATGGAGAGCCAGATCGCCGGGTTCAACAAGGGCGGCGTGATCGTCAAGGTCGGGCGATTGCGCGGCTTCGTGCCGGCATCGCAGTTGAGCCTGCAACATCAGCGCATGATGGGCGACGAGAGCCAGCCGCCGGAGCAGCGCTATCAGAAACTGGTCGGTCAGAAGACCTTCGTCAAAGTCATCGAAATCGACCGCGAGCGCAATCGGCTGATTCTGAGCGAGCGAGCAGCCGCAAAGGAAATCCGCGAGGCGCAGAAGACCAGGCTGATGAGCGAAATCGAAGTCGGCAAGATCATGGAAGGCGAGGTCAGCAGCGTCAAGGACTTCGGCGTATTCGTCGACCTCGGCGGGGCCGACGGCATGATCCACCTGTCGGAATTGTCGCACCAGCGCGTCAAGCATCCCAGCGAACTGCTTAAGGAAGGCGATCCCGTCACTGTGAAAGTGATCAGCGTGGACCGCGAAAGCGGGCGGATTGGGCTGAGCCTCAAGTCCTTGCAAGCAGACCCGTGGGCTGAGTTGGACAAGCGATACAGGCCGGGGCAGCTCGTCGAAGCCGAAGTGATCAAGGTGCATCCCAAGCACGGCGCCTTCGCCCGGCTCAAGGACGATGAAGCCATCGAGGGACTGATCCCGCTGTCCGAACTGAGCGACAAGCCGGTCAACAGCCCGAAAGAAGTCGTCAAGGAAGGCCAGGTCGTGACTCTGCGCGTCATGCGCGTCGAGCCTGAGCAGCGCCGCATCGCCCTCAGCCTGAGGCGGGTCAGTTGGGCCGAATACGCCGACATGGATTGGCAGGCGGAAGTGCCGGATGCGTCCGCCGATTCTGACCAGTAGCCAGACTGCGCACACTCTGATTTGTCTGTCTTCATGCGCGGCGCTCTGCAACTCTTGGCAGAGCGCCGCGTTCCGTTATGCGCGATCGACTTCGCGCCACGCTGCGCCGGCGGCATCATATTGTTCGCTAACGCGCCGGGTGTACAGTTGGGGCAGGCCGGACTCAGACCGGCTTAAGATTGGTCTTACTTAGTGATGTATCATGCAACGGAAAATGAGCGCGATGATAGCCTCTGGGCGGCATCGTTGTTGGACTGAAGGAGTGTAAGCTGTGGCAGATAAACTTCAGCGATTTACGCAGCGCGCCAGGCGCGTCCTCACCCTCGCGCAGGAAGAGGCCGAGCGACTGTCGCACAACTACATCGGCACAGAGCACCTGCTTCTTGGCCTGGTCAAAGAGGAGAACGGCGTCGCTGGCCGCGTGCTGCGCGACCTGGGCGCCAAGCCCGACCGGGTCGCGGAGATGGTGGAGCGCATGACCGGCGCTGGACGCCGCTCGTCTGCCGGCAAGCTGGATCTGACGCCGCGCACCAAGCAGGTCATCGAATTTGCCGTGGACGAAGCGCGCAAACTGGGCCACAGCTACATCGGGACCGAGCACCTGTTGTTGGGACTGATCCGGCAAGGCGACGGCGTTGCCATCGATGTGCTGCGCCAGCTTGGCCTGACGCCGGATCGCATTCGCCGCGAGACGTTGCGCGCAGTGCAACAGGAACAACCGGAATCCGGCAAGCCCTCCGCATCGCCACCCACAGCCAAAAAGGAGCGGCCCAAAACCCCTGCGCTCGACCAGCTCGCCACCGACCTGACCGCGATGGCCGAACAGGGCAAACTCGACCCGGTGATTGGCCGACAGACTGAGATCGAGCGCGTGATCCAGATCCTGTCACGCCGCACCAAGAACAACCCGGCTCTGATCGGCGAGCCGGGCGTGGGCAAGACCGCCATCGTCGAAGGATTGGCCCAGCGCATCGTGGAGGGTCAAACGCCCGAGCCGCTGTTGAACAAGCGCGTCATGCAGCTCGATGTCGGCTCGCTGGTCGCCGGCACCATGTACCGCGGCCAGTTCGAGGAGCGGCTGAAGAAGGTGATCGAGGAAGTCAAGTCCAGCGACACCATTCTGTTCATCGACGAGTTGCACATGCTTGTCGGCGCCGGATCGGCCGGCAGCAGCGTGGACGCGGCCAACATCCTGAAGCCGGCGCTGGCGCGCGGCGAGTTGCAGTGCATCGGCGCGACCACGCTCAACGAATACCGCAAGTACGTGGAGAGCGACGCCGCACTGGAACGACGCTTCCAACCGGTTTACGTCGAAGAGCCGACGCCAGACATGGCCACCGAGATCCTGTTCGGCATCCGCTCGGCCTACGAAGCGCATCACAAACTGCGCATCTCCGATGACGCCGTGAAGGCGGCCATCGCGTTGTCGTCGCGCTACGTGTCGGATCGTTTCCTGCCGGACAAGGCCATCGACCTGATCGACGAAACTGCGGCGCGCGTGCGCATGTACAAATCGCCGCAATCGGTCAATCTGCAGAAGGCCTTCCGCGAGCTGCGCGAGGTGCAGAAAGAGCGCGCGCTGGCTATGGAGCAATCCCGGTATGATGACGCGGCGGCGCTGCGCGAGCGCGAGCGCGAGGCGATGGAGCAGATCGAGGCGCTGCGGTCGAACTTCGACCCGAACACAGACGGCCCTGTTGTCGGCCCTGAGGACATCGCCGAGGTTGTTTCGATGTGGACCGGCATCCCGGCCACCCGCATCGCCAGCAAGGAGAGCGAACGGCTGGTGAACCTGGAGAAGCATCTGCACGAGCGGATCATAGGCCAGGACGAAGCTATCAGCGTGATCAGCAAGGCGGTGCGCCGGTCGCGCGTGGGCCTGAAAGACCCGAAACGGCCCATGGGATCCTTCATCTTCCTCGGCCCCACCGGCGTCGGCAAAACCGAACTGACGAAGGCGCTGGCTGAATTCCTGTTCGGCAGCGAGGACGCGCTGCTGGTGCTGGATATGAGCGAGTTCATGGAGCGCCATACCGTCAGCCGGCTGGTGGGCGCGCCGCCCGGCTACGTCGGCTACGAAGACGCCGGCCAGTTGACTGAAACGGTCCGCCGCCGGCCCTACACCATCGTGGTGTTCGACGAGATTGAGAAGGCGCACCCCGAAGTCTTCAACATGCTGTTGCAGATCATGGAGGAAGGCCGGCTGAGCGACGCGCGCGGCCACAAGGTCGATTTCCGCAACACCTGCATCATCATGACCAGCAATGTCGGCGCCGAAATGATCAAGCGCGAGTCAAAGCTCGGCTTCGCAGTCGGCAAAGAAGAGATCAAGGACGCCGAGCGGCAGTTTGTCGAGATCAAGGACAAACTGATGAACCAGCTCAAGCGCCTGTTCCGGCCCGAATTCCTGAACCGCGTGGATGCAACGATCGTTTTCCGACCGCTGAGCCGCGAAGACATCGGCCAGATTGTGACCCTGGAGCTGAACAAGGTGCAAAAGCGACTGGCCGATCACAATGTGAGGCTGGAAGTCACCGAGTCTGCCAAATCTTACCTGGCCGAGAAAGGCTATGACTCCGAATATGGCGCGCGGCCGCTGCGCCGGGTGATCCAGTCCGAAGTCGAGGATGTGTTGTCAGACGGCCTGCTGTCGGGCCGGTTCCACGACAACTGCAAGATTCTGATCGGCTTGCAGGAAGACAAGCTGGACTTCGTGCTGGTGGAGGAACTGCAGGGTTCCGCAGAAAACGTGGAGATTACGCCGGTCGCGGTGGGCGAATCCGACGCCGGCTCCGGCAACAATCCGGACACCCCGCTGTTTGAAACAGTGGCGTAGCACGCTGCGCCTGCCTGCTTGAGACTTCCAAAGTTGCTTCGGGCGACTTTGGAAGTTTCTTTTTTCGACCTCTGAGTGTGGTGCGGTGGCTTCGACAAGCTCAGCCACCGAAGCTCAGCCACCGAAGCTCAGCCACCGAAGCCCAGCCATCGAAATCGCCGTTGCCTGAGCCTGTCGAAGGCAACGGTGCTGGTGGCTTCGGTGGCTTCGGTGGCTTCGGCAAGCTCAGCCACCGAAGCTCAGCCATCGAAATCGCCGTTGCCTGAGCCTGTCGAAGGCAACGGTGCTGGTGGCTTCGGTGGCTTCGGCAAGCTCAGCCACCGAAGCTCAGCCACCGAAGCTCAGCCACCGAAACTCACACCAGCAGCGCGAAGGGGCGCTCGATCAGTTGCTTGAGGCGCTGCAGGAAACGCGCAGCCGGCGCGCCGTCCACCACACGATGATCGAAGGTCAGGCTGAGCGTCATCATCTGGCGGATCACCACTTGTTCGCCCCGCGCAACCGGCCTGGCCAGAATCCGCCCCACCCCCAGAATCGCGGCTTCGGGCAGATTCAAGATGGGCGTGAAGGCGTCCACTTCATACATGCCCAGGTTGGTGATGGTGAAGACGCCGCCCGACATGTCATCGGCGGTGAGCCGTCCCGCCGCCGCGCGGGCAATCAGATCGGTCAGGTCACGATGAATCTGCGCCAGCGATTTGGCGCCGGCGTCGCGGATGACCGGCACATACAACCCGCGCGCGGTGTCCACCGCCACGCCGATGTGAATGCTGTCGCGCAACAGCAGGCGCGGGGCGTCTCCAGACTCATCCCAGGCCGCCATCATATGCGGGTGCTCTTTCAGCGCGCGCGCTGCAATGGCCGCCAGCAGCGTGTTGTACGACATTTTCTCGCCCAGCTCGGCGCTCAGTTGCTCGCGCGCGCTGACCAGGCCGGTGGCATCGGCCTCTGTAGTCAACGTCACATGCGGCGCGATGCGCGCATTCTCGGCCAGACGCTGCGCGGTGACGCGGCGGGCCGGCGACAAAGGTTGATAAGCCGGCTGCGGCATTGGGATCTGCGCCGCTTGCGCCGCGCGCTCCACATCTTCACGAGTGATGCGACCGTCCGGCCCGGAGCCAACCAGCGACGCCAGATCGACGCCCAGTTCGGCGGCCATCCGCTGCGCCACCGGCGTTGCCCGGGCAGACACCGCCTGGGTTGCCCGGTCAGCTGTGCTCTGTGCTCTGTGCTCTGCTGCGGCCAGCACATCGCGCGCAACGACGACACCGCCCGGCGCGGTGCCGGAGACGCTTGATATATCAACGCCATGTTCGCGCGCCAGCGCCCGCGCGCGGGGAGAAGCCAGGACGGACGTGGGATTTTGGATTTTGGACTTTGGATTGACGATTGTCGATTGACGATTGTCGATTGACGACTGAACAGCAGCGTCTGGCGCCCGGTGTCTGGTATCTGTGATCTGGTGTCTGTGATCTGGTGTCTGTAATCTGTCGTCTGTCGTCTGCTGTCTGATCTGCGCCACCGGCGTCAGGCAGGCGATCGACTGGCCGAGCGGAGCAAGAATCGCAGTCAGCACCCCGTCTGCCGGCGACTCGAACTCCAGCGTCGATTTCTCCGTCTCGAACGTGAACAATGGATCGCCCTTGCGGACTTGCTCGCCCGGCTGCTTGTGCCACGCGACGATGACGCCTTCGGTCATCGTCAAACCGACTTTGGGCATCAGGATGTCCATGTCAAATCTCGCCGGGGTACTCCTTGCGCAGCCGGCGCACGAGGTAGGCCAGCCGGCCGTTGCGGCGCAGATACTCGATCAGATTGAGCGCGGCGTATTGAATGGTCGCGCGCCGGCCAATCCCCACCGTGTCGAGACTGACCCGGAGCGTGATGCCGTCGTTCTCCAGTTCCTGTTCGATGTCGGCGCACAGCATGTCCAGTTCATCGAGGGTTTTGTGCGCCACCAGAAACTCGCGCAGCGCCGTGCGATCGACGCTGGTGTTCAGCGGCGTCAGCGGCGGGGCCGGCGCAAGCGACTTGTCGCCGCCCATCAAGAGCGCCACAGGAAAGTTGGCGTCCACATCCTGCGCCTTGAAGATGGGATGTTGCCGGCGGTGGTAGCGCGCCGGCACTTCTTCCATCACGTACTCGGCCAGGTCGAAGATGCGCACCGTGCCGTCGCCGCGGTGGCGCGCCTTGCCGTCGATCCCCTCGAGCAGGCACTGCGTGAACAAACTATTCCTGGCATTGGGCAGAACATACGACATCTCAATCGATTTGGAGGACGCCAGGATCACCCGGCCTTCGCCCTGCCGCAGTTCTTCATACAGGTCATCGGTCGGGTTGCCTTTGACGGCCTCCGCTTCTGGCGCAAGGGCGTCTTTGGCCTCGCCGGTTCCGCCGGAATGACAGGCGTCCAGGATGACCACCAGCCGGCCGGCATGAATCGCGCGCAAGGCCGTCGTCAATTCATCACTGCGGATGGCGGTGTCCTTCAGCCCATCGGCCTTCGTGTTGTACGGCAGCAGGTAATTGACCGCCACCCCGCCCTCGGTGACGCGCCCGCCATGTCCGCTGAAATAGACAACAGCCGTGCTCTGATCGGTCGTCTGCCCGGCCAGCCAGTTCAAACCGTCCAGAATGTCCGCTTTGGTAGCCTGCTCATCCAGCAACAGGCGCACTTTGTCCCCGGCATAGCCGGCGCGATCAGGCCGCTTGAGCATGTCGGCGATGTCGGCCGCGTCGTTCAGCACGGTGAAAGGCAGGGGGCGAATATGGGGATAACTGGCCACGCCGATCACCAGCGCGTACCCGTGCTCGAAATTCTGTGGCATGGCGGGATTATAGATGAGGCGACCGGCTGCCCTACAATACTCGCATGCCAATTCGAATCGCGGGGCGCTGCGCTGCCCTGTTTGTAGTTGCGTTATCCGCCCTGGTGTTGCTCGTTGCGCCGGGCTGCACACGCACCGGCGCGTCGGGGGCGCCGATTCAGTTTCGCCCAACGGCAGCCCCGCACACCGACCAGGGGCCGGCGCAGCTCGTCGCCCCGGCGCTCGCGGTGCTCGACCAGCCGCCCGACCGGCCTTTGTACACGCTCAACGTCACGCTGGACTACGACAACGGCGCGCTGCACACCCAGGAAAAGATCGCGTTTCGCAACCCCACCGGCCTTGCCATCACCGAGATCAAGTTCAACGTGCCACCCGCGCGGCGGGCCGGCGCAATCGACGTGCGCGACGCGCGCATCTTTGGGCAGGCTCAGCCGCTCACCTTTGAAGTGACCAACACCGTGCTGACCGTGCAATTGCCGGCGCCATTGCCGGCCGGCGCCGGCATCGCGCTCGCGTTCGACTACGTTCTGAAGATTCCATTGCAGGAGGTCATCACCGGCATCGGCGGAGATGATTCGTCGCGCGGGCCGCAGAGCCTGACCGCCGGGCACTGGTACATCCTGGTCGCGCCGTGGGAGAACGGCGACTGGTATACGCCAGGGTACGCGCCGGTCGGCGACAACTACGTGTCCGAGGTGGCGGACTACGAAGTCAACATCCTCGCGCCCGAGGGCATCATCATTGCCGGCGCCGGCGAAGAGTCGCGCGAAGGCCGGCTGTGGCGTTACTCTCTGCCGATGGCCCGCGTGTTCGCGTTTGGCGCCAGCCCTGTCTATCAGATCGACCAGATCGAGCAGGATGGCATCACCTACATCCACTACACCTACCCGCAGCACCGTCAGTTCACAGAGGCGGTGTTGTACACCGCCGCCCGCGCTGTGGCGTTGTACTCCGAGTTGTACGGACCTTACCCCTACCGGGTGCTGCGCATCGTCGAGACCGGGCGCTCACAGGGCCAGGAGTACAGCGGCATGATCGGCATCGGCACGACGCTATACAACGGCTACCCTGGGCGCGGCTCGCGGCACGATCTGATTGCAACCACCGCGCATGAAGTCGCGCACCAGTGGTGGTTTCACCTCGTCGGCAACGATCAGATCCGCTCCCCCTGGCTGGATGAGTCGCTGGCGCGGATGAGCGAACTGCGCTTCTATCAGCGCTACTACCCGCGCGACGCCGACTGGTGGTATCAGCGTTACATCAGCGCAAACCGGCCGCGCGGCAGCATCGACCTCCCGCTGTCAGCCTACCCCGACGGGCGGGCGTACATCATGGCGGTCTATCAACGCGGCTTGATGTTCCTCAACGACATGCGCAAGCGGATTGGCGCAGAAACGTTCGACGCCGCGCTGCGAGACTACAGCGAGGCGATGGCCTACAAGATGGCAACGCCGGATGATTTCTTCGACGCGCTCGCCCGCCACACCACAGAAGATTTGACCGATCTGGTTGGCGGCTACTTCGCGTCAGCGGTCGTCTTGCCGTGCCGCATCAGCAACAACACGGTCGGATGTCGGCGCTAACCCGAAGCAGGACGCTTGCCGCCCGGACCAACCGGCCAATGAGTGGACGAATCCGTCCAATCACGATCATCGATCAATTTGACGCGCTTAAACTTGAATTGCGCAGGCGCATCAAATTTCAATCTATACGCCGGTGCTTGACTTGGGGGGCCGCGACACTACACTTGCACTCTGTTTAATGAGCAGCAGCGATCAGGACACAATCATCGAATTGAAGGCGGTGAGCAAGCGCTACGCCTCTGCCGGCAAAGCTGCGGCAGCGCTGAACGCGGTGTCGCTGACATTGCGACGCGGCCGGCTACTGGCGCTGCTTGGCCCCAGCGGTTGCGGCAAGACCACTGCGTTGCGCCTGATCGCCGGCCTCGAAACGCCGGATGCAGGGGAAATCTGGCTAAACGGCCAGTGCGTTGCCGGCCCTTCCGCATGGGTCGCGCCGGAACATCGCAACATCGGCATGGTCTTTCAGGACTATGCGCTGTTTCCGCATCTGACCGCGCGTGAGAATATCCGCTTTGCGATCGCGCGCGAGTCGCCGGCGGCCAGAGAGCGGCGCGTGAACGACATGCTGGCGCTGGCCGGGCTGGATGGCAAGGGCGATCGCTATCCGCACCAGCTTTCGGGCGGAGAGCAACAGCGGGTGGCGCTGGCCCGCGCGCTGGCGCCCGGCCCGTCGGTGGTGCTGCTCGACGAGCCATTCTCCAACCTGGACGCCGCGCTGCGCAAAGAGATGCGCGAAGAGGTGCGGCGCATTCTCACACTGGCCGGCGCAACCACCCTCTTTGTCACGCACGACCAGGAAGAGGCCCTGAGCATCGCCGACGTGGTGGCAGTGATGCGGCAAGGATCGATCCTGCAGGTCGGGACGCCGCAGGAGATCTATCACCGCCCGGCGCGGCGCGAGATTGCCGAGTTCGTTGGCGAAGCGAATTTCCTGCCGGGCACGGCCGAGGGCAAGTATGCCCACTGCGCGCTGGGCATGGTGGCATTGGCTCGGCCAGCCAGCGGGCCGGTGGAAGTGATGCTGCGACCCGAAGCGCTGACGGTTGAGCCGGATGCGGAAGGGCCGGCGCGCGTCGAGCGCGTGGTGTTCTTCGGTCACGATCAGTTGGTGCGCTTGTGCCTGCCTGGCGGGCCGGCATTGCTGGCGCGCACGCTGCCGCACGTGCGCGTCGCGCCGGGCATGGCCGTGTCGATCGCGGTGCGCGAGCCGGTGATGGCGTATCCGGCTTGAGCGCCGGAACTGGCCGCGCTGGCAGCGCGCTACCAGTTGGTGAACGACCCGTCCTCGCGCCGCAGATGCGGCAACTCTGTCATCTGGAATGGATGCTTGCGCGCCGCTTCGCGGTCGAACTCGATGCCCAAGCCGGGGCCGGCCGGCGGCAACAGATAGCCATCCTCCCACTGCGGCTGCGCCGGCACGACATCGGTCAACATCGCGCCCGGCTTGCGCGGCTGCTCCTGCACAGCAAAGTTCGGGCAGGCCAGATTGAATTGCAGACACGCCGCGCTCGACACCGGCCCCAGCGGATTGTGAACGGCCACCTTGATGTAGTGCGTCTCGGCCCAGCCGGCGATCTTCTTCGCTTCGGTGAACCCGCCGACGATGCACAGGTCGATCCGCGCGTAGTCGATCCATTCCTCTTCGATCAACTGGCGGAACTCCCACTTCGAGCAGAACTGCTCCCCTGCCGCCAGTGGGACGCGGGTGCGCGGCCTCAGCGTTTTGAACGAGTCGGGGTTCTCGCTGCGCAGCGGGTCCTCCATGAAGTACGGCCGGAACGGCTCCACCGCGTTGCACAGCCACAGTGCATCGGGCAGATCGAGGCGGGTATGCACATCGAAGGTCAGCTCGATGTCGTCACCCACGGCTTCGCGCACGGCCTGAAACTGTTCGATCGCCGACTGAACCGCCCGGCGCGGCTCCAACACACGATGCCCGTCGTACAGCCCCCAGCGCACGAACTTCCAGCCTTCTTCTTTCGTCTTCAAACAGGACTCGACCAACGCGGCAGTGGTCGCGCCGCCGTTGTGCGGGTAACACACCACCTTGTCGCGCACCCGCCCGCCCAGCAGATCGTAGATCGGCACACCCAGCGCCTTGCCCTTGATGTCCCACAACGCGATGTCGATG
>DAOTYS010000058.1:0-1540 GCA_034434575.1 Thermoflexales bacterium
CCAGCTCCGCTTGACAAACAACACAGTTACTTTGTGCAGCGCAAGCGGCTGCTCGCTCAGCCTCACCTCATCACGGCACCGTCACGCGCACCTCGCTTCATCCACATTCGCCCACATTCGCGCAACATCCTAACCCACCGGCTGCCCCGCCGCCTCATCAAACACAATGAATTCTTTCCTTCGCCATGTGGATGCAACCGCCGGCAGCCTCATTTACCATCCCTCCCAGAAATGATCCGGCAACGACCCGAAATGCTCGCGCACAAACTGAGCGTCCACCCGTTCGGTGGGCGGCAGACCCCACGCGGCGCGGCACTCCTGGCGCACCACCTGCTGATGCGAATTCACCGTCGTCACCGCCACGTGCAGGCGCCTGGCCACGCTGGCCGCTCGCGCGCCGTGGCGCGCCCATTCGCGCAGCACGTCGCGCTGGCGCGGCGTCAGCCGGCGCATCACCTGCCGGCAGCGTTGCTCGTCCTGCGCCGACAACCACTGCCGCCCGGCGGCCAGAATCTGTTCCGGCGATTGCAGCGCCGCCTGCTGCAACCCCGGAATGAACAACCCCAGCGGCAACACCGGCACGGCGATCAACCGCACGCCGCCGGGTTCCGTGTGCATGATCTCGCCCTCGCCCGCCGCCTCGCGCAGTTCCGGCGGCGTGTACAGATGCCAGCAGCGATCCTGCGGCGTCAGCAGCAGAGAGGCCGCCGACAGCGCCTGCAACGCGATCAGGCGCGGGCCGCCCGTCACGCACAGGTCGATGGTGTAACCCTCCGCGCGCAGCGTCCCGATCAGCCGATGAAAAGTCATCCAGATCGCCTGCGCCGCCTGCGGCTCATCCACCGAATCGACGGGCGGGCCTTTGGTTGCGGCGTAAGTGCCCTGCGCCGTCCAGGCAGGCGGCGCGTGAATGGGAACCGACTCCAGGCGCGGCGCCCGCTCGCCATAGGCGGCGACGAAATCGGCCCGCAACTGTTCCAGCGCGCGGCGGATGCGCGGATCACGCGCAGACAAATGCACCACACACACGCGCGTCACCGGCGCACCGGTCTGCAACAGCGCATCCAGCGCAAAGCTCACCACCTGCGGCTTGCCGCCCAGGGTGGCAATGAAAGCGCACGGAGTCGAACATGAAGCCTCAAACAATCATTCATCCCCTCAGCCATACGTGGTGCACGGATTCTACCCCATCCGGTTTATTGCGCAATATGAGCCAGCCGGGTATCATGTGGCGTCACTGGAACTCATACAGTCTTATGAACTCATTCCCGGCAATCCTCATCGGCGGCCCGCCGCACTCGGGCAAGAGCACGCTGTCCTATAGCTTGAGCCAGGCCCTGCGCCGGCGCAACATCGCCCACTACGAGTTGCGCGCAGCCCCCGACGGCGAAGGTGACTGGACGCATGAATTGCAGAACGCCGCCGTGCAGCCGGTGCGCTTCAAGGGAGCGTGGACCCAGCACTGGGTCGATGTCACCTGCCGCGATGTGGCGCAACGCACCCTGCCCCTGCTGGTCGATGTGGGCGGCAAACCCACGCC
>DAOTYS010000059.1:0-4956 GCA_034434575.1 Thermoflexales bacterium
CAACAACATCGCTATCGCACTGATTCTGCAAGCCGGCTTTGTAAATGCAGCCCATGCCCGGCGTGTCTTTGACGTTCACATTGAGAAGGCGTTCAGGGCATTGACTACCGCCCCTCGTTGACTTTGCAGGAGCCATATGAAGCCGAAAATCCAAACTCCAGGATCCGAAGTCGATGTGGTAGAATCTCGCCGGCCCCAGGGCCGGAAAACACATCGGCCGGAAAACACATCTCGCATGCGCCCGGATGACGGCAGGCCTGTCGCGTTGCGCGCGATCTGACCCTCAGAAGACGGACGCAGTGGGGACAGACGCAAAACCTGTCCAAGAAAGGAGAAAAAGAATATGCCCGTAGTTCCGATGAAGGCGCTCCTGGAAACAGGCGTGCACTTCGGCCATCGCACGAAGCGATGGAACCCCAAGATGAAGCCGTTCATCTTCACCGAGCGAAACGGCGTTCACATTATCGACTTGCAGCAGACCATCGTGGCCATTGACAACGCCTATGGCCTGATCCGCGATCTGGTGGCCGGCGGCGGCGTGGTGTTGTTCGTGGGCACCAAGCGCCAGGCCCAGGACCCGATCATGACACAGGCCACGCGCGCCGGCCAGCCGTATGTCACTGAGCGATTCCTGGGCGGCACGCTCACCAACTGGCGAACGATCAAGTCGCGGCTCGACCGGCTGGCAGAACTGGAAGCCATGAAAGAGCGCGGCGAATTCGAGCGGTTTACCAAGAAAGAGGCGCTGCTGCGCGACCGCGAGATTGCCAGACTGAACCACCGTCTGGGCGGCATGAAGACCCTGCGACGACTGCCGGATGCGTTGTTCATCGTCGATGTAAGCCGGGAGGCCAACGCCATCAAAGAGGCCAACAAGCTGAACATCCCCGTCATTGCCATGGTCGACACGAATTGCGACCCGGACGGCGTGGACTATGTGATTCCATCCAACGACGACGCCATCCGCGCCATCAAGCTGATTGTCGAGGCTATGGCGAACGCGGCGCTGGAAGGGCTGGCATTGCGCAAGGGCGGTGAGACGCCCGAGGTCGCAGAAAGCCAGGATGCGGGCGCTCAGCAGATTGGCGAGGAAACACTGGCCAGGATCCGCGCCGGCGACCTGAAGATCGAAGAGGAAACCGTGCTGCGCTCGTTTGATCCGGGCGTGGCCGATGAAGACGAGTTGTGAGACCACCATGGCGACAAGTGAACAAATCAAAGCCCTGCGCGAGGCGACCGGCGCAGGCGTGTTGGACTGCAAAAAGGCGCTCGACCAGCACCAGGGCGACTTCAACAAAGCGCTGGCCTGGTTGAACGAAAAGGGCCTGGCCGCAGCGGCCAAGAAGTCGTCACGTGAAACGCGCGAGGGTGTGATCGAAGCCTACGCCCACCCCGGCGGACGGCTGGCGGTTGTGGTTGAAGTGAATTGCGAAACCGACTTCGTGGCCCGCACCCCGGAATTCAAAGACCTGGCCCATGACCTGGCGCTTCAAATCGCCTCCATGTCTCCGAAGTACATCCGAAGGGAAGATGTGCCCGCCGATTTGGTCGCCTCGAAAATGGAGGCGCACAAACAGGAGGCGCTGGCCGAGGGCAAAAAGCCCGAGATTGCCGACCGCATTGCCGCCGGAAAGATAGAAAAGCTCTACCAGGATATATGCCTGATGGAGCAAACTTTCGTCAAGGACGACAAGGTCAAAATTCGGGACCTCATTACGGCCGCCATTGCCAAGATCGGCGAGAACATCGTAGTCAGGCGATTCGCACGATACGAGTTGGGCGAAGAGATATAGTCAGTCGCTCAAGCAGACACACAAAGAGGGCATGATGAATGCCCTCTTTTAACGCGGAGGCAATCCATGAGTGTTCCAAAGTACAAGCGCGTCCTGCTGAAAATCGGCGGAGAGGCATTTGCCGGGCCGGGCGGCATGGGCATCGTGCCGCAACTGGCGGAAGAGGTCGCCGCCAAGGTGCGCGCCGTCAAACAGATGGGCGTGCAGGTCGCCATTGTGCTGGGCGCCGGCAATTGGTGGCGCGGCAAAGACGGCATCGCGCACGGCATGGACCGGTCAACAGCAGATCATATCGGCATGCTTGCCACCGTTATGAACGCGCTTGCGCTCCGAGACGCCTTTGAGCGCATGGGAATGGCGGCGCGTGTGCAAACTGCAATTGAGATTCGGTCAGTGGCCGAGCCTTACATCCGTCTGCGCGCGATCCGTCATCTGGAGAAAGATCGGATCATCATCCTGGGCGCCGGCACGGGCAACCCATACTTCACCACCGATACCGCCGGCGCGCTGCGCGCCATGGAAATCGGCTGCGATGTGATGATCAAGGCCACCAAGGTGGACGGCGTCTATAACGCAGATCCACGCACCAATGCCTCGGCGCAACGGTATGAATCACTCACTTACCTCGAAGCTCTGAACCTGCACGTCGGGGTGCTGGACAGCACTGCCATCACGTTGTGCATGGAAAACAACATGCCGATCATCGTCCTGGATCTCTGGCAGCCCAACTCTCTTGAGCGCGCCGTAGCCGGCGAGCCAATCGGCACACTCATTTATGGCAAATAGCCGGGTGTTCCGGCGATCAATGTGCCATGAGCAGGTGTCTAAAACTGCTGTGATAGGATTTGGCAGTCTATCTGCGGAAGCAGGCAGGTAGGCAATTCTACGATCTTGGAGGGTATCCAGTGGCTGACTCAACAAAACAAGTCCATTCTGATTGCGAAAAGGCAATGCAGAAATCCATAGACGCGATGGAGGTTGACTTCCAGTCCATCCGCACCGGCCGAGCGTCAACTCACCTGCTGGATCGTGTTATGGTGGACTACCACGGCTCACCCGTGTCGCTCCAACAACTTGCATCCGTGTCTGTCCCTGAGGCGCAGACGATCATGATTCGTCCCTACGATCCGTCCACGCTCAAAGCGATCGAGAAGGCGATCCTGAGTTCTGACCTCAAATTGACCCCCAACAACGACGGCAAGGTCGTGCGCCTGAACATACCACCACTCACCCAGGAGCGTCGCAAGGAGCTGGCCAAGCTGGTCAGCCGGCGCGTAGAGGAAGCGAAGGTTGCCCTGCGCAATCACCGGCGCGAAGCCATGGAGCGGCTGAAGAAACTGGAAGACGACGACGTCATCTCCGAGGATGAGCATAAGCGCGCCCAGAAAGATATCGAGAATCTGGTTCATAAGTTCACGGCCAAGGCTGACGAGGCCGGCAAACGTAAAGAAAGCGAAATACTCGAAATATGAGCGTCACGGGTGCGCGCGGCCCATTCTGGCCGCGCGCAACTGTGGCAGGATGACGGTAAGAACCTATGGCTATCCCACTTGCGACTCTTGACAATCTGGCAACGCGAAACCGAGCGCCGACAGCGCCGGTTGCAGCCGCCACCGCCCGCACGCCGCACCACGTCGCCATCATCATGGACGGCAACGGGCGCTGGGCCCGCAAGCGGAATCTGCCTCGCGTCGCCGGCCACAGAGCCGGCACCGAAAACCTGCGCCGCATCCTCGAAGCCTGTGTCCGCAACAACATCAAAATCCTCACCCTGTACGCTTTCTCGACCGAAAACTGGAACCGACCAGCCGATGAAGTGAGCGGCCTGATGCGCCTGCTCGAAACCGTCATCGATCGCGAACTGGCGGACCTGGACAAGAACGGCGTTCAGATCCGGCATATCGGGCGTCTCGATCGCATCCCCGCCACATTGCAGCACAAGATCCGGGTCGCGATGGATCGCACCCGGCACAACGATCGTCTCATCCTCAATGTGGCGCTCAACTACGGCGGACGCGCGGAAATTGTCGATGCCGTCAAAGCGATGCTGGCCGAAGGTCTGCACCCGGAGTACATCGACGAGCAGACGATCGGTCGCTACCTGTACACATGCGGCCTGCCGGACCCAGACCTGATCATACGCACCAGTGGCGAGTACCGCACGAGCAACTTCCTGATCTGGCAGAGCGCCTACTCCGAGTATTACGTCACCGACACCTACTGGCCTGATTTTGACGAGAACGAGCTGAAGAAAGCTATTGACCACTACGCGCGCCGCGAGCGACGCTTCGGCGGGATCGGGTCGTCATAGGCGCACCCGTGCGCCGTGTTGCGTTTGGCCGGCATCGGCGTATCATTGCGGCACGTGGGATCCTCGCCTGCTCCCGATTCATTACGGATGCGCCTCATCGGCGCCATCCTGTTCGCCGCGCCGGCGATCGCGCTGGGCCTTGTGGGCGGGTGGTGGTTTTTCGCCCTGGTGCTGGCCGCCATATGTCTCGCGACACGAGAGATGGTGATCTTGATGCGGGTCAGCGGGTTCAATCCCTCGCTCGGCATCTCGATTACGATCACGGTCCTTTCATTTGCGGCTGTCAGTCTGCCCAGCCTTCCGATCCCCCCGCTTTTGACACTCATTATCCTGGCGTCTTTGTCATGGCAGATGCGGCGCCAGGACGGCAAACCCGTTGCTGATTGGGCAATCGCCGTGGCGGGGGGCGCATACCTGGGCTGGATGGGAGGTCACCTGGCCGCCCTTCGCCAACTGGCAGATGGCTGGTGGCTGCTGTCGGCTGTGCTGCTCACATGGGCCGCAGACACCGGCGCATATGCGGCGGGCAAGCTATTCGGCCAGCACCGCTTCGCGCCGCACCTCAGCCCGAAGAAGACCTGGGAAGGCTACGTCGGCGGCATCGTGTCGGCTCTCCTTGCCGGCATCCTGGTGGGAACATTTGCCCCGATGGGCGCCCTGCACTTGCTGGCGGTTGGTCTGCTGATCGGCCTGCTTGGCCCTTTCGGCGATCTCGCCGAATCGATGTTCAAGCGCCAGGCCAACGTCAAAGACTCTGGGCATCTGATCCCCGGTCATGGCGGCATCTTTGACCGGATCGATTCGCTCCTCTGGACCGGCGCCGTCACGTTCTATTACGCCACTCTGGTTTTC
>DAOTYS010000060.1:0-5305 GCA_034434575.1 Thermoflexales bacterium
TAGGTGACCGAGCGCCCCGACGGCAACATGCCGCGCACCATGTAAATGGCGGTGGTGTGGCGCAACAGGCCGGCGCTCACCGCCACAGCCCGGTTTGGCGATTGTTCCAGCTCGGTCAACCGTTCGCGGATCAATACGCCAATGTCGGCGCGGGTCAGACGGTCTAACAAGCCGCCGATCACCTGTTCGCGCAGTTCGGCCGGCACTTTCTCGGTTGCGCCGGCCTTATTCGACGGGTCGGTGATGACGGCGTCGGGCAGGGTGAAACGGGCCTGAGACTGGCGTTGCAGGATCGCATCGGCCAGGGTGCGCGCCTGACCGTCCAGGTAACGCTCGACAATGGCCGGCTGGGCGTCGAACAGACGCTGCCACCGGTCGTACTCTTCGCGCAGGTGGCTGGCTGGGCCGGGGTGCAGGCGCGCGCCGGCTGCCCTGCCGGTCTGTGCTTGAAACTGAGATTGAGCAGGCATATGTGCGATTGCTCCCGTGTGATGGTCGCTCCGGGTTCAATATCTCCAGAGCATAGCGCGCCGACGTAAAAATACGAGGGGGTATTTTGGCTTGCCGCGTAAAAAAAACGTAAAAATCAGTGCCCGGCGAGGGCGCCGGGCTGGGTTAAGAAGCGGTAGCCGACACCGGGTTCGCTCACCAGAAACTGCGGTTCGCCGGGATCAGGCTCCAGTTTTTTGCGCAACTGCCGTATGTACACGCGCAGATATTCGACCTGATCGGCTTCCGCCGGCCCCCACACGCTGGTGAGGATGGCGCGATGGGTGAGCACACGATCGGCGTTCGCAGCGAGGTAGGCCAGCAGCTTGTACTCGGTGGCGGTCAGTTTGACTTCGACCCCGGCGCGGGTGACCTGATGGCGCGCCAGGTCGATCACGATGTCGCCGGCTTTGACGATGGCCTCCTTCCCGCCGGCCTGCGCCGAGTGCCGCAACGCGACGCGAATGCGCGCGAGCAGTTCTTCGATCCCAAAGGGCTTTGTGAGGTAATCGTCGGCGCCCCTGTCCAGCGCGGCCACTTTGTCGCGTTCGCTGTCGCGCACCGACAGCACAATGATTGGCACGGCAGACCATTCGCGCAGCCGGGCGCACACGTGCAGCCCGTCCATGTCGGGCAGGCCCATGTCCAGGATCACCAGGTCGGGCTTCTCGGCGGCAGCCAGCGCCAGACCTTCTTCCCCATTGGCCGCTGTGGACACGCGAAATTGCTTCTCGGTCAGGATGGTGCGCAGGGCGCGCCGAATCTGGGGTTCGTCGTCGATCACCAAAATATGAATGGGCGTCATGGCGGGTCGGGCGTGTTCTCCTCAAACTCAGTCTCAATCAGTCTTCAATCGGTCGCCTGCGGCAGTTGGGGATGGCGCAAGCCGTTCAGCGTGAGGGGCAGCGTGAAGTGAAAGGCGAAGGTATAGGGGCTGGAGGCCGGCAGGTTCTCGGCCCAGATGCGGCCGCCATGCGCCTCGATAATGCCCTTGCAGATCGACAGGCCGAGGCCGGCGCCGGTGATCTGGTCGGCGGCGGTCACGCGATGGAATTTGTCGAAGATGCGCTGCAAGTCCTGCGCCGGCACTTGCGGCCCCTGGTTGGCGACGCTCACCGTCAGCCACTGATCTGCTTTCGCTTGCGCGCGGATGGCGATGGCGGTGCCGGGCGGGGCGTACTTCAAACTGTTGCTGATCAGATTGGCGAACACCTGACCGATCTGCGCTTCGTCCACCGGAACGAGCGGCAAATCTTCAGACACATCGATCTCGAAAGCGTGGCTGGCCGAAGCGCGTTGCAGCCGGCGCAGGGTCTGGTTGAGAATGTCGGCCAGCACGCACCACTGACGCTGGGGCTTGAGCGCGCCAGCCTCGATGCGCGACATTTCCAGCAGATTGCCGACCAGGTAGTTCAGTTGATCGGTCTCTTCTTCGATCGCCGCCAGCAGTTCCTGGCGCGCGGCGGCGTCCCAACTCACCGCCCCGCTGCGCAGGCTGCTGACGGCGGCCTTGATGGTGGCCAGCGGCGTGCGCAGTTCGTGCGACACAGAGGACAGCAGCACGGTCTTCATGCGGTCGCTCTCTTCGAGCACCTGGGCGCGCGTCTGGGCCTCGGCCAGGGCAGCGCGCTCGACGGCCAGCGCCGCCTGGCCGGCGGCGGCGCGAATGAGCTGCCCGGTCGAATCGGACAGCGGCGCGCCCGTGTCGCGCCAGAGATGAATCTCGCCGAGCAGGCCGCGCGGGGTCATGAGGGGAACCACGTCATCTGGCTGGCCGTCGGGCGCGGCGTTGTCTGGCGCACAGGCGATGACGGCTTCGCGTTTTGGATCGGGCTGGATGACGACCTCGACGGACTGGGCCTGCAACGCTTCGCGCAGGTGGCTGGCCAGGGTGCGGGCAATGGCGCTCTCACGGCGCTGGCCGGCCAGCGCCGTGATCAGTTCGTAGAGGTGGGTCAGTTCGCGCTGGCGGGCGCGCGCATCGCGCAGACTGGACTGGGCGCGTCCGAGCAGGGGGATGCTCACCAGGGACACGCTGAGAAACAGAATGAGCAACGCGGCGTCTTCTGTGCGGGTGACGGCAAAGGCGAGACGGGGGGGGATGAACAGCAAGTTGATCAACACTGCCGAAGCCAGCGCGGCGGTGAGGCCGGCGACCCAGCCCAGCGCGGAGGCCAATGCGCCAACCAGAAAGAGGTGCATCATCACAACGACCGGCAGGCTGGGCGCGGGCTGGATGGCGTCGAGGACGATGGACAGGGCTGCGGCGAGCGCGAACGCGGCAAGCAGGCCGGGCAGCCGACGAAGGTGTCGGGTTATGGGACTGAGAGACGATCGAGCCATTGCGTCGCGCGCTGGCGCGGGCCTCAGGGCCGGGAGGATACCACAGGGCCGGCTGGCGACTTCTGCGCAGGTCGTCTTTGGGTTCGACTAGCTTTCTTATGTTCTTAAGAGCGCGCCAACCCTTGCGCGGCCAACCGACTGGTTGCGCCAGGAGACGCGCAAGAGCGGTTTGAAACCCGCCGCCAGGCGTGAGCTTGAGGGCTGAGCATTCGCTGATGGGGATGATGAGAGCAAGCCGCCGGCCAGTACATGCGCGCGCTGTAATCGTACAGCCCCACACCCGCCAACTCGCGTTGCCCCGTGTACCCTTCGGCTGCGCTCAGGGCAAGCCGCCGGTCTGTCGGCGTCGTGCCCCACGCCCACCGCGTCTCGCCAAACGGCAGATAACGCAACTCGGCCACCCCTTCGGCTTCGCTCAGGGCAAGCTTTCTGCCCACTGGCATTTGTCGTCATGCTGGCGCTGCCCAGATGATACCCTGAGCTTGTCGAAGGGTGATCGCCGTGCAGCCACGCCATCTGACTACTGGCTACTGACGACGCTTCACCAGCGCGCCTTCCGCATCCCGATAGAAGCGCGTCACCTGGCCGGCCACCGTGTTCGTCACGGCGGATTGCATCCGCGCCACCAGCTTGCTTGCCCTGAGCTTGTCGAAGGGAGCTTGTCGAAGGGTCGATGTCCCACTCCTGCGTGTACGTGATGCGCTGGCTCCCGCTGATCTCCACGCGCTGCGTCATGCCGGCCCCGAGCGCAGCCGAAGGGTTGCCATTCTGGTCATACCACGCCCGCTGGTCACCGTTGAAGTGCGTCACCGCATGCACGTGCGCCGTGTCGCTGTGCCACTGCGTCACACCTCCTTTGCTCACGAAATTGCCGATCGCGTCGTATTAGCATGTAGTTCGTGTGAGGCGCGCGAAACGCGGTATCCTCGCCGGCGTTGGGTCAGCGGGGACGCCGCCGGGGCGTGTGGCGTCGAGGGCCGGCCGCGCTACGCTATGGGACTTCATGAGCCCGTCGTCGTATTGAGCGCGATAGTCGCGCGCCGTGTTGCCGGCCGCGTCCACCGCCTGATAGAAGGTTGCGTCGCCCAGCCCGCCCAGCGTGGTGTTGCCATCGTAGTAGTAGCGCGACTCGTTCAGCCGGTTGCCGCTCCCGTCGCGCATCATCTGCGTCACCGGCCGCAGCACCCACGCCGCGTTCAACGTGTAGCTCATCGTCGTCGCGCGCGCCAGCGTCGCGCTGTTGTGCTCGCGCACCTCGGCCGGCTGGCCGAGGCCGCAGGCCAGTCGGGTGCATGTGCGTGTTGGGCAGAGATGCATTTGGACGCCACCCGAACAATCGCCCACACTACCTTCTCGGCCGCTCTCGCTTGAGTGTGCGCGCGAACTCCCGGTTGGAGCAATCTTGGCAGAGATACTCTTTGCCCTTGATGGAATAGCCGTCTTCACCCAGCCGGATCACCTTGTTGCAACGAGCGCACCTGGTTGGCTTGAAGGCGGGCGGGTGGGGCAGTTTCTCGAAGTTGTACTCGTTGGTTCCATAGTAGACGTACAATTCTGTTTCGAACGACGTTCGGCATTGAGGGCAATCCTGCCACCGTCCAGCATGGCCTTCATTGTAATGATAGCCACAGAGGGTATAGCGGCTATGGTTGCGATGACAGCTGTGGCGGGCAAAGGAGAACAAGACATATTCGTCTTCATCATCACAAATCCACTGCCCGCAACACTTTGTTTTCGTCAGTGGGCCGGTTTTCCCGCACAGGCCGCAACGGGGGAGTAATATCTGTCGCTCCGGCTCTCGTGACTTTTCTGGGCGAATGCGTTTTCTTGTGGTCATGTGCGTCCTGTCTCTGCCTAACGGCTGGCGCTTAAGCCGCCCGCGAGCGAGGGAGCGCAGCGACCGAGCGAAGCGTGTCGGCTTGATGCGCGTGCTTGCCAGCCCGTTCCTGGCAGAATCAACCTATGCCACCTGAAAAGATTGACCCAGCGGTTGGAACTCGGCAACGTCTTGCCTTTCCAGTTTCTGTCGAATCTGCTCAAAGCGTCTGACGGTCTCCACCGAATACAAGCGTTCGCCGCAGCGCAGGCATACATCCGCACGTACCTTGAGCACAGCGGTATGGATACCGCCTTTGAGCAGTTTCTCTACGTCCTTCTCAGCTAATTCACCACCACAGACAGGGCACTTATCAAAAGGCCTCATTTCTTTCTCCTGGTGCGCCAATCCATCCATCGCTCAGGGTCAGGTCGGTACACCGTAACCAACACCGCCCATTGGGTTGCGTGATTGTAAGCCCAAACACTGTGAATGGGCTCGCCAGCAAAACTATCACCATAGATCAGGCAACTCGGATAAGGCTTGTCGGACGGATAGTCTTCGATAATCTCGCCGTGCAGAACACTGTAGAAGATTTCATCGAAGGAGAGACAGTCTGCCTGGGCTTCTTCGTCGGCATGGTCGGTGATCCGAACA
>DAOTYS010000061.1:0-2905 GCA_034434575.1 Thermoflexales bacterium
GCGCAGCGGGCTGCCCGCCGGCCGGCTGATTTACGATGACACGGGCGCCTGGCAGCGCAACGAGCGATCGCTCTTTTCGTCCACCCACCGCCTCGCCGGCAAGCCGGATTACCTGGTGCGCCAGGGTGACGCCATCGTGCCGGTGGAGGTGAAGTCGTCGCCGGCGCCGGCGCAGCCGTGGGCCGGCCACGTGTTGCAGCTGGCCGCCTACTGCCTGCTCGTTGAGGAGGCGCTCGGCGCGCGCGTCACGCATGGCATCCTGCGCTATGCCGACAAACAGTTCGCCATCCCGTATACGCCGGAGCTGAAGGCTGCCCTGTTGCGCGCGCTCGATGACATGCGGGCTGCGCTGGCTGCCGGGGACGCTCACCGCGATCACCACGACGCCGGCCGCTGCGCGCGATGCGGACTGCGCCAGGCGTGTGACGAGCGCCTGACGCCTTGAGCAACCCTCAACTCATGAGCGGCTAAGCCGAACGCCTTACGATTCACGTCATGAATGCATCAGTTTTGGGGCGCGCCTTGCGCGGCGTGCCAAGGTTGAGTCGGGACGAGTGGAACAAACTTAACGCCATCGCCCGGTGGCTCATCGCCACACGCGCGGCAGTGCTGGTCATGACGTTTATCTCGGCGGCGATCGCCGGCGTCTTCGCTGTGCGCGCCGGCAAGTTCGACTTCGGGCTGTGGGCGCTGGTGACGGTTGGTCTGATGATGGCCCACGCGACCAACAACCTGCTGAACGACATGACCGACTACGCCAAGGGCGTGGACCGGGGCAACTACTATCGCGCACAGTACGGCGTGCAGCCGCTGGAGGCCGGCTTCTGGACGATGAAGGACGCCTGGCGCTACGCCATCATCACCGGCGGGCTTGCTGCGCTGTGCGGCCTGTTGCTCGTCTTGGCCCGCGGCGGGCTGACTGTGCCGCTGATGCTCGCTGGCGCGTTCTTCGTATTGGCCTACACCTGGCCGCTGAAGTATGTCGGCCTGGGCGAGGTGGCCGTGCTGCTGGTGTGGGGGCCGCTGATGATCGGCGGGGGCTACTATGTGATCACCGGCGAGTGGAGCTGGGATGTGGTGCTGGGAGGATTGCCCTACGCCCTGGGCACCACGATGGTGATCTTCGGCAAGCACATTGACAAGCGCACCGCCGATCAGGAGAAGCGCATTTTCACGATGCCGGTGATCCTGGGCGACCAGCTGGCGCGCGGGGTGGCCATCGGCTGCATGGTGCTGCAGTATGTCCTGGTGATCGGCTTGGTGATCGCCGGCTTCTTCTCACCCGTCATGCTGCTGGTCGTGCTGGCGCTGCGCGCCTTCGCGCTCACCTTCCGCATGTTCCGTCAGCCCAAGCCGGCCGAACGGCCCGATTGGTTCCCTGCCGACGCCTGGCCAACCTGGCTGGCGGCGTTCGCCTTCCACCACAACCGGGCCTTCGGCTTACTATTCCTGATCGGCCTGGTGATCGAGACCGCGCTGCGCAGCGCGGGCGCGCTGTAGCCATTACATCGAGATGCGCTCGCCCCCGTCAACCACGATCACCGCGCCGTTAATGCGCTCAATTTCCGGATCACACAGGGCGCGAATGGTGACGGCGACGTCGCGCGTCGTGGTGAGCCGGCCGGTGGGATTGCGCCGCAGCGCGATGTCCACGATTTCCTCGTTGCCGGGGATTTTGCGCAAAGCGGGCGTATCGGTGACGCCAGCCATGATGCAATTCACCATCACCCCATGCCTGCCCAGCTCCAGGGCGAGCTGACGGGTGTGGCTTTCGAGCGCGCTCTTGGCGGCGCTCACCGCGCCATAGGTGCGGAAGACCTCTTCGCTGCCGGCGCTGGTCATGCCAAACACGCGGCTGCCCCTGCCAAGCAGGCCGGCGTGCCACAGGTCTTGCACCCAATAGACCAGGCTGTTGGCCATCACGTCGAGCGTCATCTCCATCTGCGCCTGGGTAAGCTGATGCCCGGCGTCGGGGCCAATGAACGGCTGCAACGAGCCGAAGGCGACGGAATGCATCACTACGTGCAGCCTGTCATCGCCCAGCCAGGTTTTGATCTGCGCCACGGCTTCTTTGCGCTTCTCGGCGTTGGCGATGTTCATGTTCAGATAGTGCGCGCGCACCCCATACGTTTCGATCTGCGCCACCAGCGCGCTCACCGCTTCCAGCGCCGCGCCGCGGTCCAGGTGCAAGCCGATGACGTTGACGCCATATTTCGCCAGCTCCAGGGCCGTCGCCGCCCCAAAGCCCGACGACGCGCCGAGGATCAACGCCCATTTGCCTTTGAGATCGTTCGGTGACATCGGTGTTCTTCCTCTGCGATGATTTACGACCCGCCGATTATCCTCCTGGCCTCTTCGTGGCAGTGTCCGCAACCGACCTCCGGCGTGCTCACCTCGACCACGTGTCTGGTGCATACAGCGTATACCCTTACCTTCTCGCGCAGCCCCAGCAAAGACTTCTCGACCCTGGCTTCGAGGGCCAGATGCGGGCAGGCGTTCTGGCGCAGGATGTCCGGCACCGGGCAGGTATTGCAGTGGCCTGGTCGCCAGCGCCCGCCCTCAGGGTTGCGTCCGATTAATCGGCATTCCTGCTTTTCGCTGCCGCGGTGGTAGTCGGCATAGTAAAACCGGCACTCTTTGCCGGCGGGTGTTCGCATGACCACCATATTGTATGTGACGGGATCAGGTTCACTCCAACGTGTTTCTAATGCAGCTTGTGCATTTTCCAGGCCGGTTGCCCCAGCTCAGGCGGGCGGCTCGGCCTGGGCCAGGCGCTGTGTGAAGAAGATGCAGCGGTGGTTTGGGCCCGGCTTCTTTAACCGGACGTATGCGCCTGGCGACGTCAACCATGCGCTGCAAACCGAAAAGCGTTCGTTCAGGGAGGACAGTCAATAATGATTCGTGT
>DAOTYS010000062.1:0-7176 GCA_034434575.1 Thermoflexales bacterium
CCTCGGCCAGCAAGCCATCGGCGTTCATGATGATTTTGGTGGTGTCGCGCTCCTCGACAACAGTGTTCTCGAATGTTGGATGCAGCCAGATGTTGCCGCCGATGGTCGCGGTGCGGTCGAAGTTGAAGAAGATATCCGCCTCCTCGTTGTTGGTGACGCCGTTTTCATAGAAGATCGGCCATTCTCTAAAGTTCTCGTCCCAGTAGCCGAACTCCATGTTGAAGCAACGGTCGATGGGCGCATAGTGCATCTGGCGGACGAACCGCTCTCGGTCGGTCAGTGTGCCTTTCCACCTGGGCCGGCACGGCGTGATGGTTTTGGTTTTGGGTGTGGTCATGGTTTGCCTGAGGGTATGTGGCGCGCAAGTTTGCGAATGTGCCAGCGGGCTGGCCTGCCATAGTGTAAGACAGACCGGCGAAATCGGGTATGCTGGACCCGCCATGAAAACACTTCCACTGGGCAACACCGGCGTTCAGGTGAGCGCCATGTGCATGGGCACGATCTATCTCGGCGCGCGCGAAGACCGGGCGACCTCTTACCGGCTGATGGACCGATACGTCGATGCCGGCGGGTCGTTCTTTGACACGGCCAACATCTACTCGTGGTGGCTGCCGGGCTGCGCCGGCGGCGAATGCGAAACGATACTGGGCGAGTGGATGCGCGAACGGCGCAACCGCTCGCAGGTGTTCATTGCCAGCAAGGTTGGCTTCCAGTATCCCGGCGTCGAGCGCGGCCTGACGCGCGCGCGGATCGAGGCCGAGTGCGACAAGAGCCTGCGCCGCATGGGCATCGACACGATCGACCTGTACTACAGCCATGTCGATGATCCGAACACGCCGATGGAGGAAACGATGGCGGCGTTCGACCGGCTGGTGAAAGCCGGCAAGGCGCGCTTCATCGGCGCGAGCAACTTCGCGGCCTGGCGGCTGGAGGAATCGCGCTGGGTCAGCCGCGCACATGGCTGGGCTGAATATGTGTGCGTGCAGCAGCGCCATACCTATCTGCGGCCCAGGCCTGGCGCGACCTTCAGCCCGCAGATGGTTGCCAACACCGATCTGTTCGATTATTGCCGGGCGCGGGGCGTCACGCTGTTGGCCTACTCGCCGTTGCTTAATGGCGCCTACACCCGGCCCGACCGGCCCATCCCGGCGCAATATGCCGGGCCGGACACCGACGCGCGGCTGGCGGCGCTGCGCGCTGTCGCGCGCGAGGTGAATGCCACGCCGAATCAGGTTGTGCTGGCATGGATGTTGCGCAGCAATCCCGTCGCCCTCCCGGTGTTTGCCGCCAGCACTGACGAGCAGTTGCGGGAAAACCTGGGCGCGCTGGATGTGGCGCTGACAGACGAACAGATGAGCCGGTTGGACGAAGCCGCTGGTTGACGTTGACGTTGACGTTGACGTTGACCGGGATCGCTGCGGCGCCGCCGGAAGGGGACGCGGACAGTCACAGGTCGATTGCCAGCATGGTGAAGGTGTCGAACGGCGGCACATCGAACGCGATGTGTTCGCCGGCAGCGCGAAAGAGGACCGGCGCTTCATCCGGCAAACGCGCAACCTGTCGCGCGCGTTGGCCCGCGTCCAGGGTCAGTCTGACGGTCGCCCCCACCGGCAACTGAGGCAATTCCTGTTGCAGGTTCAGCAGGCTCACCACATAGCGCCGGCGCTCTGCCTGATAGAACAAGGTGGCTTCCACCGCCGGGTGCGCCTCGACTTCCAGACGATAGGGCGGCGGGCAAATCAAGCTCAGTAATGCTGCGACCAGTTTGTGATTGACCTGCTCATGAGCGCTCTCGACCGGCGCGGCTGCCCACACGCTTTGCCCCTGTGCATGGCGATTGATCACAATGGCGGGATGTGGCGATGGCGCGAGCGCCGGCGGGTTGCTGTGGATCGCGCCAAAGCGACTGCCGATGGTCGTGCCTGTTTCCGGATCGACGAACGGCAGGGTGATGCGCGCGAGGACGCTTGCGCCGGGCAAGGCCTCGACCTGGAGCATCGGCCCGGCGATGCTGAGGTGATCCTGCGGCCAGATGGCTTCGCCCAGCTGCGAATCCTGCGGGGTCAGATACGTGATGCGCGATCCCAGTTTGCCCTGGTAGCGCGCGCCCAACACATCTTCCAGCAGAAGGCGGCCGCCGGCGCGGTCGAGCGATGATGGTCCGCTGGCATACAGGTTGCCGCCCCCGGCCACGTACTGCCGGAAGATGCCGGCCTGATCGGGTGTGAGTTCCAGCGCGTTCGGCAGCGCGACCAGACGATATTTGCAGAGCCGTTCGAGCGTCAGGTTGGCATTGGTTACCACGCCAAAGGGCATGTGGGCCTGTTGCAGAATGCGCGCCAGACCCACCACGGCGTCGCGGTGCGGGCAGCGATCGGGCGCTTGCAGCTTCAACACGTGAACGCCGTTTTCGTCCGGGTTGTACAGCGACTCTTTGTCGAAGTAGATCGCCACATCGGCCATCAACTCGCCGCCGAGAAACGGCTCGTATGCCGCGCGTTGTTCGCTCAGCCGGCCCAGGAACGCGTACACCTGCGGGTTCAGCGCGCCGTCGATGTTGATGTAGTCCACCAGCATCAGCGCGGCATGGTGCAGCGTGGACACGAACGCCTCGGCGCGAATTTCTTCCATCGGCTTCATCGTGACGTGGTCGGTGAACAGGCGCGTGCGCGAGGTGTGAAACTCGAAGGGTTTGCTGCGGGTGATGCCGTCGTACACCTTGCAGGCCAGCGCGTGCTGGGCCGGCCCGCCGTAGAAATCGCCGCCCACATAGTCGCAGGCGTCGGTCATTTGCAGCGGCACGCCCAGTGTCCAGTTGTGGAAGATGGTGGAGAACTGGTGATTGACGGTGATGGGCTTCACGGATTTGGCGGCGTTTGTTGTGTCGAGCGCAAACTCGCGCAGCCAGCGCTGGCGGGCCGCCTGCCATGCGCGCCAGATCGGGTTGTCCCAGTCCACAATGCGCGGCGGTTCATGGCCGGCTTCAGCGCGGAAGCGCGCCACACAGTGGGGGCAGTAGCACACCTCCGGCCAGAAGGTCATGTCGAAAAACAGGCCGTCGATGTCGTATGCAGACACGATCTCGCGCACGCAGGCCGCGACATAGTCGCGGTATGGCGAGTTTGGGCAGCACACGCCATAGCGGCTGTTCAGTCGATTCTCCACGCCGTCGGCGCGCTCGATGCGCCAGTCGGGATGATGCTCGTAGTGCCAGTTGTCGTGGATCACGCTGAAGTAGGCCAGTGGATGGATGTCGCGCCGGCGGCATTCGCGGACGACCTCGCCGAAGAAGTCGCGCCCGGGCGGCATGTTGGCGTGGCGCGGACCGATGCGCGTGTCCCACAGGCACAGGCCCACGTGCGAGTTGGCGTATTGCAGGTGCGATTGCGCGCCGCCCCTGGCAATGTTGCCGACGAATTGGGCCGGGTCGAAGTTGGAGAGTAGCGCCGGGTCCCAGTCGGGGATGTGGATATCGACTGAATAACGACGATACACCTGCGCGGGCCATTGGCTGGTCATAGCCTGCTGTCTCCTGTGGCCGGCGACGCTTCACCGGCCGGCGTAATACACCCACCGGTTTGAGCTTTTGAACACCAGGAGCGACACAACCAGAATGATGACGAAAAGGATCCAGGCCTGCGCCGAGGCGTAGCCCATCTTGAAAAACTGGAAGGCGTTTTGATAGAGATACAGAGCGTAAAAGAGTGTCGAGTCTGCCGGCCCTCCGCTGGTCATCACATAGGCCTGGCTGAACACCTGGAACGAGCCGATCAATCCAATAACCAGGTTGAAGAACACGACGGAGCTGATCATGGGAATCTGGATGCGCCATACTTTCTGCCAGGCGGATGCGCCATCCAGTTCGGCGGCTTCCATCAGCTCTTTGGGGATGTCTTGCAGCGCGGCCAGGAAGATGACGATGGCGTTTCCCACCGACCACAGGCTCATCAAGATCAGGGAAGGTTTGGACCACTCTGGGCTGGTAAGCCACGGGATTGGCTTAGCGCCGAACGCGCTGAGGATGAAGTTGAAGACGCCATATTGCGGATTGAACAGCCACAGCCAGATGATGGCCGAAGCCACCGTTGGCACCACGACCGGCACATAGAACACCGTTCGGTAAAACGACAGAAAGCGCACGTTCATGTTCAGCAGCATTGCCAGAGAGAGCGCCACGACGCCGCCAATCAGATTCGAGAAGAAGGTGTAGTACAGCGTGTTGCCCAGGGAGACGCGGAAGAGCCGGTCGTCAGCGAGAAGCTGGACATAGTTGTCAAAGCCGGTCCAGCGCGGGGCCTGAAGGATGCTGTACGTGGTGAGGCTGAAGTAGAACGACGCCAGAATGGGCAGCACCCCGAATGCCACAAAGCCGACCAGCCAGGGCGAGATGAAGGCCAGGCCTTTGAGCGCCTTGCTGATTTCCCTGCCGCGCCCCGAATGGCGCTTGAGAGGCTGATTGATTGCTTGCATATGTTTCTCCATCGCGTGCGCGCAGACCGTCGCGCTGGATCGCGCGCACTGCCATCTCTCATCCTTTCATTCCGGTGAAGGTGATGCCCTGGATAAAAGTCTTTTGGGCAAAAAAGAACAGGACGATGACCGGCACGACAAACAGCGATGTTGCAGCCATGATCAGCGAGAAACGGCTGAGACCATAGGCGCTGCGCATGGTGGCCAGTCCGAGCGAGATGGTGAACAGCTCTTTGTCATTCAGATAGATCAGCGGCGTCAGGAAGTCGTTCCAACTGCTCAGGAACTGAAACAGGGTCACAACCATCAGCGCCGGCCGCGCGAGCGGCAAAATCACGCTCCACAAGATGCGCAAGTCCGAGCAGCCGTCCATCACCGCTGCGTCAGACAGATCTTTTGGGATGCCCAGGAAGAACTGGCGCAATAGAAAGATGAAAAAGGCGTTGCCGAAGAAATGCGGGATGATCAAAGGGTTCAATGTGTTGACCCAGCCAATGCTGTTGAACAACACGTACAACGGAACCATGGTCACCTGATATGGCAGCATCAGCGTGCTGAGCACCAGGATGAACAACACGTCGCGCCCCTTCCACTCCAGCCGTGAGAAGCCGTATGCCGCGAGCGTGCAGGACACAAGAGTGCCGACCACCGACGTGAAAGAGACCCACAGGCTGTTTCTGACATAGGTTGCGAAGGGGACAAAGTTGAAAGCGTCAGGAAAGTTTTGCCAGATGGGTGTTGCTGGCAGCAGGGTGGGCGGGTACCGCAGCACCTCAGGGTCCGTTTTGAGCGCTGTTGTCAGCATCCATATAAGCGGGAGGATGAAGAACACGCCAAAGAAGATCAGCACAGCGTGTTTGGATAGCGTGGTCAACCAGCGTTTGACGATGGCTGATCGGGAATGCAATGTCTGTCTGCGCGCCTGGGGTGGCGCTCCACGCCCCAGGCGTTCGGCGGAGTTCAGCGGGCTACTGACCATCGCACGTCTCCTGTTCTGGCCGGCCTCACGAGCGCGCAACAGCGCGCCTGGCTGAAACACAGCCATTGTATTGCCGGCCCGAGGATTGCGCGAACGGGTTCCCGCGCGGGAACCCGTTCGTTGCGTTGCGCATCGAGCAAGTTGGTCGGGCTGATGCGCCTAACCCTGCTTCTTGTAGAAATCGTCCAGTTCCTTTTGCACTTCCTCCACCACCTGATTCATCGCCGCTTCCGGCTCCTGTTCGAGCAGGCGGATGCGGTCGCGCGCAGCGTTGAGCCGGGTGCTGTAGAAGGTGCCAACCGGCATCTTGGGCGGCAGCAGCACGCGATCGCCCTTCAAGAACATGTCGATCATCTCCTGGAAGCCGGGGTAATCGGCCACCAGTTTCTTGAATGGCTCGAAGTCCAGGATCTTGGTGGTTACCGGCACATTGATGGGGCGGTTGCCCCATGTCAACACGGTGAAGTAGTCCTCAAGAGTGCTGCCCAGGCCGCCGGTGTATTTGACAAACTTCCAGGCTGCGTCGGGGTGCTTCGTTCCGACGGGCACAACCGTGAAGTCGCCGTAGCTGTACGTGGCCACGCCGGTCATGCCTGCGGGATTCGGCGCTGGAATGATGCCGAACTCGAATCCTTCATCGGTCGCGTACTTGCGGAAGTCGCCCAGTTTCCAGGCGCCACCGACTTCATGGATGGCGATCCGCCCGGACAGGAAGGGATCGAGCGTGCCGGCGCGCTCGCTGGCCAGACCCTGCTCGAACGCTGTCACTTTGGTCACATCGTACTTCTTTGAATACGAGGCCATCCACTTGAACATGTCGATCATCTTCGGATCATTGGCCGTGACCTTGCGATTGGCCTCGTCGTACAATTTGGCGCCCCACACGGCCGCCCACATCCAGTAATAGGAGGGCATGTGGCCCATGCGGGTGATCTGATCGCCTTCCTGCTGGGTCAGCTTTTCGGCCATCGCGTCAAGTTCGTCGATGCTGGTCGGAGGCTTGTTTGGGTCGAGGCCCACTTCCTGGAAGGCGCGTTTGTTCCAGCCGACGCACGAAGTCTGCTGCCAGTAAGACAGGCCCCACACCTTGCCGTTGTAAGCGCCCATGTCGAGCACTGCCGGGTGGAACCAGTCTTTGGCCGCCGTGAGATCGGCGTCGTTCATCTCAATCAACGCCTTCTGCTCGACCAGGCTGGGGATGTTCATGGCCGAGTAAATCGTGATCATGTCCGGCGGGTTGCCGGCAGCGACGGAGCTGAGCAACTTCGTGATCAACTCGCCGCCGGGGATCACGGTTTGGCTGGCTTCGATGCCGGGGTTCTTGGCGTTGAAGCCGTTGCACACGGCCTGGGTCATCTCTTCCCACTGCTCTGTCCAACTGTGCCAGTAGGTCAGTTTGATGGTTTCGGCTTGCGCCTGCGGGGCCGGCGCTCCCTGAGGCTGCTCGCCAGTCGGCGCAGCCGCTCGCGGCGCGCACGCTGCCAGCGCAGCGCCGGCGCTGCTCAGCGCGGCCACTTTCAAGAAGTTGCGACGAGACACGTTCTTCGTGTTCATGAATCCTCCAGTGAAAATGCGCCCACAAGCCCGGTCATGCCACCGGGTGCGGCATTTTCATCCGCTGTGGTGAACCACCGGTTCATGGGCAACTCCAGTGAAAATAAGTCAGGCGGCGACCGCCATCAGTGGGGCGAGCGTCACCTGATAACCAAGCTGTTCGAGGCGGCGGA
>DAOTYS010000063.1:0-1778 GCA_034434575.1 Thermoflexales bacterium
CGCAGCAAGCATACGTATCTGAAGGCACAGTATCACCGGATTGCCAGACGGCGAGGCGCGAAACGGGCGCTGGTGGCGGTTGGGCACTCGATTCTGATCATTGCTTACCACCTGCTTACGCGCCAGCAGACCTATCAAGACCTGGGTGAAAACTACTTTGACGAGCGTGACCATGAGGGCGTCAAGCGCCGCGCCGTCCGCCGCCTCGAACAGCTTGGTTATCAGGTGACGCTCGCCCCACTGATGGCGGTCGCCGCCTGACTTATTTTCACTGGAGCATCATGAGCCAAACCCGCCTGACACAGCCCCACCGCCGCTATAACCCGTTGACCGATGAGTGGATTCTGGTGTCGCCGCAACGCGCCACCCGGCCCTGGCTCGGCGCTGTTGAGAAGCGGCCGGTTGAGAAGTTGCCCTCCTACGATCCAAAGTGCTATCTGTGCCCCGGCAACACGCGCGCGGTCGGCGCTGTCAATCCGCCTTACACCGGTGTGTTTGTGTTCGACAATGATTTCCCCGCGCTGTTGCCGGCTGCGCCAGACGCAAGCGACGAGGTGGCGCAACCGCAATCGCCTGCGCCGGCTTCCCCGCTTCTCCGCTCCTCTGCCGAGTCCGGCGTGTGTCGGGTGATTTGCTTTTCACCGCGCCATGATCTGACGCTGGCGGAGTTGCCGGCGGCGCAAATCCGCGCTGTGGTGGACGCATGGATCGCGCAGTGCGAGGAACTGGGCGCGCGCGATGACATCACCTACGTGCAGCTCTTCGAGAACAAGGGCGAGATCATGGGGTGCAGCAACCCCCATCCGCACGGCCAGTTGTGGGCCAGCCGCAGTCTGCCCACCGAGCCGGCCAAAGAGCAGCGCGCCCAACTTGCCTGGCTGAACGGACGCCCATCGTCCGTTCTCAGCCGCTCCCCGCTGCTGCTGGACTATCTCGACATCGAGCGCCGCGAGGGCGCGCGCCTCATATTCGAGAACGAGCACTTCACCTGCCTGACGCCCTACTGGGCGGTGTGGCCGTTCGAGACGATGATTCTGCCGCGCCGGCACATCCGGCGCATTGTGGAGTTGACGCCGGCTGAGCGCGACAGCCTGGCCGACGCGCTCAAGCGCATGACCACGCGCTACGACAATCTGTTCGAGGTGTCATTCCCCTATACGATGGGCGTGCACCAGGCCCCGTATGACGGCGAAGCCCATGACGAATGGCAGATGCACCTGCACTTTTACCCGCCCTTGTTGCGCTCCGCCACAGTGCGCAAGTTCATGGTCGGCTACGAGATGCTGGCGCAGCCGCAGCGCGACCTGACCGCCGAGCAGGCCGCCGAACGATTGAGGGGATTGAGTGAGGTAAGATTCGCGTAGGAGGCGCTTGCATGCGAGCTCTGACTGGAATGTACAAGGGAGATCGGCTGATACAACTTCTCGAGGAGGTTGATCTTCCGCCGGATGCGGAGGTGTACATTCTGTTGCCTGATCCTGAAGACGAGATCGTGATGCGCAGCGAGATGAAGAGGATCGCCGAGGTATCGTTTGCAAGGCTCTGGAGCTACAGCGGAGACGATGTCTGGAATGAGTACCTATCGGCAGCGTGATATTGTGCTGGTGCCGTTTCCTTTCTCTGATCTGTCCAGCGCAAAAGTCAGGCCGGTGCTGGTATTGTCGAACGACTCCAGTGAAAATAAGTCAGGCGGCGACCGCCATCAGTGGAGAGTATCAGATTTTCCGTGTAAACGGCCGACTCACGGACTCTGAATCCCGGGCAGCGGCACGCGGCCC
>DAOTYS010000064.1:0-5936 GCA_034434575.1 Thermoflexales bacterium
CTTCCAGGGCGCGCACGTATGCCTCGGCCAGCGTCTCGCGCGGTCGCAGCATGAAGTAGACCAGGATGCCGGCGATCGGCACTACAGCAACCATGACTGTCGCCAGAACCTGAACCAGAATATCGCGCGACCGCGAGCGAATGTCGCGGAACGTCCAGATGGCCAGGCCAGCCAAAAGCGCGGCAGAGATAGCGCCGATGACAGCGGCGGCTGCGACGATCAGATTGCTGATGTTTTCGATCATTCCGTTGCTCCGACGCGATTATACTGGGATGCTCTATATGAACGCGCTGAACACTGCCGACGACGCTCAAACCATCCGCAGCAACGATGGCGCCGAAGGCAGCCGGGAAGTCGCGCCTGCCCGTTCTGTCCGTCGCAGTGCGGTGAATCGCGCGATGGATCGTGAGGAGAATCCGGGCTACCGGCTCCTGATTTGTGACATTGCAGAAGGGGAGCGCCCGCGCGAGCGCTTCTTGCAGGTGGGCGCCTCTGGCATGTCGCAACGCGAGCTGCTGGCGATCTTGTTGCGGCATGGCCCGCCCGGAGACGGCGTCATGGTGCTGGCCGACCGCCTGTTGCGTGAATTTGGCGGACTGGCCGGCCTGGCGCGGGCCAGCCTGCAGGAGCTTCAGCGTGTGCGCGGCATGGGGCAGGTCAAGGCGATTGAAATTAAGGCGGCGCTTGAGCTGGGCAAGCGCATGATCTACAGCACGCCCGATCAGCGCCCGCAGATCAAGACGCCGGCCGACGCCGCGCAGTTGTTGATGTTGGAGATGGGACTTCTGGAGCAGGAAGAGGTTCGCACCCTTCATCTTGACACGCGCAATCGGGTTGTGGCGATGTCGATGGTGTACCGTGGCAGTTTGAACGCGGCGAGCATGCGCATCGGCGAACTATTCAAGGAAGCCATTCGCAATAACTGCGCTTCGATCATTGTGGCCCACAATCATCCTTCGGGCGACCCAACGCCTTCCGCCGAAGATGTGCGCGCGACGCGATCGATGGTCGAAGCCGGCAAGCTGCTCGACATTGAGGTGCTCGATCATCTGGTGATCGCCCACAACAGCTATGTCAGCCTGAAGGAGCGCGGGCTTGGATTCGGATGAGGCTGCCCATGCTGACGATTCGGGGCCGGGCAGCCGGGAGGCGATCTGTCGCGCCAGCGGCGCTGCTGGCCGGCGCAGTCCTGCTTGGCTTCGTCCTGCGCACTTTTCATCTTCAGACGCAAAGCCTCTGGTTCGATGAAGGCTGGTCGTGGCATCTGGCCGGCCTGCCGCTGGCAGAAATGGCTTCCGCGACTGCCGCCGATCGCAGCCCGCCGTTGTACTACGCCGCGTTGCATGCCTGGTTGAAACTGGCGGGCGAGACCGAGTTCGCCATGCGTTACCTCTCCCTCATGGCCGATGTCACGGCGATTGCGCTGGTGGGGACGCTGACGCGCGCCTTGTTTCGCCTCTGGCGAGGCGTCGTGGCCGGGACGTGGCGGCCGGCGCTGGCGGCCGGCCTGCTGTATGCCGCCTGCCCGTTTGCGGTGTGGTATGCCCAGGAAGTGCGCATGTATGCGCCGGTGTCGGCGCTCTGCGCGCTGTCGAGCTACTGGCTGTTGAGATGGCTGCGTGTGCGTCGCTGGCCGGCTCTGGCCGCTTCGGCGCTTGCCTGGCTGGCGGCTGTCTATTCTCACTACTACGCTGTCTTTCTGCTGCCGGCGCAGGCGGTTGTCGTGTTGCTTGCGATTGGACTGCCGAGAGGCGCGACCACACAGGCGTGGGCCAGACGCGCTGCGTTCGGCTGGCTGTTGGTGGCGACGCTGGCAGTGCTGGCGCTTGTGCCGTGGTTGCTGGCCGCATCACCCGGCTTTGCCTATGACGATGGGTTTGCTTTTCCGTTGAACACGATTGACGGGCGGCTGGCAGAATGGGCTGTTGCGCTGGCTGGTGGGGGAGTGACGCTGCCGCTACCGGAGCACTGGCCGCTTGTGGGGGCCGGCGCTGTCCTTGCGGCGGCGCTTGCCTTTGTCGCGTCTGGCCGCTGGCGCGAACTGCTGGCGCTGTTGGCGCTTGTGGTGTTGCCGGTTCTTTCAGCAGCTATTGCAGTGCGCCTCTTTTATCCCTACCGTTCGGTCTTTCATCCGCGCTATCTCATCTACGTCGTGCCGCCGTTATGCGTGTTGCTGGCGGCAATGGCCGGCGGCGCTGCCAGCGCGATGCCGCGCGCGCGCAGGGTTGCGCTGGCCCTGGGGTGGGTGTCGGTTGCGCTAACCGGCGTGTTGTGGGCGCCGGCGCTGGCCGCCAACTATTTCGATCCCGCCGTCGCCCGCGATGATGTCCGCGCGGCGACCCGGCACGTTGTAGAAGCGTTGGCGCCGGGTGATGTAGTCGTCATGTCGCGGGACAACTTCGCAGTGCGATACTACTATCCGATGTTCACGCAGCAGCATCCTGTGTCGCGCACGCAGTGGCTCGCCATGCCGGCCGGCTTGCATGGCGTGCTGACCGATGACGCCCAACTCATCGATGCCATCAACGAATTCCAGCCGGATCGCGTGCGCTTGCTGCTCTGGCAGGATCATGTGGTCGATCCGCAATCGATTGTCGAATCGACCCTGTGGCCGCATGGCTATCAGGTCGGCGAGTACAACTTCGCCTCCATTCGCCTGCCACTGTATCGTCTGACCCATCTGCCCGTCAAAAGCATTCCGTGGCAGTCTGTGAGCGCGGTCTTTGGAGATCAGTTGGCGTTGACGGGCTTCTGGGCGTCAGCGCAGGCTTTCGCCGGTGACTGGTTCTATGTCGTTCTCAGGTGGCATGTCCTGCGGACGCCTGCGACCGACTACCGCGTGTTTGTGCATGTTCTGGATGCTGACGGTCGGTTGCGATTTCAGAAGGACAAGCAGCCGCTTAATGCGCTATTGCCCACCTCGCGCTGGATGGCGGGTCAAACGATGCGCGACGCCTATGCCACGGTCGCGCCCCCGGATTTGCCCGTCGGCGATTACCAGATCGTGATGGGCGTCTACGATGCCAGCGGCGCTCGACTGCCGGTTCGTTCGAGCCGGGCGACGGAGGCCGGCGACGCTGTGTTGCTGGGCGTGTTGCGGGTGGCGCAGCGATGATGAGGGCAACGGCAATCTTCGTCAGGATCCATGCGGCTGCCCGCTCGACGATGCGCCTGGCGGCGCGCCCGGTTGTCAACCGACGCGAACTGGCATGGATGGCAGTCCTGACCTGCCTGGCGCTGGTGTTGCGCGCCGCCGACATGATGGGGCGAAGCCTGTGGCTGGATGATGGTGTGACGCTGCTGCGCCTGAACTCGTCCTGGCCGGACAATTTGCGCAATATCGTCTACCTGTACGACCTGCCGACGATCGACACGCATCCGCCGCTGTACTTTCTTATTCTCAAAGCGTGGGTGATCTTTGCCGGCCAGAGCGAATTCGCGCTGAAATGGGTGTCGGTGCTGGCCGGGGTGCTGGTCGTGCCGTTGTCCTACGCGCTGGCCCGGCGCCTGTTCACCGCGCCGGCGGCCCTCCTGACTGCTGTCACCGTGTTGCTGTCGCCGGCCATTCAGTGGTACAGCCACGATATTCGCATGTACACCCTGGTCGTGGTGTTGTCTACATCGACAACCTATGCCCTGAGCCGGTTGATCAAACCCAGGCCCACCGATCGCTGGATGCGCCGCCGTCTGCACGCCTGGATTGCGTGGGGCGTTCTGATGTTTTTGTCGATCAGCGCGCATTACTCATTCGCCGGCCTGGCGTTTGCCCATCTGCTGTTCATCGGAATCATGCTCCTGCGCCGCATGTCGCTGGAAAACGAAGCCGCTCGTCGGCGCTTGATTCGCCGGCTGGCAGTCGCTGGCGCTGTGGTTGCGGCGCTCTGCGCGGCGATCTTCCCGTTCGTTCAGGCGCCTCTGACGCGCCTGCTCACCGGCCAGGAAGCGGATTACCATTTTGTGCCCCTGGATGTGATCTTTTCCAGCATTGTCGCCGGCCACACGTTTGGCATGAATACCACCGACCCCACAGGCGGCCTGGCGACCTGGGGATTCAGTGCCTTGTGCGTCGCGGGTGTGCTGGCGCCCTGGAGCAGCGTCAGGGTGGGGCGCTCATGGCCGCTCGACCGCTTGCTGCTGGGATTGTCTGCGGTGGGGCCGGTGCTGGTCTGGTTCGCCTTGTCGTTCATCAAGCCGAATTTCCAGGGCGTGCGTCATCTCATCCTCGCGCTGCCCTTGATTGCCATCCTGCTCAGCCGGGCCATGACGTTTGCGCTGGATGCGGGCCGCCGGCATCTCCTGGCCGGCCGCCATGCGCGGGGATGGGCATGGACAGCCGGCGGCATTGTGGGTATTGCCGCCCTGTTAACGGCCCAGGGCTATGGCAATCTGCGCCAGTTCGAGCGCACACCCGACTGGCATGATGATTGGCGCGGTCTGGCTCACTATGTGCGAGACCACTGGCAGGAAGGCGATGTTCTTGTCTATGGCTCGCCGTTGGAGGCGGCAGTGATTTCGCTGTACGCGCCCGATCTGCAACAGGCCGCGCCGCCCACGCCTGACAGGGTGCAGCGCTTTCGCCGCGTCTGGCTGACCAATCCAACCATCTCCCGGCTGGGTGAAGATCATGTGTCCTATGAATGGCTTTCCGAACACGGATTTCACCGCGGCCGTGTGTATTTCCCGGCCCGCACGCGCTTCATCGAGTTGCAGTTGTTCGAGCTTCAGTCTCCGCTATACAGCCAGCTTCCTGCTTCGGCGCGCCCTCTGTCCGAGGCGACCTCTCCTGGTGCTCCGGCTCTGGTCGGCTACGAGATCAAACCAGGCAACCCACGCAATCCACAACCCAATCTGTGGCTGTCGCTCTATTGGAAGCATTTCAGCCGCTCCGATCCGGGCGATTATTCGGTGTCGTTGCGGTTCAGCGACACAAACGGGCAGGTGTGGCACGACTGGTTTGTGCCTGCCGGCTTGCAAGCCGCGCCAGATGCCCTGGGCGCCGACACTATCTTGCGCGTCGATTACATCATTCCGATGCCGCTGGGGCTGCCTTTCCAGGCTTACCGCTTGCAGTTTGCCACGCATGTCGGCGCCAAGTCTGAAGTCGTTCAAGTGGTCGAGGTTGACCTGACGCCAGACGAGGTGCGGTGTTGTGTGCGTGTGTTGCGCTGGCCGGCTGCCTCCGCCAGTCCTCCAGTGTGGGGCGGCGACGGCGTCACGTTGCTCAAGGTGGAGCACAAGCCGGCTGTCTATGCCGGCGAGAATCTGCCTGTGGTATTGACCTGGCGGCTCGACAAGCCAACCAACCGGTCCTGGCGCACGGTTCTATCGTTCAGCGGACTGCTGGGCGGCAGTGTGGTGACTGCCACAGGCGTCACCGGCGATGGGCTAACGCCGATCGGCGCATGGCCGGCCGGCGAACCTGTGCGCGACATGCAGTCGCTGGCTCTGCCTTTCGCCACGCGCGCCGGCTTCTACCTGCTGTCCCTGGAAATGCGCGCTCATGATGATCGCGTCATTAGCCGCGCGCACCTCGGCATGGTCGAGGTCAGGGACTATCCGCGCACGCCTGTGGCAACCGAGATTCCGTCTCGTGTGAATGCGCAGGTGGGCGAATTGAAGCTGCTGGGCTACGGGCTGAGCCAGCCATTCATCCGATCGACACCGCTTGATCTGTACACATACTGGCAGGTCGAATCGGATGTCACGCGCGACGGCGTGCTGTTTTTGCATGTGATCGGGCCGGATGGCCGGCTGGTGGCGCAGGATGACAATCCACCGGAATATGGCAAACGCTCCACCCTCACCTATCGGCCGGGCGATGGCATCGAGCAGCTTCATCGCTTCGTTCTGCCGTTTATTGCGCCAGGAGGCGAGTACAGGCTGTATGCCGGCGTCTATAATCGCAGCGATATCGTGCGCTGGCCGGCGTTTCAGGA
>DAOTYS010000065.1:0-6687 GCA_034434575.1 Thermoflexales bacterium
CGTGCAGGTCACCTTCTTCGCGTTCCTGCCCAAAGTGACGCTGGCCGAGCGGGTTGCAGTGCTGATGGGCGGCCGCTGGATGGGTCTGGGGCTGGCTATGGCGATTGGCACGCCGGCCATGGCCGTCATCCTCGACCGCCTGGATATGCCAGTCAACTATTTTGCGGCCTGCGGGGTGGCGATCGCCGCCGGCATCGTCGAGATCTTCACCTTCGGCGCGGTGAAGCCGCTGCCCGCGCCGGCCAAACCGCCTGCCCGGCAATCAGCAGCCAGAGATCTGGGCGACATCCTGAAGCATGGGCCGGCTGCGCGCTATCTGGTTGTCACACTGGCCGCGCAACTGGCGCTCAACGCATCCGCGCCGCTTATCCCGCTCAAGCTGGTGCGCGAGCTGGGCGCGAGCGACACCGCCTATGGCTGGTACATCACGGTGTACTGGCTCGCTCTGGCTGCCATGGGCGCAATCATTCCGCGCCTGGTGCGCCGGTTCGGCAACCAGCGCATGTTTGCCCTGGGCGGGGCCGGCATCGGCGCCCAGATGCTCGTGCTGGCCCTGGCGCAAAACCTGCCGGCCACATGGGCGGCCGGGGCGATCGGCGGCCTGGCCAGCGGGCTGTTTCAGGTGACTGCTTTCGGGCTGGTCGTGGAGAACGCGCCGCCGGAGCGGTATGAGAGTTTCGTCAGCGCCCAGCTCAGCGTGGCGAACTTTGCCATCTTTGCCGGGCCGCTGCTGATGTCCGGCCTGCTGAGCGCGGGGCTGAGCGTGGGGGTGGGATTGATCGTGTGCGCCGGGGGAAACGCGCTGTCCAGCGCACTGGCCAGCGCGCTGTCGCTGGGGCGACAGGATGCGCATCAACGCGGATAGAAATGCGCCGGGGCGCGTCAGGGGCGCCCCGACATCGCGTCAGTAATACAAGCCCCAGTTTGCCGCCGCCTGATCTTCCATCATCGACGGCTCCCACATTTCCAGCCCCATCGTGATTGTCGTGACGCGCCGCGTCACTTCCTGCACTTTCTGGCGCACCTGCTCGATCAGGGCCGGCCCATACGGACAGAACGGCGTCGTCAGGATCATCGTCACTTCCACCTTGTCCGGCTGCCAGTCAAATTTGCGAATCAAGCCCAGTTCCATCACACTCATGCCCAGTTCGGGGTCGTACACTTCGCGCAACGCCTGGCGCGCCTGGTTCTCCAGTTCAACCGTGTCAGGCGCCGCCTGGGATGTCACATCTTTCACATCTGCCATCACTCATTACCTCCAAACACGCGCCGCGCACAGCGCAGGCGCGTCAAAACTGCGGCATTATACCGGGCCGGGAGTAGTATAATCTGCGCTTGCGCTGCCCCAGGCCACGCGTGGCCCGTCCCTGCCGGCTGCGGGCGAGTTCTGCGCAACACGGTTCAATGAACGAAGGTGCCCTTGCATGCGTGAACGCAACCTCATCACTTTAGTCGTCGTCAGCGCGCTCGGACTGTTCGCCGCATTCATTGTTTCACCCATCCCCAAGCCCGAATTCCTCAAGAACCTCGTATTCTGGCAGGACCCGCGCGCGCGCGACTTGCAGATCAAACAGGGTCTGGACTTGCAGGGCGGATTGCAGGTGCTGCTTGCCGCCAACCTGGAGAGCAGCCAGCTCGTGACAGGATCGCTGGAGTCGGCCCGTCAGATCATCGAAGGCCGCGTCAACGGACTGGGCGTCACCGAAGCCACCGTGCAAATCCAGGGCACAGATCGCATCCTGGTGGAACTGCCCGGCATCACCGATCCGCAACTCGCTATTGACCTCATCCAGAAAACCGGCCAGCTCGAGTTCGTGGACGGGACACGCAACCCGCCGCAGGCCGGGCAGGTTATTTCGACCACGTTCGGCCTCTATCAGGGACTGCTTTACCCGGCCACCTCGCAGATTGGCCGGCCGGTCACAGCCGTCACCGATCTGCCCACCAACACAGTGGTCTATCAGACCGCTTTCACCGGCGAGATCCTGGAGAGCAACGCCCGGCCCGACGCCAGCACTGGTCAGATCGTCGTGTTGTTCCAGGTCAAGCCGGAAGCGCAGGCGTCATTCCGCGAGTTCACCTCCCGGCGCATCCAGCAACCCCTGTGCATCGTGCTGGACGGCATCGTGCAGTCCTGCCCCATCATTCAGGACGTGTTGAGCGAGGGCGGCAGCATTCGGGGCAACTACACTATTGACGAGGCGCGCCAGGTGGCCACATTGCTCAACTACGGTTCGCTGCCAGTGCCGCTGAAGATCGAGAGCATCCGCGATGTGGGCGCGACCCTGGGCGCCGATTCGGTGCGCCGCAGTTTCATCGCCGGCCTGATCGGCCTGGCAACGCTCATCCTCTTCCTGTTGCTGTACTATCGCGTGCTCGGCGTCATCAGCGCCATCGGGTTGGCCTTCTTCGGCCTCAGCACAATGGCCATTTTCATCCTGCTGCCGGTGACCCTGACCCTGCCCGGCATCGTGGGTTTCCTGTCATCCGTGGCGTCGGCCGTAGACGCCAATGTGCTGGTGATTGAACGATTCAAGGAAGAGGTGCGCGGCGGGCGCACCATTCGCGGCGCCGTTGAGACGGCCTACCAGCGCGCCTGGTTGTCCATCCGTGATTCCAACCTCAGCACGTTGATCATCTGCGCCATTCTCTTCCTCTTCGGCAACACATTTGGCGCCAGCGCCGTAAAAGGGTTCGCCATCACCCTGGCGCTGGGCATTGTGATCAGCCTCTTCTCGGCCATGGTGGTGACGCGCACAGTCATGCGACAGGCGCTCATCCAACAAAGCGAGATGTTTGAAGCGCGCAAGGCGCTGCTGGGAATTTGAAGCGCGCCGCCCTGCGCGCAGCCTTCAGGTGAAGTTCATGTTGTTTTCAATTGTTCAAAATCGCCGCTATGCCTTCGCGTTCTCGCTGATCGTCATCCTGGCCGGCGTGATCGCCATGCTCTACAATGTCATCACATCGCCGACCAATTCCCCATGGCGCCTGGGCGTCGATTTCCGCGAAGGCAGCCGCTTTGTCCTGAAGTTCAACAGCCCGGTCAGTGAGGATAGCCTGCGCAATGCCTTCAATGCGTTCGGCCTCAACAATCCCTCAGTGTCGCGGCTGGGCGCGCCGGAAGAAAACCTGTGGCAGGTGCGCACCACGTTCCTGGCCGGCGAGCAAAACGAAACGCTGCTGACCCGTATTGCAGAAGCAGTCGGCCCACTGGATCGCGCGCAATCGAGCGTGGATTCAGTCAGCCCCCAGGTCGCCCGCGAAGTGGCCAACGCTGCCGTGCTGGCCGTGCTGGCTGCTGTGGCGGCCATTCTGTTGTTCATCTGGTACTCCTTCCGCAAGATGCCGCATCCTTTCCGCTACAGCCTGTGCGCCATCCTCGCGCTGATACACGATATTCTGGTGGCCGGCGGCGCCATGGCCTTGTTCAGCGCAATCCTGGGGTGGGAGGCCGATGTGCTGTTCCTGACGGCCATGCTGACCATCGTGGGCTTCTCGATCCAGGACACAATTGTGGTGTTCGACCGCATCCGTGAGAATCTGCCGCGTTATCGCGGCGAGCCTTTCCACCAGATCGTGTCGCGCAGCCTGGTGCAAACCGTGCACCGCTCCATCGTAACCTCGCTGACCAACGTCTTCGTCACCACAGCGCTTCTGTTGTTTGGCGGAAACAGCATCCGCCAGTTTGTGGCCATCCTGCTCGTTGGATTGATCGCTGGCACATATTCATCCATCTTTATCGCAGTGCCGGCGCTGGTGGCATGGGAAGAGCGCAGTCTGCTGGGGAAGGGACGTTCATCGCCGCGCGCGCTGCCGGCCAAATAGCCCTGCCCACACACCACACAGCGCGGCCTTTGGCTGTATCATCAGGATATGAAGCAGCCAGCCCGAATCCAACGCCAGCGTGCGGCCAGCGTCACGCTGACCCTCGACTATGTGCGCCAGGTCAAGGCCCGGCACGAAGCCGCGCTGCTCCGCAAAGCCAACGTCGTCAGCGTCGGCATCGGCCTGGCCCCGACAACGCCGCCCGCCGGATCATCCTCTGAGCCGCCCAGTCCGCCGCCTGCCACGCCGGCTCCCACCGCAGCTGCGGCCAACCCGGACGCGGCGCGCTGCCCTGTGCTGGTGGTCGGCGTGCGCCGTGCGGTGACGCTCGATCCCGACGCCAACCCGGACAGCGCTGACGACGGCATCCCGGATCAAATCGAAGGTGTGCCCGTCACCGTCCAGGTCGCCGGCAACATCCGGGCGCTTTGAGCGGCCATGCCATGTCCGGCGCCGCTGACGCTATCCGCCAGCGCGTATGGTTGCGGGTGCAACGCGCCTTCGACGCGGCGCGCACCTGCCGCGAAAGAGCAGAGCTATTCCGGCGTCGCCCGACCCCGGTCGTAGTGGCCGTCTCCGGCGGGCCTGATTCGCTGTGCCTGGCCGACGCCATCCTGGCCCAGGCCGACGCGCTTGGACTGGCACCCGCCATCGCGCACCTCGACCACGGCTTGCGCGGCGACGCCGGTCGCGCCGACGCCGAGTTCACCCGCGCATTTGCCAGCGCGCGCGGCGCGCCCTTCTTCAGTGAGCAGGCCGACGTGGCCGGCCTCGCAACCACGACCCGCGCCTCCATCGAGGTTGCCGCGCGGCGCGCCCGCTACGACTTCCTGGCGCGCGCTGCGCATGCGTTCGGCGCGTCGCTGATCGCCGTGGCCCATCACGCCGACGATCAGGCAGAGACGGTGCTCATGCGCCTGATTCGCGGTGCCGGCCTCACCGGCCTGCGCGGCATGCAGCCACTCAGCCCTCATCCGTTCGCGCCCGGCCTGTATGTGATTCGCCCTTTGCTTCAGGTGACGCGCGCCGAAGTGCTTGCCTACTGCGCAGTGCGACAGCTTCAGCCGCGCCTCGACCAAACCAATGACACGGCGGACTACCTGCGCAATCGCGTCCGGCGCGAGTTGCTGCCCCTGCTGGAGCAATACAACCCCGGCATTCGCGCCGTGCTTGCCCGCCTGGCAGACACCGCCGCCGCCGATCTTGAGATCATCGAATACGCCGCCGAACAGGCGCTCTCCCAGACGCTCTGGCGCGCAGCGCCGCGCGATCCTCAGCGCCTGACGTTTGATCGTCGAGCCTGGCAGGCGCTGCCGGCCGGCCTGCAACGCGCCACCCTGCGCCGGGCCGTGCAACGCCTGTGCGGTGATCTGACCGATCTGAAACTTGCCGCCATCGAAGAAGCGCGCGATGTGCTGAACAGCGACGCGCGCGCCGGCGTCATTGCGCTGCGGTCCGACGCGCGCATCGAAGTCTCGCCAAGCCATTTCACGTGTGTGATCGATCGCGCGCCGTCGTAGACTCGAACGCGCCGGCGGGTTCACCCTGCCCCCACCACTTACCGGCGGGCCGGGCGGCGCCGGCGTCCCGCCCCCGTCTCCCCCGTTCATCAACGCCGGCTGCGCCCCGTAGTACCCGTCCACGTCATACACCGTCACCGGATTGTTGCCGGCGAACTGATACCGCATCAGCGACGCCGGATTCACCCCGTCGCCGCGATACGGGTCCAGCGCCAGCCACGCCGCCGTTGCGCTGTCCAGATACCGCACCCCATCGTAGAGACGCGCCGCAGCGCGTCTCTACGTTGCATCCACAATCTCCCCGAACAACGCATGCCAGTTGCGCTGTGCAACAGCGACTGCATTGGGCTACTCGATACTGCGTGCTATCTGCGCAATCTGCGCGGAAGCAATGCGACGCATCTCATCGCTGGAGAAAGGCGACGCCAGCACCTTTTGATAGATGGATTCGGCCATGCGCAACCTGCCTATGGCATAGCAGGTATTGGCTTTGATGAGTTCGTATGCTGACGCGCTTTCCGGTGACAGGTCTTTCGGAAATGGGTACTCAAAATGCCTGATGGCAAAATGATACTGTTTCAGGTGATATGCAACAGCCGCCGCGTAAAGGTGCGCGCGGTTCTCAATGCTGGTCTGTGGGTCTTCCTCCGCAGCACGGATGTAGTGAGCAAGCGCATCGCTGTACTCCCCCGCTTTCTCAAGGACAACTCCGATTTCCACGTAACGCCGAGATCGCTCATGCGAGGCGGCTTCAAGAGCAAGCAGTTGGCGAAGCAAATCTATGCGCTCCAACACTCTATCAGGTCTTGTCCTCTGCAATAGCTCGTGCTCGATTTCAAGCGTCTTCTTCAAGAAAAGGCGATAACCATCCTCATCCGGCTGGAGTGATTGCCGCGCCTGGCGTATCCAGTATTCCGCGTTCTCGGGCTTTCCGACTCCTTCATATGCCCGCGCAAGCTGCGCGTAAAGATAGGCTTGCTGATTCACTCCATCTGCAATGTTCTCCCTGATCGCGCGAAGAAGAAGATCGATTGCTTCGTCTGCTTGCCCGTTCTCCACCAGGTCAGCGGCGAGAAACTCGAGGGCATAGTTCCGAAACCCGGCGAAAGCCTCATCGAGCGCCAGCGCCTGTCTCAAGCTCCATATACCCGTGTTGCGTTGACCCAGCCTGAGAAGCGCGCATCCCTTTCTGCCAAGCAACAGAGCTTTCATGTCACAGTCAACTTCGGGGCACTGACTCAATATCTGATCTGCCATTGACACGCCGACTTTCAAATGTGCGCGCGCCTCCAATTCCGGCTGGTCTTCTGCAAGTCCCAGTTCGAGATGACATATGCACTCC
>DAOTYS010000066.1:0-6555 GCA_034434575.1 Thermoflexales bacterium
GGCGCAGGGCTATCGCGCGCAGGCCATCGGGCTGGATGTCACTCAGCCAGAATCATGCCGGCTGCTGTGCGAACAGGTCATGGCTGAGCATGGCCGGATCGACACGCTGGTCAACAATGCCGGCCTGTTCATCCTGCGCAAGAGCGAGGACATGCCGGAAGCCGACTGGCGCATCCAGATCGATGTGATGCTGAACGGCGTGTTCTTCATGACGCAGGCCGTGGCGCGCGCGGCCATGATCCCGCAGCGGCGCGGCAGCGTGGTCAACATCGCATCCATCGGCGGGATGGGCGGCTGGCCGATGCGCTCGGCGTACAACGCGGCCAAGGCCGGCGTGATCGTGCTGACCGAAGTGCTGGCGACCGAGTGGGCGCAATACAACATCCGGTTGAACTGCGTGTCGCCGGGCGTCACGCGCACCGAGATGATGGACGTGGCGATCAAGCAGGGCGCGGCCAACGTGGCGAAGTATTCCAACCGCACCCCATTGGGCCGGGTGGCTGAGGTGTCGGAGATCGCCAGCGCGGTGTTGTTTCTGGCGTCAGACCGCGCCAGCTATGTGACGGGCGAAAATCTGCGCGTGGACGGCGGATGGACGCCGTGGGCCAATCTGAACGCGGTGGGATTCCCGGAGTAGGAAAGATGGATAACCGAGTCGTCGTCATCACCGGCGCAGGCCAGGGGCTTGGCCTGGCGTTCGCGCGGCGCTTTGCGCGAGCCGGCGCGCACGTCGTCGTTGCAGAGGCCAATCCAACCACCGGCCGCGCGGCCGCCGAGCGCCTGCGCGCCGAAGGCGGCTCCGCCCAGTTCGCGCCGTTGGACGTGCGCAACCCCCACCAGAGTGCGGCGCTGGTGGAGCGCCTGGTCAATGAACATGGCCACATCGATGTGTGGGTCAACAACGCCGGCATCTCGCGCCTGGCGCCGGCAGAAACGATGCCGCTCTCAGACTGGGATGACAGCATCGCCGTCATGCTCTCCGGCGCGTTCTACTGCGCGCAAGCTGTAGGCCGGCACATGCTGGCGCGCGGCACAGGTGTGATCGTGAACATCGCCTCGGTGACCGGCATGGTCCATCACCACGACCGCGCCGCCTACAGTGTGGCCAAGGCCGGCGTCATTGCGCTGACGGAGGCGCTGGGCGTTGAATGGGCCGGGCGGGGCGTGCGCGTCGTCGGCGTCGCGCCGGCGGTCGTGCTGACCGAGATGGTGCGGGCGACCGTCGAAGCAGGCCAGGGCGCGCTGGACGTGTTCGAGCGCCGCACGCCGATGCGCCGGCTGGGAACGCCGGAGGAAATCGCCGAGGCCGTGTTCTTCCTGGCCGGCGACGAGGCGTCTTACATCACCGCCGAAACGATGCGCGTCGATGGCGGCTGGGTGGCCTACCAACTATTTTAGATTTTGGATTTGGGATTTTGGATTGACACAAGCCGGCCAGGCAAGCCGCAGCCCATCTCAGCGCTTGATGCACCGCATAACCCGCATCTGACAAATCATCCCCCAGGTCCGCTCCTCACATCGGTCGAGTGCGCCTGCGCATCTTGCGTGAGGGCGCCGTTTGATGAGCCTGTCGAGAGCGATTCAGCCGCGCTCCGACAGGCTCAACCATCGAGGCCAACAGCGCCCGGCTACTGCCGTGCGCAATGCAATCATTTTGGCCGCAGGCCCATCTAAATAGTTGACTTTTCACAATTTTCAACTAAAATACTGGTTGAAACAAGGCTTGTTTCAACTTATACGATGGTCGGCAGGAGATCGCGCACGGCCACACCGGCGACAAACGAGCAGACCATCCGACACAAAACACAAGGGACACCATGAAAATCGCAGCAATTACCGACGACGGCAAGACCATCAGCCGCCACTTTGGGCGCGCGCAATACTACCTGGTTGCCACAGTGGAGAATGGCGCAATCACCCATCGTGAAATGCGCCCCAAGCTGGGGCACGCCCAGTTCGCCGATCAGCCGCATGAGGACGCGCCGGGCCAAGAGCATGGCTTCGGGCCGGCCGCGCATGGCCGCCACTATCAAATGGCGCAGGCAATCAGCGATTGCCAGGCCGTATTGTGCGGCGGCATGGGGACCGGGGCGTATCAGAACATGGAGCAACTCGGCATCAAACCTATCCTCACCAGGATCGCCTCGATTGATGAGGCCGTGCAGGCATATGCAGCCGGCCAGTTGGTCAACCAGACGGAGCTGCTGCACTGAGCGCGCGCTGGGCGCGCATCGTTAACGTGTAGATGGCGCCGCGCATTGCCCGCTACTAATGGCGCACGATGGCGCGGCGTGTTGGGCGGCGTCATGCGCCGTCCTTGTTGGAGGTAAATCAAATGCCAGGAGAAGATCGAACCGGCCCACTGGGAACAGGGCCAATGACAGGTCGCGGCGCGGGCTTCTGCGCCGGCGCTCGCACACCCGGCTTTTTCGGACGGGCCTTTGGGCGCGGCTTGATGCGCGGGCCAGGCCGGGGCGGCGGGCGCGGCTGGCGCAACATGTTCTACGCCAGCCGTCTGCCGTTCTGGGCGCGCGGCGCGTCTGAACCCACCGCCGCGGAAGAGAAAGCGCTGCTTAAGAAACAGGCTGACTGGTTGCAGGAGCAGCGCGAAGCCATTCAGAAACGAATCGACGAACTGGACAAGTCATCATCCGGCTGACTTCATAACACTCTGCCGCTCCACGCCACGGTTCTGTCCTCTTTCGACTGGCGCGACAACACTGGGGCCATAAACAAGCCGCTGTTTCGCGCCGGGAAGCAGCTATGCTCAAAATCGACATTCCTTCTTACAAGACGCTCGAACTGCAATATCTGGCGCTCGACATGAACGGCACGTTGGCGCTGGACGGGCAGTTGTTGCCCGGCGTGATCGAACGCATCGAGCGCCTGCGCGAGACGCTGGTCGTCATCCTGATCAGCGCCGACACGCATGGCGGGCTGGCCGAGAATGCGGCGCAGCTCGGCGCGCAGGCGGTGCGACTCCAGCCGGGAAACGAGGCCGCGCAAAAAGCGGCCTGGGTCGCCTCACTGGGCGCCAGCATGGTTGTCGCTGTGGGCAACGGCGCGAACGATGTGGAGATGCTGCGCGCTGCTGCGCTGGGCATTGCCGTGCTCGGGGAAGAAGGGCTGGCAACCGAATGCCTGCGCGCTGCGGACGTGGTCGCGCCTTCGATCACCGCCGCGCTGGACCTGTTGATCCATCCGCGCCGGCTCGTTGCCACGTTGAGGAGGTGAGGAGGGTGCCGCGCCAGAAAATGAGGATCAGAACCAATCGCAATGAACGCCCCGCCATGCGCCGTCGGCGCTACCGGGGTGGATCGGCAAGCTCAAACCTGTCCCTCGCCGAATCGCCGGCAGGGCAGAGCCTGGATGTGGGCCGGCGGCTGACCGAGCTGCGGGCCGAGCGCGGCCTGTCTATTCGCGCGCTTGCCGAGATGAGCGGTCTGGCTGTCAACACCCTGAGCCTGATCGAGAACGGCAAGTCTTCGCCCAGCGTCAGCACGCTGCAACAAATCGCCAATGCGCTGGGCATTTCCATTCGCGCGTTCTTCGAGACCGGCGCGCGCAGCAGCGTGACGCACATCCGGGCCGGGCAACGCCCGCGCGCCGCATTCGAGCACGGCATGCTGGAAGACCTGGGCGCCGGCATGACCGAGCGCGGCGTCCAGCCTTTTCTCATCACGCTCGAACCCAACAGCGGCAGCGGCAGGCAACCCATCGTGCACACGGGCTATGAGTTCGTGTTCTGCCTGGAAGGTCGGCTGACCTATACGGTCGAGGACAAGGTTTATCTGCTCGAACCCGGCGATAGCCTGCTGTTCGAGTCGCACCTGCCGCATCAATGGCACAATGTGCATGCCACGCCCTCCAAAGCGCTGCTGGTGTTGTGCCCGGCCGACCGCAACGATCAACCCGCCATGCGCCACTTTGCCGCGCTGGAGACCGGGACGGCGCGCGAAGGATAACGAAACAGACATGCCATTCGACCATTTCGATTTCATCGCGCCGTTCTACGAGCGCGTCATTCCGCCTGTTGTCGTGTCCCGGCTGGTGGAACTGGCCGGCTTGCCCGTCGCCGGCCGCCTGCTGGACGCTGGCGGCGGCACGGGCCGCGTTGCTCAAGTCCTGCGCGGGCAGGCCGGGCAGGTGATCGTGGCCGACGCATCCGCCGGCATGGTGCGTCAGGCGGCGGCCAAGGGCGGATTGCGCGCGGCGCTGGCGCATGCCGAGCGGCTGCCTTTTCCCAGCGCCAGTTTCGAGCGTATCCTCATGATCGACGCGCTGCATCATGTCGCCGATCAACGGCAAACCGCAGCCGAGATGTGGCGCGCGCTGGCGCCGGGTGGGCGCATTGTGATCGGGGAGCCGGACATTCGCCGCTGGCCGGTGAAGCTGATTGCGCTGGCCGAGAAAGTCGCGCTGATGCGCAGTCATTTCCTGGCGCCGGATGGCATCCTTCGCCTTTTCCAGCACTGGCCGGCGCGCGCGCGCATCGTTGAAGAAGGCTTCCAGGCATGGATCATCCTCGAAAAGTGACGCAGGCGATCACACAACCCATTTGCGCAGATGCGGGCGCATTCGCTGTCTGCTTGACCATATCCCCATTCAGGCATAATATCAGCCACATATTTTTGAGGAGGTTTATCGATACATGTTCGTTCATCGTCGAATCGAGTTGGCTGTTTGCGCCTTGTTCGGCGTCGTTGCGCTGGCTGCCTGTGGCGGAGAGGCTGAAGCCCCCACCCCGACTGCGGCGCCGGCGGCGCCCGCAGAGCCAACCGCTGCGCCGGCGAGCGTCATTGCTCGCGGCAAGGAAGTGTTCGTTGAACAGGCCTGCAACACCTGTCACAAGATCACGGGATTCGACAAAGCCATCGGCGTAGTAGGGCCGGAGCTGACCAGGATTTACTCGGACGCCCCAAAGATCATCGCGTCAGACGCCTACAAAGCCAGTCAGGGAACCGCCAAAACGGCCGAGGCATACATCCGCGAATCCATTCTCAATCCGAACGCCTTTATCTACCCGGATTGCCCAACCGGCCCCTGCCAGCCTAACCTGATGATCCAGAACTTTAAAGATGTTATCAGTCAGGCTGACCTCGACGCTCTCATTGCGTATCTGGTGACACTCAGGTAGGTTAATCTGCTGCGCGCGCCAACAGCGCCGCAACACAAGGAGTTTGCATGTCTGCCATCAAAACAATCACCCTCTCAGCGCGACAGGTTTCGGGCTACAAAATCGAAGCCAAAGCCCGCAACCACGTGATGTACATCGATCAGCCCGAGGCGTCCGGAGGCACAGACAGCGGCCCAACACCGCTGGAGTATCAGTTCGCGTCGCTGGCGTCGTGCATCATCACCATCAGCCACATCATCGCCCGGCAAAAGCACATCGAACTGCGCGGCATCAACGTGGAGGTGGAAGGGCCGCTCGACACCGAGTACTTTCAGGGCAAAACCACCGAAGGGCGGGCCGGCTTCATCAGCATATGCGTGAAAGTGCACTATGACGCCGATCTGAAACAGGAAGAGAAAGAGCAGCTTTTGGCCGAGGTCGATCGGCGCTGCCCTATCTCCGACAATCTGCACCACGCCACGCCGATTTCGTTCATCGTCGATTAGGCGTGATCTCAAGGTGTCGGACTCCTCAAAGGAGTCCGACACCTTGGCCTGCACCTGGGCCAACAACAACAGCCCGGCGCTTTTTGTGCGCCGGGCTGTTGTTGATCTGGCGCGGTTCTTTGCAGGCTGTTCAGGCAGCGATGGCTTTCAGGCGCTCCCTGCCGGCATCGGTCAACGCGTACGCGCTGTCCTGTTCAGTCACCAGGCCGGCCTGAACCAGCTCGCGCATGCTGCTGCGCACGCGAAACAGCGGCAGGCCGGCCTGCTGCGCCAGCGTCTCTGCTTTGGCCGGCCCGCCGCGAAGCGCCGCCAGAATCGATTGCGCCGATGGGGCCAGAGTGCCGTCAGGATTAATGCACGCCATGGCAGCCCCTACACGCTCTTCTTAGCCAGATACCAATCCACCACCTCGTAACCGGCCTTGAGGTTCTGCTCGACCATCTCCATCGTCTTGGGCGCCGGCACGATCACCTTGTCGCCCGGCTGCCAGTTGGCCGGCGTGGCCACATGATGCTTGTCGCTGGTTTGCAGCGCGTCGATCAGGCGCAGGATCTCCTGCATGTTGCGCCCTGTGGTGAGGGGATAGTAGAGCATCGCGCGCAGAACACCGTCCGGGTCGATGATGAACACGCAGCGCACCGTTTCGGTCGAGCTGGCGCCCGGCATAACCATGCCATAGGCGGAGGCCACCTTGCGATCCAGGTCGGCAATGATGGGGAATGGAATGTGAACTCCCGTCTTCTCCTCGACATTGCGCACCCAGGCGATGTGGGAATACACGCTGTCGATGCTCAGGCCGAGCAATTCCACATTGCGCTTTTGCAGTTCGGGGTAAATCTCAGCAAAGGCGATGAACTCGGTCGTGCAGACCGGCGTGAAGTCGGCCGGGTGAGAGAACAAGATCAGCCAGCTTCCCTTGTAGTCAGACAGACG
>DAOTYS010000067.1:0-2588 GCA_034434575.1 Thermoflexales bacterium
CTGCTGGCGTCGGCGCTGGACCTGACCTACGTGGAGACGCTGACCGCGCCGATGAAGGCGCGCATGAACCTGATGCGGCGCGACATTGCGCTGACGCCGTATCCGGGACAGAACCCCGACGCGGCTTACGGGGTGCGCATGGCGCACGGCATTCGCGCGATGACCAGCGAGTATCTGACGCTGGCGGCGTCGGCGGGGCCGCAGACGAGCACGGTGAAGTCGGCGCTGGGGGTGATGGACGCGGCGATGCAGCAGGGGATCGGGTATGTGCTGATTATGCCGGACAAGCCGGAGGCGGTGCGGGAACTGGGGGTGTCGGACGACGCGAAGGCGCGCATGCTGGCGACGCTGGAGCGCGGGCGGGCGGTGATGGCGCCGGGCGCTGCGCCGACGATTGGCGGGCAACCGTACACGGCCTGGCTGGAGATGGACCTGGAGACCGGCGAGGTGGAAGACCAGGACGAGTACGGCAAGCGCGCTGCGATTGTGGAATACATGAAAATGCAGCAAGGGTGGAAGACAAAGAAGTGCGGCCCCGGGAAAGATGGCAAAGTCGAATGCAAAGACGCAGATGCGCGCTATGCCTTTTTGGGATTTATCTCCGGCTTCACGGCGCGCCTGTATGTGTATGTTTTGTCGCGCCTGACATTTGTGAGCTTCTATCTCATGAATCGCGATCAGCCTCATCTGATCAACTACGTGCACAAGGCTTGTGTGGCATATCGAGATGCGATAGGCGTCGGCAAAGGTTGGGGGTACGCAAAAGGGGACTGTTCTGCCAAGGAGGTCGCCAACTTTTTCGACGCCCTGATCTGGCTTACGATGTCGTTCATGATCCGCTTTTTCCGCGAAGGCATAGGACCGGACTGTTCCGGTAAGACCATGTTTGGCATGTTACCCGGCGGGAAAGACGAGGCTGATGTGTTTTGGGGCGGACTCACGCTGGTAGGCGTCAAGTTTTGGAAGGACAAGTGCGCAGAGTTTGCCGCCAAAATTGGCACTTTCGCATATCGAAGCCAGGCAGATTTGTTTGCCAAGCTCTTTAATGCCAATTCAATTGATCCTTTCAAGCAAATTGTGGACGGGTTCTTGCCCTGGTTGGTTGGCATTGCCGGTGGCGGCGAAGAAGCCAAGCTGGCTGCCTCGTTTGGCATGACCTTCGTCAGTTACGACGTTTCTGGGGTTAAACTGCGCGCGGGTGGTTTCGATCAGGGCGCGGCAGTAGCCGGCTTGTTGTTGGGCAAAATCCTTTTGAAAGACCCGGATGTCCCGCCCGGCGTGACGTTCAACATGGCCGCGCCGCCGGCGCGCCCGCTGGAGGCCACCCGCCTGGTCACGCCGGCGACGACGCTGGGGCCGTCGGCCAGCGGCGCGCTCAGCACTGCGCACGCGCGCCTGCGCCATCTCGGCGCCGTCACGGTGACCCACGGCGCGCTGGCTGTCGCCGGCGGGCAGATTGACCTCCCCAGCGCCCGTCTGCTTGACGCCGGCGGCGCGCCGGTGCACACCGGCGACCTCAGCGTCCAGCTTTCCAGCCAGGGCGGGCGGCTCACCCTGGTTGGCCCGGCCCGCCTGAGCGGCGCGGCAGATCTGGCGCTGTGGAGCGACGGCGGGGCGCTGGCCGGCCAGGCCGTGCTGACCGACGCGCATCGCCTCACGATTCAGGCCACAGCTCCGCTGACGCTGTGGGTCGGCGCGGGCGCGGTCATCAACGGCGCGACGCGGGCGCAGCCGATGCAGATCGTCTTCACCAACGCCGACTGGCGCAAGCCTGAGCGCGTGGCGTGGCTGGGCAGCAGCGCGGTCGCCTGGAGCGGGCCGGTCGCCGCCATGCAGATCGGGGCGATGAGCGGCGCGCTGGGCGATGTGTCCGATGCGGGCGCCGTGTCGGTGTTGAACTGGTCTGGCGCAGGCCAGGCGACGCCGGGCGCTGGCGGGATCGCGCTGTCGCTGAACGGCGTCGGCGGGACGGTGCTGAGCGCAACGCCAACGTGGACGGCCAGTGGCGCGTGGTGGCGCCTGCAGCCGGATTTGCGCGCGAACCAGACGCTAACCTGGACGCTGGGCGCGCAGGTGGACGCCGGCCGCTTTGTCTATGAGTTCGATCCATCAGACGACACTGATATCCTGCGCGCGCGGCGGCAGCCGCATCAGGTGTCTGCCGATACGCTGGGCGGCAGCCTGTTTCTGCGCGACGGTGACAACCGCACGGCGCTGCTGGCCGAGGCGCAGACGGCGCTGCCGGCCCGCGCGCCGGCGCTGGCGGTGAGCGTGGCGCCGGATGAGTTGAACAAGCCGATCTGGGGCGAATTTCCATACTATGGCGTGATGGGCCTGCTGTATCACGCCCAGATCACCTACACAGCGGCCACATCGGGCGTGTTTGATCTGGCGGTGAGCGGCTTCCCGGCCGGCTGGGCCAGCCTCAGCCGCGAACAGGTGACGCTAGACAAGGGGCAGAGCGTGGGCGTGGGGATTGTGATCTCGCCGCCGCTGGGGGCGATGCCGCTGCCGGGGACGACCATCCCCTTCACTGTGACAGTGACGCAGGTCAATGGAACGCTGTCTGCTTCAGGATCGGCGGTCTG
>DAOTYS010000068.1:0-12718 GCA_034434575.1 Thermoflexales bacterium
GCGCAGCGGCAACGCGAGCTTGAATCGGCCCAGATGCTGGCTGCCGAAAGCCAGGCGGCGCGGGCGGAGCTGGAGCGCGCACGCGACGCCGCCCAGCAGGAATTGATGCGCGCCAACACCGGCGTCACCCAGGCGCAGAACCGTCTTCAGATCGCTCAACAGCGCCAGCGCGAACTGGCCGCCCAGCTTGCAGAGCATACCCGCCGCGTCACGCGGGTGGGCAACCAGCGCGACGAGACAGAGGCCCGGCTGGCCGGCCTTGACCCGACAGTGAGCGAAGACGCGCAGCGCCTGCAGGCGCTTCAGGGGCGTTGTGACGCGGCCACGCGCGACCTGGAGGCCGCCCGCGCGGCGCTTGCGACAGCCCAGTCGGCTCTGGCGGCGGCCGAAGCCGAGGAAAAGATGGCCTCGCGGGTCAGCCTGTTCGCTGAGATGCGCGCCCAGCAAAGCGCCGGCGATCTGGCCGCGCAGGCGCAGGCCGCCGAGCTGCCCGGACTGCGCGGCGCGCTCGTGTCGCTCCTGCACATCCCGCCCGACGATCAGAAAGCAGTGGAGGCGGCCCTCGGCGAGATGATGAAAGCGATCATCGCGGACGGGCCGGACAGTCTCACCCGCTTGCGCGCATGGCTGGCCGGCCAGACGGCGCAGGCAGGCCGGCTGAGCGTCGTGTCGCTGCCGGCTGTGCGCCCTGTCAACGACGCGCGCGCGCGGCTGGATCACGTTCTGTCCGAGCGCGCGCGCCAGGCATTGGCGCGACCGTTGCTCGACACCATTCAATTTCCGGCCTGGTTGCGGCCGGTGTTGCATGCGATTGCCGGGCGCGCTTATATCACCCGCGACTTTGAGGCAGCCCGCGAGCTGGCGGCTCAACTCCCCGCCGATTGCCTGTGTGTCACGCGCGACGGCGAGACTGTTTTCGGGAATGGGACGGTGTCGCTGCCGGCGGGGCCGCGCGCGCCCATCATTCTGGGCAGCGAAGCGCCTCGTGACGCATCCCAGGACGCGCCGGAGATTGGGCAAACCGCCGGGCTTGCCGAGGCGGAACTGCCGCTCATCACCCCGGAGGAGGCGCGCGCCAATCGTATGCGCGCGGCGCAGGCGCGCGATGAAGCGCAACGCGAACTGGACGCCCGCCGCCGCGCCCTCGATGAAGCGAATCGCGCCCGCGACGCATTTGCCCGCGAGGCCAATGCCCGACGCGCCGGGCGCGACGACACAGCCCGCCGTCTGAACACGCTCGAAGAGCAACTGGCGCTGATGGCCGGCGATATCGCGCAGCTCGAACAGCAGCAGGCCGAACTGGCCCCCGAAGAGGAAGCCTTGAACCGGGAGATGGCACTGACCCAGACTGCGCAGGACAACGCGCGCCAGGCCCTGGCTGCCATTGAACAGCGATTGCGCGAGCATCTTGCGTCGGGCTGGATGGAGCCGCTAAACGCCGCCCACGCCGGCGTTGCCACGGCGTCCGAAGCCGCGCGCAGCGCCGAGGCTGTCTGGCGCGAGCGGTTGGCCGCGCTGGACGACGGCATCCGCCGGCGCGATCACTACATTGACCGGCTCTCCCAACTTGACGCGCAACATCAGGCCGCGCAGAACGCGCTGGAATCTGCCCGCCTGGCTGCTGTGGCAGCGGATGCAGAACTGCGCGAGAGCGAGACGGCGCTTGCGCCCCTCCAGGCCGAACTCGACAGCGTGGAAACGCGCATCCTCGAGGCCGATCAACGCCGGCGCGAGGCCGAGCAGTCGCTGCGCGAGGCCGACGCCGGCCTGAATGCGGCGGAGCTTGAGCTGGCGCGGAACAACGACGAACTGGAAACGCTGCGCGAGCGCGCGGCAGACGCTTTTCAGAGTGACGAGAGCGATGACACGGCGGACGCCGCGCAGTTCTCTTTTGAATCGCGCGAGCGCGCGCTGGCGTTGCTCGAATCGCTTGAGCCGGCCGATCAACTGCCCGAGGGCATCGACGAGCGCATCACGCAGTTGCGCAACCAGATCCGCCGGCTGGGCGCCATCAACTTCGAGGCGCAACGCGAGTACGACGAGTTGTTGCAGCGCCATGCCTTTCTCACCGAGCAGGTCGCCGACCTGGAACAGGCCATCACCGCCCTGCAACAGGTGATCGCTGAACTCAACGACGTGATGCAGGCGACCTTTCGCCAGACGTTCGACGCCATCGCCACAGCGTTCCAGTCCACGTTCAAGCTGCTGTTTGGCGGCGGGCAGGCCAAACTCACCCTGGTCAACGCCGAAAACCTGGACGAGGCGGGGGTGGAGATTCACGCTCAGCCGCCGGGGAAACGCCCGCAGACCCTGGCGCTGCTGTCAGGCGGCGAGCGCTCATTGACAGCAACGGCGCTGTTGTTCGCCATTCTGCGCGTCAAGCCCACGCCGTTTTGCGTGCTGGACGAAGTAGACGCCGCGCTCGACGAAGCTAATGTGGGCCGCTTTCGAGGCATGTTGGAAAGCCTGGCGGACCAGACGCAGTTCATCGTTATCACCCACAACCGGCGCACCGTCGAGGCGGCAAGCACCATCTACGGCATCTCGATGGGCGCCGACGGGGCAAGCGTGGCATTGTCGCTGCGGCTGGACGATGTGAAGGAGTAGTCAGTGCTGAGTGCTGAGTGTTGAGTCTTGAGTCTTGAGTGCTGAGTGCTGAGTGCTGAGTGCTGAGTGCTGAGTTACTCAGTCGTTGACGTCGCGGAGGCCGTCCGGCTCGCCGTCCCCGCAGCCTGTTGGGCAAGCCGCCAGGCTTGCCGTTGACCTTGCCGCTGCCGCTGCCGTTGCCGTTGGGCAAACCGCCAGGCTTGCCGCCGCAGTTACCCGTTGCGACTCTCTCTTGTCGCGCAAACAGGTAGAATGGCGCGCATGTTGTCTCAGGAGCAACCGGCGTTGGCGCCTTCATCCTCCATCGCATCAGGCTGGCCCGGCGTGATTGCGCGCTATCGCTCACGCATCCACATCAGCCATGACACGCCTCCGGTGACCTTGCTGGAAGGCAACACACCGCTCATCCCTGCGCCGCGCCTGGCCCGCGCGCTGGGGGGCGCGTTCGAGCTGTTTCTCAAATACGAGGGCCTCAACCCGACCGGCTCGTTCAAAGATCGCGGCATGACGACCGCCATGACGCAGGCGGTGGCCGAGGGGGCCCGCGCGGTCATTTGCGCCAGCACCGGCAATACAGCGGCATCGGCGGCGGCGTATGCGGCGCGCGCCGGCCTGAAGTGCTTCGTGCTGGTGCCAGAAGGCAAGATCGCCGCCGGCAAACTGGCCGGCGCATTGAGTTACGGCGCAACCGTCATCTCGATCGCCGGCTCGTTCGACGATGGGTTGCGCATGGTGCGCGAGGCCGCCGAGCGCGCGCCGATTGCGCTGGTGAATTCAGTCAATCCGGCCCGGCTACAGGGCCAGAAAACCGCCGCGTTCGAGATTTGCGACGCGCTGGGCAGCGCGCCGGACTGGCTGTGCCTGCCGGTGGGCAACGCCGGCAACATCACATCCTATTGGCTGGGCTTCACCGAGTACTTCAACGACGGCGTCGTGACAGGCCGGCCGCAGGTGTTGGGCGCGCAGGCAGCCGGGGCCGCGCCGATCGTCGCCGGCAAGGTGGTGGACCATCCAGAGACGATTGCCACCGCCATTCGCATCGGCAACCCGGCGCGCTGGCGCGAGGCGGTGAACGCGTTGGATGAATCGGGCGGACATATTTGCGCCGTGACCGACGACGAAATCCTGCATGCCTACCGGCTGGTGTCGCGGCTGGAAGGCGTGTTCTGCGAGCCGTCGTCGGCGGCCGGCCTGGCCGGCATCGCCAAAGGATTGCGCGAAGGCTGGCTGGAGTTGCGCGGCAAGCGGGTGGTGTGCGTGCTGACCGGCCACGGGTTGAAGGATCCCGACACAGCCATTCGAGGCTGGCCGGCGCCGGTCACCATCGCGCCACGCATCGAGCAGTTGATCGAGATATTGAGCGATTGAGCGATTGAGTGATTGAGTCATTGAGTCATTGAGTCATTGAGTCATTGAGTCATTGTGGGCTGCCCATCGTGACATGAGCCGACTGATCTCTGTTCGGATCCCCGCCACCAGCGCCAATCTGGGCCCCGGTTTCGATAGCATGGGGCTGGCGCTGGATTTGTGGAACCGGTTCGACTTGCACACAACAGAAGATGAGCCGGGGCGCAAAAAGCCGGTGGTCGAAGTGCGCGGCGAGGGCGCGGACACCTTGCCGAGGGACGCCACCCATCTGGTCGTCCAGACGATGCTGGAAGAACTGGAGCGCATTGATGGCGAACGACAACCGCGCGCGCGAAGTTCGTCAATCGCCAATCCAAAATCCAAAATCCAAAATCCAAAATTGTCAGTGCGCATCGTGTGCGACAACCGCGTGCCATGCGCCAGCGGCCTCGGCTCCAGTTCAACGGCGGTGCTGGCCGGCCTGATCTTTGCCTATGCGCTGGCCGAGCAGGCCCAACACGCGAGCTTTCTGGAAAAAGCCGGCCTGCTTGACCGTGTGCTGCATCGCGCAGCGCAGATCGAAGGGCATGGCGACAACGTGGGGCCGGCGCTGCTGGGCGGACTGATCGTCGTCTCATCGCAGGGTGACAGCGTGATCGCGCAGCGCATTCCGATGCCTGTGATGCGTGTGGTGGTCTGTGTGCCGTCAGTCAGTTTATTGACCCGTGAAGCGCGGGCGATGCTGCCGACGCAGCTCTCGCGCGCCGACGCCGTGTTCAACATTGGCCGCGCCCTGTTGATTGTGGACGCCCTGCGCACCGGCAACATGACTCTGTTGCGCCAGGCCATGGGCGATCGCATGCACGAACCGTATCGATTGCCGGTCATCCCCGGCGCGTTGGAGGCGCGGCGGCGCGCCCTGGAAGCGGGGGGTGTGGCTGTGAGTTTAAGCGGCGCAGGGCCGGGGCTGCTGGTCTTCGCCAACAACCATCACGAGCGCATCGGACAGGCCATGCAGGCCGCATTTGCCGAGGCCGGCGTGGCGGCGCGCTACTGGGTCATGGACACAACCGACTGGGGCGCGCAGATCGAGATGGGCGACAGTGTGGCGCCGGTGGCGCCTGCTTCAATGCGCTCTGCGCAGCGCAGAAACACAACGCGCAGAAGGTGACTGTATGGAAATCCGGGAAGAAATGCTGGCCGAAACGGATAACTACTCGATCGTGCTGTTGCGCGATCCCGCCGGCGAAACAATCTACGACCTCAACATCGATCAGGTCACGATCCATCTGCTCAAAGAGGACCTGGACGAGCTGATCGAGTTGATCGGGCAACTCAAGAAACGCTGAAGGCCGGTGTTTGCGCTCAGTCGACCAATGCCCGCTTCACTTCCTCGTAGATCGGCAATGGTTCCAGGCTGGGCGTGACAAAGGTGTAGCGGTCGCGGTAGCTATAGGCCGGCACCGGGTGTTTGAACACCCACACAGCCACACAGCGCGCCCAGGGCCAGTGCTGCTGCGCGTATTCCCACGCGCCCAGCGTGTACGCGATGCGCTGCGCTGGCGTGACGGCGAACACCCAGCGCGGGTCATCGTTCCAGCCGGATTCGGTGATATAGACCGGCGCATCTTTATCCCCATGGCGAAGCATGATCTCGCGCAAAAGTTCTGCGCGCCGGAAGTTGATGCGGTCGGGCGCCGGCGGCTCATCGTGCGGGGCGGTGCGCCCATAGCTATGCACGGCCCAGGCGTCGTAGGGGCGGCTTCCGATTTTGGATTTTGGATTCTGGATTCTGGATTGACGATTGGCGATTGATGATTGGCGCGCGGCCTGGGCGTCCAGCGCCTGATACATCTGCTCCAGATAGATCAAATCGTTCAGTCCCTGGGCGCTGCCGGGCGGTTCGAGAGTGGGAGCAAGCGCGCCGGCCAGCACCACCATATCAGGGTTGGCCTGCTTGATGGCCGGGTAGACGACGCGCAACATCTCGACGTAGCCGGCCGGATCGACCGGGCGCATGCCCCACTCAGCAGCCAGGTTCGGCTCATTCCACACGATGACGTAGTGAATCTGGCCTCTGAAATGCGCGGCAAACGCAGCGGCAAATTCGGCGAAATCGGCATAGCGCGCGCGATCCAGGTAGGTCGTCGTCGTCGCCTGCGCGTTCGGGTCGGGGCGCGCCCAGTCGGGCACAAAGCCCAGCCGGGCAATCAGTTGCACACCCTGGCGATTGGCGTGCCGGACGATGCGCTCGGCGTTGCGCCAGTCGTATTGCCCCTTGCGCGGCTCCATGTAGGCCCAGGGCAGAAACTCGACCACCCATGGCGCGCCCATCTCGCGGATCATAGCCAGCCCGCGCTGGATTTTCCATTCCTCCACTTCGTTGATGAACAGGGTGTGCACGCCGGCCAGCGCGTTGCGGGTGACGACTGTCTGCGGCTCGCCCAGCGTCACCAGCAAGCGCGGCGGTTGGATCAGCGACAGCAGCCACAGCGCCAGCGCAACACGCAGCGCCGCGAGCGCCAGTTGCTTTGCATACGCAACCCAACGACGGAGCGAGGATGACAAGGTGAAGCAGTGAACGGGTGAGAAACGCTACTTTATGACGACGCCAACGCACATGCCGTCGCTGATCGGCGCGAGGATCGACAGCAGGCGCGGGTCGGTCGCCATGCGATGGTTGAAGGCGTGAATGGCGCGGATGTATTCGTCGTCGGGTGCGGCGTCCACTTTCCAAACGTTGCCGGCTGCCGAGGCGTTGTCTCCAACGATGACGCTGCCCGGCCTGACCAGTCGCAGGGCGTGTTCGAGGTAGGCCACATAGCCGGGCTTGTCGGCGTCGATGAACACAAAATCGAATGGCTCGCCGGGATCGAGCGCGGCCAGCAAATCCAGCGCGTTGCCTTCGCGCACTTCGACTTTGCTCGACAGACCGGCGCGGGCGACGTTCTCGCGCGTGAGTTGCGCGTGCAAGGGATGCGCCTCCAGCGCCAGCAGCCTGCCGTCTTCGGGCAAAGCGCGGGCCAGCCAGATGGCGCTGTAGCCAAACAGCGAGCCGATCTCAAGGGCGCGTTTTGCGCCGGCGGCTTTCATCAACACTTGCAAAAACCGGCCCTGTTCGGGCGAGATGTGAATCAAGGGCACGCCGCGTTTCTCGGCCTCGGCGGGCAACTGGCGCAGCAGGTCATCCTCCTGCGCGAAGTGTTCCACGATGTAGTTGTACAGTTGTTCGGTGATCGGGGTTCCTTTCATGCCTCTGCCTCGTATCCAGCTATCGCATAATGGGTCAGTATAGCGGGCAGTCTGAGCAGCGGAGTGTTCAGCTGTCGCGCAGCCTCAGCCAGCGAGAAACAGCGCGTGATCAGCGCGGCGCAATGCACAAGCGGGGCGGAGAGACACTCTCCGTCCCGCTTCATTCAGGCGTGCGCACCGGCTGCCCTGGCGATTGAATCTCTGTAGCCTTACCCTCCGCTCGAAGACGAAGTGTTATCGGGCGTGACCGGGGGGTTGGGCGCCTGCCAGCCGCCGCGGCCATGTCCGCGCCCCGGCCTGCCAAACTTGCCAAAGCCGTCACGGCCCATTGGCATGTACCCTTTCTCGATTCCTTCGAGCATCCAGTCAGCCTGCGCCTGGGTGATCTTGCCATCCTTTACGGCCTGGGCGATGCGGTCTTTCATGGTCTGGATGCGCTCCGCATTCATGGCGTCGATCACCGTTTGCAGCGCCACTCCCTGCGCCTGGGCAATCTCTTCCAGCGTCTTGCCGCTGTGCAATTGCTCGAACAACTGTGTCGGGGTCAGATTCAGAGCTTTGGCGACGGCGTCGAACTGCGTCCACGAGCCGCCCCAGAACCCAAACCCGCGCCCCATCATCCTCTTGCCTTGAGTCACACCTGGGGTCGCACTGGGTGTCGCGCCCGGCGTCTCACCCTGCGCGAAAGTCGTGCCGGCTGCGACCGCTCCAGTCACGGCAATCAGCGCTGCTGCGCCCACCGCCGCAATCCATTTCCCTGCCTTCATATGTATTCAGTTACCTCCATATCTGGCATCTTGTGTCCAGGCTCGTCCGGTTTCAACCGCCTGTTGCCAGGACTCTAGCAAGCGATTGTGAGTTGCTGAAGAAGGAGAGATGGAGATTGTGTTGACTTTTCACAATCTGCTTACAATGCGCCGGGAGGAGGTGCAGTCTGATGCAGTTCAGGCCAGGCGCGCTCATACTTGCCGGCGACGCGTATCACAACCCCAACGACGCCTTCGAGGGCGTGGGGGAAGCGCTCAGGACAGGCTGGGCTGACGCCGAACAATGCGCCATAGGCGGCGTCATCCAGCTCGCCGGGATAGCCGGCCAACACCTTTTCCGGGTGGTCGAACTGGATCAGCCAGGACAATTGCTCGCGCGTGAGGATCACTGGAATTCAATTGGGTGTAGAGGACTCAGGGCGAGAGATGCCTGACCAGCGCCGTCACGATGGCGATCTGGCCGGCCAGCGAAGGATGCAAGCCGTCGCTGAGCAACAGATTAGGGTTGGCCGGCGTTCCAAACACAGCCTGAAGATCGACAACCGGCTCGGGCCGGCGCCGCACGATGTCGGCCACTGCGCGCAGGTCGGCGTTGGTGAACATGATCTGGTTGCCCTGGCCGAGCCACCAGTCGGCGGCGATCTTCTCTTCGATCACCGTGGCCGGCGTCATCCACACCCAGCGCGCCGAGGTTTGCGTCAGGGCGTACTGGCGCAGAGTGGCCAGATTGCGCTCGGTCTCGGCCGGGCTGAGCATGGTCTTGGCCGGGTGCAATCCGTGCCGGCGCGCGTCGTTCGTGCCGATCATGCAGATGATCCAATCGGGCTGCTCGTTCACCACGCCGAGGAAACGGGCCAGCACATCGGAAGTGGTGTGGCCCGACACGCCAGCGTTGACGAGCGTGATGCCATCATCGGGTCGGGCGAGGGCGAGCAAATGGCGCAGAATCTCGGCCCATGATTGATCGTCGTCGGTGATGCTATCACCCAACGCCACCACTTTGGCCCCCGGCGCAAACGGCAGCCGGGCCACGCGGGCGGCGAAGTCAGCCTCCTGCAGCAGCGTCTGCGCGGCGCTGCGGGCGTTGTCATCAAAGCCGCGCTTGATGCGCCGGTACTCGGCCACATCCAGCCCGAACGCGGCGGCGATGATGTCATCGGCAACGCTGGCATCGTTGACGCCGGGCAACGCGCCGAGGGTCCTGGCCGGATGAATGAATTGAACGAGATACGCCAGTTGTTCGGGAGAGTAGGGAATCATGACTGTGAGTTTGGCCTTCAAGGCGGCGCTGGTGATTGGTTCAGGCATGACTTATCGCCTCCTTCGGCGCAGATGAAGTCAGTGTACTACAGGCATGATAGGGTAGGATTGCCGCCAGAAATCATGACCAGCACAATGCTTTCACACGCTTCGGCGCCCGACGTTGCCATGCTCGGCAACTGGATTCGCTCCTGGACGCAGCCGGATGGGGCCATCCACGGATTTCACAACCATTCGGTGTGGGGCGGCAACCCCTATCGCTGGAACGACTGGACTTGCGGGCACAGCACCTGGGCCAGCCCCTTCCTCGCTGGCCTGGCGCTCGCCCTGCGCCAGCGCATGAACCCCGACGGCTTGACGCTGCTCGAACGCCTGATCGATTTTCAGACGCGCTCTTTTCAGCCGGACGGCAACTACCGGCACATTGGCTTTCAGGTTGGCGAGACGCTAAAAAGCGGCCTGATCCACAACGCCATTGCCAACGCCTCACTGGCAGCCGCAGCCTGGCATGGGCGCGAGTTTCTCCGCCCCGGCCTGCTCGACCAGATTCGGCGCGCCTTCGATCAGAACACGGCATGGCATGGCCGCGCCTCAGCCAGCGGCACGTGCAATCAGGAATACGCGCGCGTGTGGGGCAAGCTGTTGTATCAGCGCGCGTTCGACAGCCGGCGCTGGTATGACGAACTGCCGGCTGATCTCGACCTGCTCATCAAACATTTTCACGTCGGCGGTTTTCCCGATGGCGACTGCGAAGCCACCTGGCGCGCCAGCGCCGACCACAGGGCCGTCGAGCCGGCGGAATACTACGGCCTGATGATCCTGCCGCTGGTGATGGCCTTCGAGACATACGGGGAACGGCGCTATCTCGATCACGCCAAACGGCTGTGCCGGCATGTTGTTCGCTCGGCGTGGGCGGACCGAAACGGAGCAACGCGTTTGCACCGCCTATGGTACGCGCGCGACAGCATCTGGCAGCGCATGCGCGAACCGATGCTGATCGCCGGCATGGGTGACACACTGGAAGGCATCAGCGCGTGCCTGCGCCACGAACACGATGAGGAAATGGCTGCCTTCCTCGCGCAGTGCGACGCCACTTACGCGCGCTATCAAAATCCGCGCGGCTACTTCGCTTCGGCCACCGGCTGGCAGAGCGAAGTGGACATCGCGCCCAGCACGGCGTGGCACGCGCACGACTTTCGCTATCTGGTTGGCCGGCATCCCATAGACGACACTTTCTGGACAACCTTCTTCGCGCCGTATGAGCGCACTTCGGTGTTGCTGGGCGATCAGTGCTATTGGATCGAGCGCGGCGCGCACTGGAGCATCGCCGATTACTTCTGGCAGGATGTGTTCTGTTTGATCGGGCGCAAGGATGAGAAAGTGTTTGGCCGCGATATGGCCTGGATACCCAGCGAGCGCGCGCTGCCGCAGCGATTCAAGTTCCCCAACCCGCCGCAGTTTTTGAAAGACGACAACGCCATCCGCCTGATCGACGGCGACTGGGCCGAACTGGATGTGACCTCCATTGCATCTGTGCCGCTGACGCGCTGAACCAGGCGCGTTTTCAGCGCGGTGTTTTCCATGACCATTCCGCAATCGCTGGCCAATCTTCTTTCGCGCGAGCAGGAATGGGTGATCGAGGCAGTGCGCGCGATCGCGGCGCATGAGGCCATGCCGGCTTACCTGGTGGGCGGCGCGGTGCGCGACTGGCTGCTGGGCCGGCGCATCGACGATCTGGACTTTGCCGTCGAGGGCGACGCCATCGCCTTCACCCGCGCATTGGCGCGCGCGCACGGCGGCGAGATGCAGGCGCACGAGCGATTTCGCACTGCCACATGGGTCGCGCAGGGCCAGGCGGTGGATGTGGTGACCGCGCGCGCCGAGACCTATGAGCGGCCGGCTGCGCTGCCGCGCGTCACGCCGGCTGCCATCACCGACGACCTGCTGCGGCGCGATTTCACGGTGGATGCGCTGGCGCTGGCGCTGCGCGACAATCGCCTGATCGACGTGTGCGACGGGCAGGGCGACCTGCAACGCCGGCTGATCCGCGCCCTGCACGCGCGCAGTTTCATCGACGACCCGACGCGCATTTTCCGCGCCGCGCGCTACGCGGCGCGGCTCGACTTTGCTGTGGAAGCGGAGACGCGCGCGTGGATCGACCACGGCCTGCCGCACGTGGGCGCGCTGAGCGGCGAGCGGGTGAAATATGACCTGGAGCTGATCTTTGTGGAGGAAGCGCCAGCGCGCCCCCTGTCTCTGTTGAGGGAATGGGGCGTGTTCCGCGCCGTGGGCATTGCCATTCCGGAGGATGATCTGCTGACAGCGCGCTTTATCCGGCTCGCCGACGCCCTCGCCGCTGAAGCGTGGGATTTCGGCTCGCCGGGCATGTCAGACGATGATTTGCGGCGCGCAGCCGGCTGGGGCGCGCTGGTCTACAACCTGGGCCAGATGAGCGTCAGCCGCTGGATCGACTGGATTCCGTTCACCGCCGAGTTGCGCAATACGCTGGTGTCGCTGGGCGCGCTCAGCACACTGAGCGCGCAGGCCTTTGGCGGGCCGCCCAGCCGGCAATCTGAACTGCTCAGCGCGTTCAGCGGGCTGGCGCTGTGGTTGGGCTGGCTGTTCGACCGCAACCCGCTCAAACAACAGGCCATGTGGCGCGAATGGCACACCTGGCGGCGCATACAGCCCGTCACCACAGGCGAGGTTTTGAAAGCGCGCGGGCTGCCCCCCGGCCCGCGCTACGGCCAACTGTTGGGCCGCTTGCGCAACGCCTGGCTGGATGGGGAAGTGACCACGCCGGAGGACGAAGGTCGCCTGCTGGACACGCTCCTGAGCCTGACAGTCTGACCCGCGCGCTGCGCGCCGGCCAATCCGGTACAATCATCCCATGCAGTTGGAATCACAGCAGGAATCGATTGAACGCCGGCTGAAACGCTATTTCCCGGCGGAGCAATCGTCTGTGCTGGCCGAGGTCATCACCGACGCTTACAAAGACCTGGTCAAAACCAGCGACTTCAACGAACTCAAGGGCATTGTACGCGATCTGGCCGAAGCCCAGAAGCGCACCGAGCAGCGCGTCGAGGAACTGGCCGAAGCCCAGAAGCGCACCGAGCAGCGCGTGGACACTTTGGCCGTGCGCATGGAGGAACTGGCTGGCGAGATGCGCATCCTGGCGCGCGGGCTGAATGAGACACGAGCCGAAGTCAGCGGCCTGGCGCGCGGGCTCAATGACACACGGGCCGAAGTCGGCGGCCTGGCGCGCAGCTTCGGTTACGCCCTGGAAAACGAGGCCTACCGCGCGCTGCCGGCCTTTCTGGCGCGCAGGCATGGGCTGGAAGTCATCGAGCGGTTCGTGCGCACCGAGATCGGCGGCGAAGAGATTAACCTGTTCGGCAAGGTGCGCCGCAACGGCCAGGAAGTGCTGATCGTGGGCGAGACTAAACTGCAACTGGACGAGCGGCGCGCCAATCGCCGGGAAGAGG
>DAOTYS010000069.1:0-1602 GCA_034434575.1 Thermoflexales bacterium
CGGCCAGGCTGCCCTGATAGTGCACAGCAATGACCGCCTTCGTGCGCGGGCCGCTGCGACGCGCAACATCATCCGGGTCGAGATTGAGCGAGCGATCGATGGCGCAGAACACCGGCAGCGCGCCGAGCGCCACAACCGACTCGTAGCACGAGAACCAGCTAAACGCCGGCAGGATCACTTCGTCGCCTGGCCCGACACCCAACCCGATCAGCGCGCAGGTGAGCGCCGCCGAACCCGATGTTGTCGCCAACGCAAAACGGGCGCCGAACTTCTCTCGCGCGGCGCGCTCGAACTGCTCGGCCATGACCGGCTTTCCCGGCCCATAGTGCCGGAACAGCGTCTTGGTTGCGATGGCGCGCCGGGCATTGCGCAACTCATTCACGCCGGTCCAGTCTGCGCCCAGATAACGCGTGGGGAATGGATGGCCGGGCGCGCGGACAGGCGGCCCGCCATGGATTGCCAGCGATCCCGCCAGCCGGTCGCCAGCAGATGGGGCGCCGTCATGCGCGCGATCGAGCCAGGTCCGAACGATGTCGCGCAGCGGCGCTGTCTGGGCCACGCCATCCACATGGACGGTCACATGATCGTCGTCCATACCGAACAGCTTCAGGGCATCCATTTCATCGAGCGGCTGTTTGCTGGCATCCAGCGGATTGACGAGCAGAAAGCGCCGGTCGGAACGATGGCGGATTAGTTCGGGCAAATCGAACGCCTCCAAAACACCGGGCAGGTAAGCGTAGCGCGACCAGAGCGGCGCCTCGGACGTCGCGAGCGCCTCGAACGAGCACAGAAACGAGTCAAGGACGATGCGTTCGACGCGGGGATGCAACAGTCCGGCAAACAGCGCCGGCAGCGCCGCTTCGCCCCGGCCATAGACGGTCAAGGTCTCGCCGGCTGGCGCTGCCTCCAAAATGCGCCACACATCGCGCGCCTGCTGGCCCAGCGCCGTCTCGCCGGTGAACAAGACCAGATCGGACAGCGCACGATCCACAGCGCACCACGCATACAGGTCGTAGTCGGTCGGCTCAGGGGCAAGCTCGCCGAAACCGCGCACATCTGCGCTGATGATCGTCTGGCACAACCCAAACAGACCGGCGCCCTGCCGCAGCGCATCGAGCTTGCCGCCATCGCTGAAGGCAACCAGCACGCCCGCCGGCGCGCCGGGAAACGCGGCGCGCAGAAACGGCAGCGGCAAGTCTCTGTCGGCCTGGGCCACCCCTTTGCGCAACCAGCGATACCCCCACGTGGCAGCCGGCGCTTCCACAATCGTTTGCGCGCCGGACGCGGCCGGGTCGATGGCCAACACGCGCGTCACATCCCGATCGGACCAGTTTGGCCGGCGCGTCTGGCGCAACACGCCAACGCGGCGCTGCACCACCTCTAACATACCGTCGGTGCTCTCGCACGTGCCGCAATCCAGATCAGATTCAGACAACAGGCGAATGTCGCTGCGTACCTTCGCCGGGGTTACTGAGCTTTGATTAAACAATGTCGCATCGCCTTATCGCTCCCATGGCAAGTCAGACATATGGACGCACGCCCACAAGCGAGCGTCTGACCGTCCGGTGCGCCGCAGGCTGCCACGGATGTTGCAGCGCAGTT
>DAOTYS010000070.1:0-4222 GCA_034434575.1 Thermoflexales bacterium
GATTTCGAGGGCGAGACATTGACGCCTGTCTGGATCAAGAACGCCATCTATCCCGCCGTCAACACACTGGATCGCTACATGCCCGGCCTGCTCGCCGTTGCCTATGGCAGCAAGTCGCCGGCGCAGGCCATCGAAGAGATCGAAGGCAAATAACTTCTTTGCATGCCCACTCCGCGCCAGAAGCGGGGCTACAATCTGACAGACAGGCGCGACATTCATCCATCCGCAGGAGGGTTCGGGCATGACCAAATACATCGGCATCTTGACAGCCGGCGGAGACAGCCCCGGCTTGAACGCAGCCATTCGCGGCGTCGGCAAGGCGGCGATGGGGTTCTATGGCATGCAGGTGATCGGGTTCCGTGACGGCTTTCGCGGCTTCATGGAGAACCGCACCATGGATCTGGACAGCGCCACCCTGTCGGGCATCCTGACGCTGGGCGGCACCATCCTCGGCACCAGCCGCGACAAGCCGCACCGTATGCCGGTCGGCGGCAAGTTGCTCGACATGACTGAAGTGATGGTCGAGAACTTTCACAAGCACAATCTGGATGTGCTGGTGTGCCTGGGCGGCGGCGGCACGCAGAAGAACGCGCTGCGCCTCGCCGAGAAAGGCTTGCCGATCATCACGCTGCCCAAGACGATCGACAACGACGTGGCCATGACCGACATCACCTTCGGTTTCGACACGGCGTTGACGGTTGCGACGGAGGCCATCGACCGGCTGCACAGCACGGCGCACAGCCACCACCGCATCATCGTCGTCGAGATCATGGGCAACCGGGTCGGCTGGCTGGCGCTGGGAGCGGGTATCGCCGGCGGCGCCGATGTCATCCTCATTCCTGAAATTCCCTACGATGTGGAGATCGTGGCCGAGGCGATTCGCCGGCGCAGCCACAGCGGCAAACGCTTCAGCATCGTGGCCGTGGCCGAAGGCGCTGTGTCTAAAGAAGAAGCGGCGGCGGTTCATGCGGCAGAGAAGAAACTGGCCGGGGCCAAGTCCAAATCCGCTTTGCAGAAAGCCGAGGCCGAGCTGGAGCAACTGGCTGCCCAACACGCCGGCAATACACTGCGCCTGGCGCGCCAGCTTGAGCAACTGACCCGGCTGGAATCGCGCCTGACTATCCTCGGTCATTTGCAGCGCGGCGGCACACCTTCGGCTGCCGACCGCCTGCTGGCGACGCGGCTGGGAACGGCCTGCGCCGACCTGATTCACCAGGGCAGGTATGGCGTGATGGTGGCCGCGCGCGGCGACGGCACCGAGCCAGTGCCGCTGGAGGAAGTGGCCGGCAAACTTAAAATGGTGCCGCTCGACCACCCCTGGGTCAAAACAGCCCGCCAGGTGGGCACCTGTCTGGGCGACTAAGAGCTTATCCCTCAGTCTCAGGTGTCGGCCTGCTCAAAAGAGTCCGGCACCTGAACATCACTCATCACTCATCACTCATCACTCACCACTCGTCACTCATTCATTCAGGAGCCTATCGCATGATTCGACTCGGATTTATCGGCACAGGCGGCATGGCCAACCATCAGGCCAGCCAGTTCAGCAGGATCGACGGCGTTCAGATCACGGCGTGTTGCGACGTGTCCGCCGAGCGGCGGACGGCGTTTGCTGAAAAGTTTCACGTTCCCGGCGTTTACGCGGACTACCGCGAGATGCTGGACAAGGAACGGCTCGACGGCGTGACCAATGTGACGCCGGACGCCATGCACGCGGAAGTTTCCATCGCGGCGCTGGAGAGGCGCATTCCCATTTTGTGCGAGAAGCCGATGGCGACCACGCTGGATGACGCCAGGCGGATGCTCGACGCGGCGGAGAAAGCCGGCGTGATCAACATGATCAACTTCTCGTATCGCAACTCGTCCGGCTTGCAGGCGGCGGCGGAAGCGGTGCGCGCCGGCGCGATCGGCCAGTTGCGCCATGTCGAGTCCAGCTATCTGCAAAGCTGGCTGGTGAGCAAGGGGTGGGGCGACTGGCGCGAGTCGCCGGGCCTGTTGTGGCGTCTCTCGACCAGACACGGCAGCGCCGGCGACCTGGGCGACATCGGTGTGCACATCTACGATCTCACCAGTTTTCTGTGCGGCGACATTGCCGAGATCTATTGCAAGCTGATGACGTTTGACAAAGGCGTGCCCGGCAACCAGATCGGCGAATACACGCTGGACGCGAACGACAGCTTTGTTTCCACAGTCGTCTTTGCCAATGGCGCGATCGGCGCGATCCACTCCTCGCGCTGGGCGGTCGGCCACTCCAACAGCCTGCGCGCGCGGGTCTATGGCACAGCCGGCGCCATTGAGATCGACCTCGACCGCGCATATGACGAATACCGCATCTGCGCCGGCGAGGAGAACATGAAGACGTTTCAGTGGCAGACGGTGAAGTGCCCGCCGACGCCCAGCAACTACGAGCGATTCATCGAGGGCATTCGCACCGGCAAGCAAGACCCGTCCAGCTTCGCCAACGGCCTCAAGATTCAGGCTTACCTGCACTACAGCTTCGAGTCGGATCGGCTGGGCCGGCCGGCGCGGGTGGAGGTTTGAGAGAGGGCTGAGTGCTGAGTGCTGAGTGCGGTGGAAGACGCAACGCGCAATACGAGATACGCAATACGCTACACGGAATACTTCCCATGCTAAAAACACTTCAAACCCCCGGCGACACCAGTTGGTTTACGCACGATCGTTTCGGCATGTTCATCCATTGGGGCCTGTATGCGCTGCCGGCGCGGCACGAATGGGTGAAACAGCGCGAGGAAATTCCAGACGACATCTACGACCGCTACTTCAAGCGCTTCGACCCCGACTTGTACGACCCCAGCCTGTGGGCGGCAGCGGCGGCCGGCGCCGGCATGAAGTACTTCGTCGTCACCACCAAGCACCACGAAGGCTTCTGCCTGTGGGACAGCAGGCTCACCGATTACAAGGCGACCAACACGCCCTATGGCAGGGATGTGTTGCGTCCGATGGTCGATGCCTTCCGTGCGCGCAATCTGCGGGTTGGCTTCTATCACTCGCTCATCGACTGGCATCACCCGCATTTTGTCATTGACGACGTGCATCCCCTGCGCAATCATCCCGACCGCGCCAAACTCAATGAGCAGCGCGACCAGCGCAAGTACGCCGAGTATTTGCGCGGGCAGGTGCGCGAACTGCTGACTGAGTTCGGCAAGATCGACGTGTTGTGGTGCGACTTCAGTTATCGCAGCCGGCCTGGCTTTGTGGGCAAGGGCCGCGACGACTGGCAGAGCGAGACCCTCTATCAGATGATCCGCGAGCTTCAGCCGCACATCATCCTCAACGACCGGCTCGACCTGGACGAGGGTTGGGACATCAAGACGCCGGAGCAGTTCCAGCCGCGCACGTGGGTGACGTTCAACGGCCAGCCGGTGGTGTGGGAGGCCTGCCAGACCTTCTCCGGCTCATGGGGCTATCACCGCGACGAATCGAGCTGGAAGAGCATCGATCAACTGGTGCAAATGCTGATCGACACAGTGAGCAAGGGCGGCAATCTACTGCTCAACGTCGGCCCGACCGGGCGCGGCGAGTTCGACGAGCGGGCGCTGGACCGGCTGGCCGGGATGGGCGAGTGGATGAAGCGCCACAGCCGGTCGATCTATGGCTGCACGCAGGCGCCGCCGGAGTTCAAGGCCCCGGCGGATTGCCGGCTGACCTACAACCCGACCACCAACCGCATGTACGTGCATGTGTTCGCCTGGCCATACATCCATCTGCATCTGGATGGTTTCGCCGGCAAGGTGGAGTACGCGCAACTGCTGAACGACGCCTCGGAGATTCCCATGACCGGCCTGGAGCCGTGGCAGGCTGCGCACTGGGCCGACCAGTTCAAGGAGACGCTCACGCTCAATCTGCCGGTGCAGAAGCCGAATGTCACGGTGCCGGTGATCGAGTTGTTTATGAAGTAGAGCGTCAGATTTCATGGCTGATTTGCCGATCCCCGGCGTTGGGCGCGCCGGGGATTTCTGTTCATTGCCAACCCACTCCACATGAACTTCATGGTCACCGGCCGGCTGAAGGGCGACTACAGCAAGATCCCGGAGTGGGGCGGCTATAAGAGCGCCGATCGGGTTGCGCCGCTGGTCGAGGAAGCCGGTCGCAGCGCCGACCCGGCCCGCCGTCACGAACTCTACCGCCAGGCCGACCGCATCCTGACCTGGGAAGACCCCTACCTCATCCCCATCTATTACTACGTGGCAAACCTGATGATGAA
>DAOTYS010000071.1:0-16358 GCA_034434575.1 Thermoflexales bacterium
CCTGATAGGCCGGCAGGACTGCCAATCGCTGCGAACGATGATAGAACACGCCATCCTCACCCAGGCCCACATATCCAAAGACACAGCCTATCATGGCGGGGCCGTCAAACGCGCCCAGCACGACGCCGCCGGCCTGCGCAAACGATTGCAGCAACGGATAGGGCGCCACATCCAGATCGCTCAAGCCCATGACTTCGGACTGCAACCGCTCACAGGCTTTGTATTCTTCATATCGCGCCAGCGGTCTGATGTCGTAGTTCATGGCCGAAGGTTGTCCAGCACGGTCCATTCAGGATGAATCGCGCCGGCGTCGTCGATCAAAATGCGGCCCACGGTCGGCAGGCCAGTGACCCGCGTGTCCATGCACACAGCGCCGGGGTTGTAGAACAACGCGCCGTCCTGCCACACCCCGCACAACTGATGCGAATGCCCAAACACAACGATGGTCGCCTCCGGCGGCCTGGCACGCGCCAGACGCTTGATGATGGACTGGTTGATGCGGGCGCGGGTCGGGCGCGCGCCCAAATGAATCAACTTGTCGAGCATGGTGTAGCCGAAATTGAGATGGCCGTGCGTCATCCAGAGGGTGTGGCTGCCGATGCGCACGGTCACCTCCGCCGGCAGACCATGGTCATGCGTGCCGGTGCTGTATTGCCAGTGCACATTGCCCCGCACGGCATGCACCGGCGCGATCGCGCGCAACGGCTCCAAAATATGCGGATCTTCCACATCCCCTGCGTGCAAGATCATCTCACACCCCTTGAAGTGGTTCAGCACACCTGGCGGAAGCGCGGGCAGACGGTGAGGCACATGCGTATCTGAGAGCACGCCAATAATGTGTCGCCAAACCATGCTGATAAACTATCTTACCATCTGGTGATTGAGCCACTGGGTCATTGAGTCATTGAGGCATTGAGGCATTGGGTGATTGAGGCATTGAGGCAATCACCGGGTCAGCACATGACGAGATCAGCCAATCATTCCATCCTGGATCAAATTCTGGAGCACAAGCGTTCGGTGGAACTGCCGCAACGCAAAGCGCGCATGCCACTGGCGCAGGCGCGCCGCGCCGCAGAGCAAGCGGCCCGCCCGCGCGACTTCGCCGCCGCGCTGCGGCGGGCTGATGGCCGGGTGGCCCTCATTGCCGAGGTCAAACGCGCCTCGCCCTCCAAAGGCGACCTGGTGAAAGGCCACTTCGACCCGGCCGGCCTGGCGCGCCTCTATGAAGCCAACGGCGCGTCGGCCATCAGCGTGCTGACTGACGAAACTTACTTCAAGGGCGCGCTCGAACACCTGACGCAGGTCAAGCGCCAGACGCAACTGCCCGTGTTGCGCAAGGACTTCATCATCGATCCGTATCAGGTGTACGAGGGGCGCGCCGCCGGCGCGGACGCGGCGCTGCTCATCGTCGCCGCGCTCGACGACGCCCAACTCTGCGATCTGCTTGCGTTGATGATCGAGCTGGGATTGACGCCGCTGGTCGAAGTCCACGAAGAAGACGAAGTCGAGCGCGCCCTGCGCGCCGGCGCGCGGGTGATCGGCGTCAACAACCGTGATCTGCGCACATTCGTCACCGACATCGAAACGACGCGGCGCTGCGCGCGCGTTCTGTTCGCAGCAGGACAGACAGCGCAGCACGATCGGGCGTCGGTCACCCTGGTGTCGGAAAGCGGCATCTTCACGCCAGAGCATGTGGCGAGCGTGGCCGGCTGTGGCGCCAGCGCGGTGCTGGTGGGCGAGTCGATCATCACTTCCGGCGACATCCCTGCGCAGACGCGCGCGCTCTCCAGCGTGAGCGGCCCTGGCATCAAGCGACTATGAACGAATACCTGCAAGCAAATCTTCAATTGTGGAACGCCTGGGCCGCGCTGCACGCCGGCATGAAGTCCGAGAAATACAGCTACAACATCGACGCCTTCAAGGCCGGCCGCTCGACGCTCTATCAGCTCGACATCGACGAGGTGGGCGACGTGGCCGGCAAGTCGCTGCTGCATCTGCAATGCCGCATCGGCCTGGATACGCTGTCGTGGGCGCGGCGCGCAGGTGGTCGGCGCGGACTTCTCCGACACGGCCATCGCCGTCGCGCAACAGCTCAATGACGATTTGAGGCTGGGCGGGATGGTTCTTCTCACTCAGCGATGTGATCAATGCGCTCATCGACGCCGGCCTGACGATTGAGTTCGTGCGCGAGTATCCCTTCTGCTGCTTCAAGGCGCTGCCATTCCTGGAGCGCCACGACGACGGCTGGTGGCATCCGCCTGACGGCCAACGTCTACTGCCGATGACGTTCACGCTGCGAGCACGCAAATGATCTTCGTCAAAATCTGCGGACTGACATGCCTCGAAGACGCGCGCTGCGCCGTGGAAGCCGGCGCAGACCTGCTGGGCTTCATCCTGTATCCGAAAAGCCCGCGCTACATCCCCCCGGCGCAGATCGCGCCGATCACCGCCGCGTTGCGCGAGCTGGCGCCGGAAGTTGTCACTGTGGGCGTGTTTGTCAATGAAACGCCGCAGGCGATGGCGCGCGCGCTGGATGAGGCCGGCCTCGACCTTGCCCAGCTCAGCGGCGACGAGACGCCCGACCACCTGCGCGCGTTACAAGGCCGGGCTTACAAAGCCGTCCGCGAAGCAGCCCACGCGGCAGCCTGGTTGTCCGCAGGCCGGAGTCCAGAAGACAGGAGTCAGGAGTCAGGAGTCAGGAGTCAGGAGACGGAATACGCAATACGAAATACGCAATACGAAATCCAGAATCGGCCTGAGTTGTTGCTCGACGCCAACCACCCCACCCTGTATGGCGGCAGTGGGATGCGGGCCGATGAATCGCTGGCGGCGGCGCTCTCCCGGCAATGCCGGCTGTTGCTGGCCGGCGGCCTGACGCCGGACAACGTGGCCGACGCCATTCGCGTTGCCCGGCCCTGGGGCGTGGATGTGTCAAGCGGCGTCGAGCGCGCGCCAGGCCACAAAGATCACGCCAAAGTGCGCGCCTTCATCGCCGCCGCCAAAGGCGTTCGATCCTGAACCACAAGGCAGCCGAGCGCGCGCACGAGCCTGCGCTGGCATTGTCATGCGCGCCACGGCGCATGTCTGTCGTCTACAATACCGTGCCTGAGCTATGACCGAGCAACTACCTGACCCCAACGGCAAGTACGGCCCCTACGGCGGGCGCTATGTGCCCGAGACTCTCATGCCGGCCCTCGACGATCTGATCGAAGCCTACGAGGAGTTTCGCGAAGACGCTTCGTTCCGCGCCGAGTTCGAACACCTGCTCGCCACGTATGTGGGCCGGCCCACGCCGCTGACCCACGCCCGGCGGCTGAGCGACCATCTGGCCGGCGCGCAGATTTACCTCAAGCGCGAAGACCTGGCCCACACCGGCGCGCACAAGATCAACAACGCGCTGGGGCAGGCGCTGCTGGCAAAGCGGATGGGCAAGCGGCGCGTCATCGCGGAGACCGGCGCCGGGCAGCACGGCGTCGCCACCGCCACCGCCTGCGCCCTGCTCGGCCTGCAATGCGTGGTGTACATGGGCACGATCGACATGGCCCGTCAACAGCCCAATGTGGACCGTATGCGCCTGCTGGGCGCCGAAGTGCGCGGGGTGGACAGCGGCACTAAAACCTTAAAAGACGCCGTCAACGAGGCCATCCGCGACTGGGTGACAAACGTGCGCGACACCTACTACATCATCGGCAGCGCGCTAGGCCCGCATCCCTACCCGCTCATCTGCCGCGACTTCCAATCGGTCATCGGGCGCGAGGCGCGCGAGCAAATGCTGGCGCAGGCCGGCCGGCTGCCCGATGAGGTGATCGCCTGCGTTGGCGGCGGCAGCAATGCTATCGGCATCTTCTACGCCTTCCTCGACGACCCCGTGCGGCTGGTCGGCGTTGAAGCCGGCGGCTATGGAATCGACACCGGCAAACACGCCGCCCGCCTCGCAATTGACAATTTACGATTGACGATTGAAGAGGCTGCAATCGACAATCGGCAATCCACAATCGTCAATGCTCGCATCGGCGTGTTTCAGGGCATGCGCACGATGGTGCTGCAAAACGAGGATGGGCAGATCGCGGAGACGCACTCCGTTTCCGCCGGCCTGGACTACGCCGGGGTCGGGCCAGAGCATGTCTATCTGCGCGACCTGAAGCGCGTGGAATACACCGCAGCCACCGATGACGCCGCGCTCGAAGCGTTTCACACGTTGTGCCGGCTGGAGGGCATCATCCCTGCGCTGGAGTCGTCGCACGCCGTAGCCGAGGCCATCCGCCGCGCGCCGGCCCTGCCGCGCGACAGCATCCTGCTCGTCAATCTCAGCGGGCGGGGCGACAAGGACTTGAATACGGTGATGAAGCATGGACTCTTCAACCCTCAACCCTCAACCCTCAACCCTGAACCTTGAACCTGCCAATGCGCGAACCATCCTCGACGGCGACCTGGCGCTGGCCGTGGACGACGCCGGCAAGGAGCACGTCGTCACCATTCAGGCCGGCAAGAAGTTCGAGACGCATCACGGCATCATCCAATATGACCAGGTCATCGGCCAGCCGTGGGGCTGCCTCATCCAATCCACACAGGGACATCCCTACCTGTTCGTGCCACCCAGCACAGCCGACCTCATCCGCCATATCAAGCGCAAGTCGCAGGTGATCTTTCCCAAAGATAGCGCCTACATTCTGATGCGGCTGGATGTGAAGCCGGGCAAACGCGTGCTCGAATCGGGCTGCGGCAGCGGCGGGTTGACGTTGGCGCTGGCCACCGCCGTTGCGCCCACCGGCCGCGTGTACAGCCAGGAGATCCGCGAAGACTTCATCGCATTGACGCAGCGCAACATGCAGAAGGCCGGCCTCGCCCCCTGGGTGACTTTGATCCACGCCGACGCCACGCAGGGCTTTCAGGTCGAAGAGCCGGTCGATGCCGTCTTCATTGACATCCCGCAGCCGTGGACGTGCCTGGCTCAGGCCCGCGCCGCGCTGAAGAACGGCGGCTTCTTCGGCGCGCTCGTCCCCACCACCAATCAGGCGCAGGAAGTGCTGCGCGGACTGGAGCAGAACGCCTTCGGGTTGATCGAGGTCGAGGAATTGATGTTGCGCGCCTACAAGCCGGCGCCGGACCGGCTGCGCCCGCGCGACCGCATGATCGCCCACACCGGCTACCTGATCTTCGCCCGCGCCGCCGTCAAACCGCTGTTCACCTTCGGCTCGCGCGAAGCCAAAGCCCGCGCCGAACGCGAAGCGCGCGAAGCTGCCGAACAGGCGCGCGCCGGCGCCAACGCTGAAACCAGCGACGAAGCAAACTCGGCAGACGATCCGCCCCACGACGACTGAAACGCCGGCCTGTCAGTGCCACTCGTTGTTGGGGAAGAAGATGACCCGCTTGTAGACCGATGTGGCCGGCCGGGTCAACATGAACTCGACCAGCTCGGCGACTTCTTCAGCGGCCAGGATGCTCACATCACCGCCGTGGTACGGGTTGTTGGCATTCCACAGCGGCGTTGCCACCGCGCCGGGGCACAGCGCATACACCAGGATGCCGTGCGGCAGCGCCTCTTGCGCAATCGCGTCGCTGAATCCCACCATGCCGTGCTTCGAGGCGCTGTAGGTCGTCTCGTAGGGGATGCCCCGCGTGCCCGACACCGAGGCGATGTTGATGATGCGCCCGGCTTTGCGCGCCATCATGTACGGCAGCACCAGCCGGGTGCAGTACATCGCGCCTTTGAGGTTGGTGTCGATGATCCGGCCCATCGTTTCGATGTCCTGATCCCAGAAGTTCAACCGCTCGTAGATGCCGGCATTGTTGATGAGCACGTCGATCGGCCCATAGCCGGACTCGATGCTCTCGAAGGCAGATTGAATCTGCGCCGGCATGGTCACATCGACCTGCATGGGCACGATGGCGCCGGGGCGCTGCGCCGCCAGCGCGTCGAGCTTGTCTCTGCTGCGCGCCAGCCCAAACACCGTGTGGCCGCGCTCTGCCAGCCGCAGCGCAATCACCTCACCGATGCCACTGCTCGCTCCGGTCACAACAACGTTCATGGTTCCTCCGTCAGTCGTCAGTCGTCAGTCGTCAGTCGTCAGTAGTCAGTAGTCAGTCGTCAGTCGTCAGTCGTCAGTAGTCAGATGACAGACGTCGAGAAGCAGGAGTCTGTACTTTGTACTTTGTACTTTGTACTCTGTACTTTGCACTCTGCGCTCCATGCACAAGTCACGCCGCTGCCGACACAACCGCCTTGACCACGCCGGCATCGGGATCGAGCCAGGCCGGGAACGCCTCGATCAGCGTGTCGAATGTGGCGCGGTGCGTGATCCAGGGCGTGGTGTCGATCAGGCCGTGCTCCATCAATTTGAGGATGCGCTTGAATTCGGCCGGCGTCGCGTTGCGCGTGGCATACAGCGTCAGCTCGCGGCGGTGAAAGTGCGGGTCGTTGAAAGACACATCGCCCTGAAACAGGCCGACCAACACCAGCCGGCCTGCGGGTGCTGTGTAGTCAAAGGCGGCCTGCATGGACTGTTGATTGCCGGTGGCGTCGAACACCGTCGTCGGCAAATCGCCGCCGGTGATGTCGCGCAACTGCGCCGGCACATCCCCCTTGCCGTCGAGCGCCGCATCCACAATGAAGTGTTCGCAGCAGAAGCGCAACCGCGCCGCGCTCACGTCCAGCACAATCGTTCGCGCGCCGGCGAGTTGAACGAACTGCAAGACCGACAGACCGATCGGCCCGGCGCCGATCACCAGAGACCATTCGCCCGGCTCTGGCGCGGCCCGCGCCACCGCGTGCGCGCCGATGCCCAGCGTCTCGACCAGCGCCAGTTGATCCAGCGTCAGCGTGTCCGATCGGTAGAGCTTATGGGCCGGCAGGAGGATGAATTCGCGCATGCCGCCATCCATGTGCACGCCCAGCACCTTCAGGTTGGCGCAGCAGTTCGCGCGCCCGCGCCGGCAGGCAATGCACTGCCCGCAGTTCATGTATGGCTCGACGGCGCAACGATCACCGGGGCGCAGCGGCAGATACGGCGCGCCGGCAGACTGCGGGCCAAGTTCCACCACCTCGACACCCAGTTCGTGGCCGATGATGCGCGGATACTCGAAGAACGGCTGCCTGCCGCGATAGCCATGCAAGTCGGTGCCGCAAATGCCAACACGATGCACGCGCACAAGCGCCTCGCCGGGGCCGGGCCGGCCGGGCGCGGGCGTGTCGCTCAACGCAAACTGAAACGGCTGCTCCAACGTGACTGTCTTCATGCTGCTCCTGCGATTCGACAGACAACCCGTGATCGATGACGAACGACGGATGTCATCCGCCGCGCGTCGTTGGTCGCGTTATCATACACACAACACGGATCGGGGAGCAGCGAGGAAAGAGAATGATCGTTCACCTCAGAATCAATGGAGCGGATCGGGAATTGGCGGTTGCGCCGCATGAGACACTGTTGTCGGCCCTGCGGAAGGCCGGCTACTACAGCGTCAAACACGGCTGCGAGACGGGCGAGTGCGGCGCGTGCGCGGTTCTGATGCGCCCCATTCCCACCCGGCCGCAATCAGACAGCGCAAATGCGCCGGCCCCCTTCCGCATTGTGAACACCTGCGTGATGCTGGCCGCGCAAGCCGAAGGTATCGACATTCTCACGGTGGAGTCGATGGGCGACCGCGTTCGTCTGAGCACGCTGCAACAATGCTTCATCGACAACGGCGCTATTCAGTGCGGCTATTGCACGCCGGCCCAACTGCTGGCCGCCAAAGCCTTGCTCGACGGCAACCCCGACCCGTCGGATGCGGATGTGCGCGAAGCGCTGAGCGGCGTGCTGTGCCGCTGCACCGGTTACCTCAAACCCGTGCAAGCCGTCCTCAATGCAGCGCGCATCCTGCGCGGCGACACCGACCGGCTGCCCCCCTTTCAGCGCGTCGTAGCCGGCGGCCTGTCCAACGGCCCCCACACCGGCGACGCCGACTGGGGCAGCGCATCCGGCGCGGATACATCTCCCAGCCGGCAACGGGATACTCAGACCCTGACCGACCAGGCAACCGCCCCCAGCCTGCAATTCACCGTCCTGCCCGAACTCCCGACGGCCACCGTCGGCAAAGCAGAGAGGAAAGTGGATGCCGCCAAGCTGGCGCAGGGCAAGCCGGCCTTCGTCGATGACTACCCCATGCAGGGCATGTTGCACGCCGCCCTGCTCACCAGCCCGCACGCGCACGCCCGCATCCGCGACATCCACACGGACAAAGCCAGGGCGCTCAAGGGCGTGCATGCTGTGCTGACCTATAAGGATGTGCCGCGCGTGATCTACGCCTCTGGTGGCCAGTCCTACCCCAATCCGCCGCCCTACGATCAAGTCAGCCTGGACAACAAGGTGCGGCACGTGGGCGACCGCGTGGCGGTGGTCGCCGCCGAGACGCCCGAAATCGCGCAACAGGCTCTCAAGTTGATCGAGGTGGACTACGAGGTGTTGCCGGCGGTGTTCGACCCCGACGAAGCCATGCGCCCCGGCGCGCCGATCATTCACGACGAGCCGGACGCCGTCAACATCAAGGATGCGTCGCGCAACATCGTCGCGCAGCCCTATGCGCAGGTGGGCGATATCGAGGCTGGCTTCGCGGAGAGCGATGTCGTGATCGAGCGCGAGTACCGCGTGCAGCAAGTGCAACAGGCCAGCATCGAGCCGCACGTGTGCATGACCTGGTGGGATGAGGATGACCGGCTGGTGATCCGCACCAGCACGCAGGTGCCCTTTCACGTGCGGCGCATGATCGCGCCGCTGATCGGCCTGCCGGTCAAGCGCATCCGCGTCATCAAGCCGCGCATCGGCGGGGGGTTTGGCGGCAAGCAGGAGATGTTGATCGAAGACTTGTGCGCGCACCTGACCCTCGCCACCGGCCGGCCAGTGCGCTTCGAGTACACCCGCGAGCAGGAATTCACTTCGGCCCGCTCGCGTCATCCGCAACGCATCGTGTTCAGGGCCGGCTTCAAGCGCGACGCCGCCGGCGCGCCCCTCCTGCACGCCCTGCGTCTGTACGTGCTGGGCAACACCGGCGCCTACGGCACGCACGGCCTCACCGTGCAGACTGTCAGCGGCCTGCGCGGCCTCAGCACCTATCGCTGTCCGAACCTGGAGTTCGTATGCGACATCGTGTACACCAACATTCCCACGCCGGGGGCGTTCCGGGGCTATGGCGCGCCGCAGGCCGAATTCGCCCTGGAATGCCTGATGGACGAAGCGGCGGCGCTGTTCGGCCTCGACCCAATCGAGTTTCGCCGGCCCAACTGGGTGCGCGTGGGCGATACCCTGCCGCTGGCCAAAGCGCTGGGCGAGGCGCGCGAAGGCTTCGAACAGATCATCAAGACCTGCGCGTTGGAAGAGTGCCACCAGCAAGGCATGGCCGCCATCGGCTGGCACGACCGCGACCGCAGGGGCGGGCGCGCGACACAACCCTATCCCAACCGGCCCTGGATTCGGCGCGGCATCGGTGTGGCAACCTGCATGCACGGCACCGCGATCGCCGGCCTGGACATGGGCGCAGCCAGTATCAAGATGAACGACGACGGCTCATTCAACGTGGCCGTCGGCGCAACTGACATCGGCACCGGGAGCGACACCGTGATCGGGCAGATCGTGGCCGAAACACTGGGCGTGCCGCTCGAAGACATCATCATGCACTCGTCGGACACCGACTTCACGCCGTTCGACACCGGCGCTTATGCATCCTCCACCACCTACATCAGCGGCGGCGCAGCCAGGAAAGCCGCCGAACAGGTCGCGCAACAAATCCGCGAAGTGGCGGCGCACATGCTCAGCCGCCAGTCGCAAGCAGTCAGTAGTCAGATCGCATTGCGCGACCGGCGCGCGTGGGCGCCCGATGGCCGCAGCGTCAGCCTGCAAGAGGTGGCCTTGTTTGCCACCCATCAGGAAAACCAGCGCCAGATCATGGCGACCGCCTCGCACATGAGCTACGACTCGCCGCCGCCTTTTGGCGCGCAGTTTGCCGAGGTCGAGGTGGACACGCAGACCGGCGAGGTGACCGTCACCCGATTGGTGATGGCGGTGGATTGCGGCGTGGCCATCAACCCGGCCACGGCCAGCGGACAGATCGAGGGCGGCAACGTGCAGGCGCTGGGCTATGCCGTCAGCGAAGAGATGGTCTATGACGAGCAGGGCCGCGTGCTGAATCCGCGCTTTGGGCCATACCGCATCTTCGCCGCCGACGAAACGCCGGAGTTGCAGGCGATCCTGGTGCAGACTTACGAGCCATCCGGCCCCTATGGCGCGAAGGCCGTGGCCGAAATTCCGATGGACGGAGTCGCGCCGGCAGTGGCCAACGCGGTCTACCATGCCACAGGCAAACGCTTCTATCAACTGCCATTGACGCCGGAGCGGGTGTGGCGGGCGCTGCGCGGCGCGTGAGCGGGGGAGCAGCGGCGAGGGTCTAGCCGCTCACCCCTGACACGCTGGAAACGGATTCGGAAGGGATTATTCGTTCGCTTTCCTGCCCAGCGCCACGCTGCGCTCGTAGGCCGCCCACACGGCGCGGGCCAGCACCGTGCGCAGGCCGCCTTCCTCCAGGATGTAGAGCGCCTCGGCAGTGGTGCCGGCCGGCGAGGTGACCTGGTTGCGCAGTTGGGCGACATGCTGGCCGGACTGGATCGCGTAATCCACACTGCCCTTCACCGTCTGCATCACCAGATACTCGGCCACCGCGCGCGAAAAGCCAAGATGCACTGCCACGTCGATCATGGCTTCCATGAACAGGAACACATAGGCCGGGCCGGTGCCGCTGAGTGCGGTGACCATATCCAGATAGTGTTCATCCTCGAAGAACACTTCCTTGCCCATGCACTGCAAGATGACGCGCGCCTGTTCGCGCTGCGACTCGGTCACAGCTGGCGTGCACGTCCAGCCGGTGATGCCCTCGCCGATCTGGGCGGGCGTGTTGGGCATGGCGCGCACGATGGGGTGCCCATCTCCCAGCCCTTCGGCAATGCGCCGGATGGGCACCCCGGCGGCGATGGACACCACCAGCGCATCCTGCGCCACGTGCCCGCGCAGCCCGCGCAACACTGCCGGCATGACCTGCGGCTTGACCGACAGGATGACGACCTGCGCGCCCTTCACAGCTTCCGTGTTGCTGGCAGTCACGCCAATCCCGAAGTCAACGGCCAGCCTCGCTCGGCGCGCTTCGAGCGGCTCGGCCACCACAATAGCGTCGGGCTTCACCAACTCACTGCGCAACAAACTCCGGGTGATAGCCTCACCCATGACGCCGCCCCCGATAAACGCGATCTTGCAATCGTTTAACATAATGATTTTCTCGTTGGCACGACTGGCAGTGCCCGCTGCGCCCGGCAATTGATTGCCGGGCGCAGCGGGAAAAGTCACCCAGTTGCGCCGATGGTCTATAATGGCACCAGTATACGAGGGAAAACTGAATGGCAAACATCATCGACCAGATCCTGGGTCTGTTTTCATTGGACCTGGGCATTGACCTTGGCACCGCCAACACACTGGTGTCTGTGCGGAGCAAAGGGATCATCATCAATGAGCCGTCGTGGGTTGCCGTCAATCGCAAGACCCGCCAGGTGCTGGCTGTCGGCGCAGAGGCCAAAGAGATGGTCGGTCGCACACCGGCCAAGATCATTGCGATTCGCCCTTTGCGCGACGGCGTGATCTCTGACTTCGAGATCACCGAAGCCATGCTCGACTACTTCATCCGCAAAGCGCACAGCCGCAGCCTGTTCAACATTCCCCGGCCACGTGTGGTGATCGGCATCCCCTCCGGCGTGACAGAGGTGGAGAAGCGCGCCGTGTACGATGCTGCGCTTTCAGCCGGCGCCCGCGAGGTGTACCTGATCGAGGAACCCATGGCGGCGGGGATCGGGGCCGGCCTGCCGGTGACCGAGGCGCACGGCAGCCTGATCGTCGATATCGGCGGCGGGACGACCGAGGTGGCTGTGTTCGCGCTGGGCGGCATCGTGGTCAGCCGGTCGGTGCGTGTGGCCGGCGACGAGATGGACGAAGACATCATCAACTATGCGCGGCAGAAATACAACCTCCTCATCGGCGAACGCATGGCCGAAAAGATCAAGATCGCCATCGGCTCAGCCTTCCCGCTGCCCGAGGAGAAAACGATGACCCTGCGCGGACGCAACCTGGTCACCGGCCTGCCCGAGTCAGTGGAAATCTCATCCATCGAAGTGCGCGAGGCGCTATCGAACTCGGTCAACACCATCGTGGACTCGATTCGCGCCACCCTGGACGAAACGCCGCCCGAACTGGTGGCCGACCTGATGGAAACCGGCATCTGCATGGCCGGCGGCGGCTCGCTGTTGCAGGGTCTGGTCGAGCGTGTGGCCGACGAGACCAACATTCACACCTGGCTGGCAGAGGATGCGCTGACATGCGTCGCGCGCGGCGCAGAAGCCGTGCTGGAAAATCTGGACTCGCTGCGTGAGGTGCTGGTCGGCCTGGAACGGCACAGCACATCGCGCAACACGCTGGCGCTGACCAGCGGCCGGCGTGTGGCCTGACGTTCGCTTATCCCGCGCTCATTTGAACCGTCGAACTTCTCGCCCGCTGCTTGCCCCGATCCTGATTGCGATCGCCGGCATTGTGCTGGTGCTCAGCCTCAGCAGTCAGATTCCGCGCGCGGCAGAGGGGCCATTGTCGGTTGTGTTGACCCCGCTGCAGCAACTCTTCAGCGGCGCCGGAAGCGCCATCAACGACGTGTTTCGCAGCGCAGGCGAGTTGCAGGACCTGCGCCAGCGCGTGCAAACCTTGCAGCGACAGGTGGACGAGCTGAGCATCGAAAATCTGCGCCTGCGCGAGTTTCAAGCCGAGGTGCGGCAGTACCGCGACCTGCTCAATTTCGCCAGCCAAAACCCGATTTACGATGTGGTCGGCGCGGATGTCATCGGCCTGAGCGCCACTTGCGCCCCGGACGATGCCAATCGGCTGCGCGCGGGTGTGTGCGCCAACGTGATCGCCAGCGACCCCAGCCCCTTTTCGCGCTACCTCACAATCAACGTGGGCCGACAGCATGGTGTACGGGTCGGCATGCCGGTTGTGGGCGGCGGATTGGCGCTCATCGGGCGCGTCGGCCAGGTGAATGAGGCGTCGTCGCAGGTGCAGTTGCTGATCGACCCTAATTCGTATGTCAATGTGCAAGTGGTGTCATCACGCGCCACCGGCACAGTCGCCGGCCAGAGCGATGGCAGCCTGCGCTTGCAAAACGTCCCGCAAACCGACAACCTGGAAGTCGATGACATCATCGTGACGAGCGGCCTCGGCGGCGCGCTGCCCGGCCAGTTGCCAGTGGGCCGCATCGAGCGCATCATCAGCACGGATGCCCAGTTGTTCAAGGAAGCCATCGTCCGGCCAGCAGTGGACTTCAACCGCATCGAAATCGTGCTTGTCATCACTGCCGCGCCGAACATGACCGCGACGCTCCAGGCCCCTTGATCGGATGGCAGGCTGATCGCGTGACAGGTTAATTGAGACAATCGCTCAATGACTCAATGTCCCAATCACTCAATGGCCTGATCGCACAATCACAATGAGATGGCATGTTGGCGCATTTGTGGTTTTGCTGGCGCTGGCGCTGACCGAGACGAGTCTGCTGCCTGCGGCGCTTGGCGGCGGCCTGCGACCAGGCCTGGTGCTGATCGCCACTTCAGTATGGGTCGCCCTGCGCGGTATGGACGGCCTGTTCTGGGTATTCCTGGGCGGCTTCATGCTGGACCTCACATCGAACCTGCCGGTCGGGTTGACGAGCCTGAGCCTGCTGCTGGGAAATGTGGTGGCCACCATCGTAGATCGCGCGCCCATCCCATCAGCGACAGTGCGCGCCTCGACCTGGGTGGCGCTCGTCACCGTGGTATCGTATGGACTGAGCATCGCCGGCATGGCCATCAGCGGCCTGGACGTCGATGTGGTGTACGCCATGACGAACGTGATCCTGCCATTGCTGGTGATCAATCCGGCGCTGGCCGTTATTGCGCACGCGGCGCTGAACCAGGTCAATCTGCGGCAGCGCCGCAGAGAAGCTGGCAGAACGATCGCCCTGTAGCCGCGCCAAACGATGATTGTCAACGACCTGCCGATCCGCCGGCGCACCAGCCAGACCCCCCCGCCCGACAATCAGGGCGGCCGCGCGCGGCTGTTGATGCTGGGCGTCGGGATGCTGATCGCATTCGTCGCGCTGGCTGTCCGGCTGTATGACCTGCAGATCACCTATCAGCAGGGATTCGAACAGCAGGCGCGCCGCAACAGCCTGGTCGAACGCAAAATCCCCGCGCCCAGAGGGCTGATCTACGACCGCAACGGCGAGGCGCTGGTGCGCAATGCGCCGGCCTTCCAGGTGGCCATTATTCCCGTTCGGCAGTACCAGTCCGACAACCTGATCGAGCGCCGGATCAAGCGCATGGAAATCTACTATCGGCTGGCGCAGATGATCAACCAACCGGGCGTGACCGCCGGCGACATCTACACCAAAGTGTTCGCCAAAGTGCAACAGGGCCGGCCCTACGACCGGGTGGTTGTCGCAGACAACGTGCCACGGGAAACCGCGCTGGTGATCCAGGAGCAGGCGCTTGCCATGCCCGGCGTCGTGGTGCAGAGCATCGGCTCGCGCGCTTACCCCTACAAGGAACTGCTGGGCAACCTGCTGGGATATATCGGCAGGATTCCCGCCGGGCAGGAAGCACAGTACGAACAGAACGGATACGACCGCGACGACCGGATTGGGCTGGCCGGCATCGAGTTCGCTGCCGAGGAGCAGTTGCGCGGCGTGAAAGGCAAAGAAATCATCCTGGTGGACGCCTCCGGTGAAGAGTTGCGACGTGAAGGCGAGCCGACGCCGCCCCGCGAAGGCCACAGCGTGCGCCTGACGCTGGATTTGCGCCTGCAAAAGATCATCTCTGACGCGCTGATCCCGGCCATGCGCCTGCGCAACTCCCCGCGCGCCGCCGTCGTCGCCCTGAACCCCAGAACCGGCGAAGTGCTGGGCATGGTCAGCGTGCCGGGATACGACAACAACCTGTTTGTTCAAGGCATCTCCCAGAAACAATGGCAGGCTTTTCAGGAAGACCTGCATAACCCTTTGCTGAACCACGCCACCGACGACCTGGTTCCGCCGGGGTCCACGTTCAAGATTGTGACCACCGCCGCCCTGCTCGAAGAGGGCGCCGTCACCCCCTACACCGTCATCAACGATCCGGGCACTTTTATCCTGCCCGACCAGTACGAGCCGGATAATCCGAAAAAAGGACAAAAGTTCTATTGCTGGATCGCCTTGTCGAGCAACGGCCAGCACGGCCCACAGCGCATCACCGATGCCCTGCGGAATTCGTGCGACACGTACTTCTACAAGGCCGTCGGCGGCTATGCGCCGGAAAACATCGTGGGCATGGGGCCGGACAAGCTGGCCAAATGGATGGGCATTTTCGGTATCGGCGAACCATCAAAGCTAGAAGTCGGCTTTGGGCGCGGGTTTGCGCCAACGCCGGCCTGGAAGCGCAACACCTTCGGCGATGTCTGGACGACCGGCGACTCATACAACATGGCCATCGGCCAGGGCTTCGTGCTGGCCACCCCGCTGGAAATGGCGAATGTGATGGCGTCCATCGCCAACGACGGCGTGTTGATGCAACCCCAACTCGTGCGCGAAGTCGTGGATAGCGACGGCAAGGTCGTTCGCGCTTTCGAGCCGAAAGTGATCCGCAAGCTGCCCATCTCCGAGCCGACGTTGCGCGTCATCCAGCAGTCATTGATCGACGTGGTGAGCGACAGCGGCACGGCGCGCATGTCGCAGATTCCCGGCTTTCAGTATGCCGGCAAGACCGGCACAGCCGAGTTCTGCGACGACGTGGCCATCAAGACCGGCGTGTGCTACAACGGCATCGCCTACCTGCCCACCCATGCCTGGTTCGTTGCCTATGCGCCGGCTGTCAACCCAGAGCTGGCCCTGGCCGTGTATGTGTGGAACGGCGGCCAGGGGTCGGGTGTCGCTGCGCCGATCGCCCAGCGCATCATCGCCGGATATTTCAACATCCCGCTGGAGAAGCCGGCGCCGATCGAGAAATCTGCGTTAGAATGACGCGCTGGAAGCGCGAGACCACGCGCGTCATCGCTTTGCGTCGTTCACCCGCTATCGCCCCTTCGCATTCAGCACCCTAGCGTCGCAGACTCAGCCATTTCTGCGCGCAATCTACGTGCTTTTCAAGCAACTCTACGCTTAGAAACCAATGGTGCTAGTTTGACAAAAGGCACCGGGTGGCTCCATGCTTCAGGTACTTGGCCAAAGCAGAGGAGCGCACCCGATGTCTACCGAGGACTTTATCACGACCTTGTTCTGTGGGATCGATGACGCGATGA